>NZ_JBKOQN010000004.1:0-259266 GCF_046764895.1 Nocardia sp. CWNU-33 | reverse complement strand
TCGCAAACTCAGCCACAACGCCCCCACTCGGCACGATGACACCTTTCCGAGCGCAGCAAGTCCCAGCGCCAGCGTTCGCGGCCCGTCCCACCTCCAGAACAACCGACGCGCATCAACCAAAGTCGCAAACTCAGCCACAACGCCCCCACTCGGCACGATGACACCTTTCCGAGCGCAGCAAGTCCCAGCGCCAGCGTTCGCGGCCCGTCCCACCTCCAGAACAACCAACGCGCATCGACCAAAGTCGCAAGCCCAGCTATCAACGCCCCCACTCGGCACGATGACGCCTTTCGAGCGCAGCGAGATCGAGCACTAGAGTTCGCGGCCCGGCTCGCGTCCGAGCGGCCGAAGCGCATGCGCCGCAGGCGCGAGTCTCGGCCGCTCGGACGCGAGCCTAAGGGGGCCGCGAACACGCAACGCCGAAGGCGCTGCAAATCAAACACAGCTAGGGTCGATTTTATGACGACCGAGGAGACGCAATACCGCATCGAACATGACACGATGGGCGAGGTCCGAGTACCCGTGCATGCGTTGTGGCGGGCGCAGACCCAACGGGCCGTGGAGAACTTTCCGATCAGCGGACGCGGCCTGGAGCGTGCGCAGATTCGCGCGCTCGGCCTGTTGAAGGCAGCGTGCGCCGAGGTGAACCGCGATCTGGGTCTGCTCGATGCCACCAAGGCCGACGCGATCATCGCCGCGGCCGTGGAGATCGCCGAGGGCAAGCATGACGACCAGTTCCCGATCGATGTCTTCCAGACCGGTTCCGGCACCAGCTCGAATATGAACGCCAATGAGGTGATCGCCTCGATCGCCAAGGCCAACGGCGTCATCGTGCACCCCAACGACGACGTGAACATGTCCCAGTCGTCCAACGACACCTTCCCCACCGCAACGCATCTGGCCGCCACCGAGGGCGCCATCAAAGATCTGATCCCGGCGCTGGATCATTTGCGGCTTGCGCTGCTGGACAAGTCGACCGAATGGCGCACGGTGGTGAAGTCCGGGCGCACCCATCTGATGGACGCGGTACCGGTCACCCTCGGCCAGGAATTCGGCGGCTACACCCGCCAGGTCGCGGCGGGTATCGAGCGCATCATGGCGGTGCTGCCGCGCTTGGGTGAGCTGCCCATCGGCGGCACCGCGGTCGGCACCGGCCTGAATGCACCGGACGGTTTCGGCACGAAAGTCGTTGCGGAACTGGTGCGCTCGACCGGCCTCGATGCACTGTCGGAGGCCGAGGATCACTTCGAGGCGCAGGCCGCGCGCGATGGCCTTGTCGAGGCTTCCGGCGCGCTGCGCACTGTCGCGGTCAGTCTCACCAAGATCGCCAACGATATCCGCTGGATGGGTTCCGGCCCGCTCACCGGCCTCGGTGAACTGCAGCTGCCCGATCTGCAGCCCGGCAGCTCGATCATGCCGGGCAAGGTGAATCCGGTACTGCCCGAGGCGGTTACGCAGGTCGCCGCGCAGGTGATCGGCAACGATGCGACCGTCGCGTTCTCCGGCGCGAGCGGTGCGTTCGAACTGAACGTCTACATCCCGGTGATGGCACGCAATCTGCTGGAGTCGATCCGCTTGCTCGCCAATGTCTCCCGGCTGTTCGCCGACAAATGCATCCGTGGCCTGGTCGCGAACGAGGACCACCTGCGCACCCTGGCCGAATCGTCCCCGTCCATCGTGACGCCGCTGAATTCGGCGATCGGCTACGAAGAGGCGGCTGCCGTCGCGAAAGAGGCGCTGAAACAGCGTAAGACGATTCGGCAGACGGTCATCGACCGTGGCCTCATCGACGAAAAGCTGACAGAGCAAGAACTCGACCGCCGACTCGACGTGTTGTCGATGGCGAAGGTGAAGGACGGACAGCAAGCGTCCGCCAGCGAATAGCCCCTCAGCGCCACAAAAAAACCGGCCGGTGCACGTGTCCGTGCACCGGCCGGCGGCAATTCATTCGCGTTATCCGCGACAGCCCGAATCAGGCAAGCGACTCGGCACGCAGATGCGCGAGCTCGGCACGAGCCTTTTCGCCTTCGTCACCGAGATCGGTCCGTTCGAACACGTTCCACCGGGCCAGCAGCGGAGCGAAAACCAGCTCGCCCTCCTTGGCCCGGTCGTAGATGCCCGCGTCGGCCAGCAGGTCGTCGCTGCTGCGCCCGTCGGGCAGCGTCACCGTCGGCACGTGGAAGCTCGCCACACTGTCGGCGATGGCACGCATCGTCTGATCGGGCGCGATGTCGAAGGCGGCAGCGATCAGGTTGGCGAAAAGGACAGACTGCAACTCGTCGTCGGCCGCAATGCGCTCGGCCATGAGGGTGACCATCTTGTTCTCGCGGAGGGCCGCGGTGTTGCGATGCCGGATCGCGGCGGCCGATTCCTCGAACGCGCAGGTGGCAAGCACGTCGAGCAGGTGCAGCGCAGGACGGCGGAAGCCCTTGGTCATGTGGTCCATCCGCAACCGCTCCAACTCGATCGGATCGACCGAGCGGGTGACCATGAGGTAGTTGCGGATCATGATCTCGTGGCGGTTTTCCTCGGCCGTCCACCGGCCGACCCAGCGCCACCACGAACCGGTGCGCAGGTACTTGCCGATCTCACGGTGGTACGAGGGCAGGTTGTCGGCGATCAGCACGCTGACGGTCAACGCCAGCTTGGCGGTCTCGCTGAGCTCTGATTGCTCCGGCTCCCAATCGATGCCGCCGAGGAAGCCGAAGTTCCGGCCATCGTCCCACGGCACGTAGTCGTGCGGCTGCCAGCCGTCTGCGGCTTCGATATGACGACGCAGATTCAGTTCCACCTCGTCCGCAAGCGCTTGCAGAAGCTCGCGGTCGGTCAAGAGATTTTGCACTCACACAACCTAGCTGCTGGGCCCGCGGTGCGGGCATCGACAATGAGAAACAGGGGATGGAGACCGGCGTCCGGCAACGTGCGCGCACGGCCCCGGACGCCGCGGCCGATCAGGCCTTGGGCGTGACTGTAGTCTTGCCGTCCACCCACGTGATCGTGCCCCCGCTGAAATCGCTCTCCTTGCCGCCCTCGATGTCCTGCTCGTCGCTGGTCGGGTAGCCGAGCTTGCCGTTGGCGCCGCCGTTGTCTTCCCACGCCTTGCGAATCTCGCCCCACACGATGTGCGAGCCGGTGTCCTTGCTCCAGAAGATGGTGCCGCCGGTGAAGTCCTGGTACTTACCGTCGTTGGGCGCAGTCTCCAGTGCCTCCAGCGGGGCACCGAGCGGACCGGTCGGACCACCTGTCGCGGTGTACTTTTCGAGGATCTCACCGGCAACGGCGATGTCGCCACCCTGCGTAGCGATCTTGGTTTCATCCGCGGCGCCCGCGGTGTGCTCCTCCATGTGCTCCATGGGCATCGAGGTGGTCGTCTCCGAAGCGGGCTTCGAGTCTTTGTCGTCATCCTTGCTGCAGCCCGCGGCAAGCAGCAATGCGCCTGCCGCGAGCACCGCGGTGAGTCCAGCCGTTCGTCGAGCGAAGTGGTGCATTTCCATCCTCTCGAAAGTGGCTACCGGCGACACCGCAGACGCGGTGACGTCGGCCGTAGCCTAGGCCGCTGTCCGGCAACGACCCGGCGAATCGATGACCGACTCGCCGGGTCGTTGCTGAACACGTATCGCGGCGGATACTACCCATTCGATTGTGAGGTGAAACACACCCTGAATAGTTGCTGACTACTCAGGCGCCGCACGGGGTTTGCCGGGCTATGCGCTCGGGCCGTACTCCTCCAGCATCTCGGTCACCAGCGCGGCGATCGGCGACCGCTCGCTACGGGTGAGGGTGATGTGCGCGAAAAGCGGGTGCCCCTTGAGCTTTTCGATCACCGCGGCGACACCGTCGTGCCTGCCGACGCGCAGGTTGTCGCGCTGTGCCACATCGTGGGTGAGCACCACCCGTGATCCCGTGCCCAGTCGGCTGAGCACGGTGAGCAGCACATTGCGTTCCAGCGATTGCGCCTCGTCCACGATCACGAACGAATCGTGCAGCGAACGACCGCGAATGTGGGTGAGCGGCAATACCTCCAGCATGTCGCGGCTGAGCACCTCCTCCATCACCTCGCGACTCGCCAACCCGTCGAGGGTGTCGAAGACGGCCTGTGCCCACGGGCCCATCTTCTCGCTCTCGGAGCCGGGCAGGTAGCCGAGGTCCTGTCCACCCACGGCATACAGCGGCCGGAACACCACCACCTTGCGCTGGGCGCGGCGCTCGAGCACCGCCTCCAAACCCGCGGTGAGCGCCAGCGCCGACTTGCCGGTGCCCGCTCGGCCACCGAGCGAGATGATGCCGATGCTCTCGTCGAGCAGCAGATCGAGGGCGATGCGCTGCTCGGCCGAGCGGCCATGCAATCCGAACGCCTCGCGCTCGCGCACCAACTGCACTCGTTTGTCGGGCGTCACCCGGCCGAGCGCGCTGGAGCTGGAGCCGAGCAGCCGAATTCCGGTGTGGCACGGCAGTTCCTTGGCATCATCCAGATCGATCACACTCTCGGAGTACAGCCGGTCGATCTGAGCGGAGTTGACATCTAGCTCTACCGTCCCGGACCAGCCGGAGGTGACCACGTCCTGGGCGTGGTACTCATCGGCCTGCAATCCCACCGCACTCGCCTTGACGCGCAATGGAATGTCCTTGGAGACCAGCACCACGGCGCGGCCCTCCGCCGCGAGATTGAGGGCACAGGCCAGGATTCGGGAATCATTGGTGTCGGTGCGGAACCCGACCGGAAGTACCGCTGGGTCGGTGTGGTTCAGTTCCACCTGCAGCGTTCCACCCTCGGTGCCGATCGGCACCTGCTGATCCAGCCTGCCGTGCTGCAGGCGTAGATCGTCCAGGTTGCGCAGGGCTTCCCGCGCGAACCAGCCCAGTTCGTGATGGTGTCGTTTGCCTTCGAGCTCGCTGATGACAACCAGCGGTAGGACGACATCGTGCTCGCCGAACCTGGTGAAAGCCCAGGGATCCGACAGCAACACCGAAGTGTCGATCACAAAGGTCCTGGCACCGGAACTGTGGGAATGCATGGGGCGGGCCCCCTTGGTGTCCGAAGAGACAGCGGCGGAATCCTTATTTTTCGCGGAGCGGGAATGCGCCGAGGGAGCGGGAACGGAGCGTGCAGCAGTCACGGTGGGCTCCTTTGTGTCCGCGCGGCACCCGCACAGACGATCTCGCTGGACCGGTCCGTCCTGATGGGATCCGACGTGAGTCAGATGCCACGAGGGCCGGGTGCCGGCCCCCTCGTACTGAATAGCTCAGTCACGGTCAGGACCTCCCGTGCGAGTCACACCGACGCGACCCGCACCACCGACGCTACCGCCGACCGAGATTCCTCGCTCCCGGACTGGTAGGCGTGTCCGTGAATTTGTCGTTAACCCGAGCTCACGGGAACATCCGGCGCCCAGGGGTTAGAGTCGCAGACATGGCCGGTTACGAGGATCTGGAGAAGCTGTCGTCCAAGGAGTTGCACGACAGGGCGATAAAACTGGCGGTGCGCCACGGAGACGTGAAGTACCTGTGGCGATTGCTCACCTCGATCCCCGCTGCCGAGGCTGCGGCGGGCAACCTCGGCCAGAGCGCGGCCGACATCAAGTACGTCGTCCCGATGATCGATGACTACGTCCACGCGGGCGACGGCGAAGTCGCCGAGGTGTTGCGCCCGTTCTACCTGGAGTACCTCATCGAGCACTCCTAGTTCCCGGCTCAGCCGCGCGGGAACACCGCGCGCCACAGCCCGACAGCGGTGCCGCGCAGGAAGTTCTCCCAGCTGAAGTGGTCGTCCCACAGGATGATCCGGCCCTCGCGCAGTTCGAAGGTGCCCGCGACCCAGAACGCCACGTGCACCGGACCGAACCGCAGGATGTCGGTGCGGTCGGTGAGCACCACGTTGTCGTCCTCGGCCGCAATGTGATGCATCTCGACGGCGAAGCCGAACTGGTCCCGGTGCAGACCGCGCAGGATGCGCCGGGCCAGACCGCCGCCGACATCGGGCAGCGTGGAGTTCTTCCAGACGAGGTCGGGGTGCAGAAGCTCCAGCGCCTCCTCCACCGCGCCCATTTCCAGCGCGGCGAAGAATTCGCGCACGGTGATGATCGCGTCTTCTGTCAATTCGGTCTGATCGGACATGTTCCGACTGTATGCCGCGCGGGTCGGCTCCGGGCGGATCAGCGCCGGTCTGCGATGAAGACGGCGAGTCCGTCCAGGATGCGGTCGATGCCGAAGTTCAGCGCATTGTCACGGCCGGCCCCTGGTTCGGAGGCACCGACGACAGCTTGCTCGGCGAAGGCCGCGACTGTCTCGGGGTAACGATCGCCCGCGGCGGCCATGACCTCCCCGAGCTCGCGCATCAGCTGTTGTTCCAGTCCCTCTTTACCCACCGTCATCGATTGCTGCGCGAGGCTGCGGACGTGACCGTTCAGCAGCACCATGATGTCGAGGCGTTCGGCTCCGGTCAGGCCGGTGCCCGCCAACACCTGCAGCGCGGCCTCCATCCACAACAACTCGTTGGGCCCGAACGGACGCACTCCCACGGAGAGTTCGAGCGACCACGGGTGCGCGTTGTACTTCTCGAAGATCGTCTCCGCCCACCGGCGCAGGCCGATGCGCCAGCGCTGCTCGACCGAATCCGCTTGGATCGCTGCCATATCCGGCGGTGTGCCGAGGGCCGCGTCGAGCATCAGCGCGGTGAGCTCGGCCTTGCCCGGCACGTAGCGATACAGCGACATCTTGGTGTAGCCGAGGCGCTCGGCCAGACGCTGCATGGACAGGTTTGCCAGGCCTTCGGCATCAGCGAGGGCGATAGCCTCGGCGACGATCCCATTCAGTGACAGCGAGGGCTTCGGTCCACGCTTTGGTCGCTGCTGGGTTCCCCATAGCAGCTCGACAGCGGTAGGTGATGGCATCACCACATCCTTCCGGAGATACGGCTTGACCCGGAACTGTGTCTACCATACTCTCATTCGTGTCCGATGGAAACAGATTCCATGGGACGCGGAATATAGGAGTTTTTATGCGAAACAAGACCGTCCTCATCTCCGGCGCCAGCGTTGCCGGTCCCGCCCTCGCCTACTGGCTGAACCGCTACGGATTCGCCGTCACCGTGGTCGAGCGGGCACCTACGCTGCGGACCGGTGGTCAGGCCATCGACTTCAAGGGCGAGACGCACCGCATCGTGCTCGAGCGGATGGGGATCTGGGACGATATCCAGCAGCAGCGCACCGGCACGACCGACATGGTGTTCGTCGACGAAGCAGGCAAAGAACTCGGCGTCATGTCCGGCGACTTCACCGGCGGCGACGTGGAAATCCTGCGCGGTGACCTCGCGGCGATCATGTACAAGAAGACCGCCGACGAATGCGAGTACCTCTTCGGTGACTCGATCAGCACACTCACCGACACCACCGACGGTGTGTTCGTCGAGTTCGAGCGCGGCCCGGCGCGCACCTTCGACCTGGTGTTCGGCGCCGACGGAATCCATTCGCGGGTACGGAAATTGGCCTTCGGACCGGAAAAGGACTTCGTCAAGCACCTGGGCCACTACTACTGCGTCGCGGGTGCGAGCCCGTGGAGCCTCGACGCCGACGGGCCGCGCGACCGCGCGACCGCGTATGCGCACAACACACCGGGCAGGCTCGCGGTCAGCGGCGGCTCGAAAGCGCAGCAGCTCTACATGTTCGCCGCCGAGGAACTCGACTACGACCGCAACAGCACCGCGGACCAGCAGCGGGTCATCAAGCAGACCTATGCCGACATCGGCTGGGAACTGCCGCGCATGCTCACCGAAATCGACGCGTTCGAGGACGTCTTTCTCGATTCGATCAGCAAGGTGGACATGAAGAAGGCCGGTTACACCAAGGGACGGGTCGCGCTGGTCGGCGACTCGGCCTACGGAAACACCCTGGGCGGCTTCGGAACCGGACTCGCGATCGTCGGCGCCTATGTCATCGCAGGCGAACTCGCCGTCACCGACGATCACACCACCGCCTTCGCCAACTACGACGAGATCATGCGCCGCTACACCAAGCTCGCGGGCAACAGCAATGCGGGTGCGTTCCTCGCGCCGAAGACCGCGCGCGGCATCAAGATGCGCAATTGGTTCATGAACTCGCGGATGTTCACGCTCATGATGAAGTACAGCGACAGCGCGGCGAACAACATCGACCTGCGGGACTACCCGGCTCTGGTCACCCAGTCCGTTGCGAACTGAACCGGTCCGACGGTGCGAATCCGCCGCGGCGTGGCTAGCACCGGAGGGCAGGGGTGTGTTTCGATGGAACCGGGGCAGGGTCGGGCGCGTCTATAGGGTCAAGACGGCACTGACGGAAGGGCGGAGGGCCGGTCATGAGACCAACCGACGGCCGCGCGATCACCAATCCCGAGAACGCGCAGAACTTTTCGCACGCAGAGATCAAAAAGGCGTCGGTTCAGATGAACCCGGCCGGGCTCGACGGCGCCCTCGAAGCCTGGTCGGCCATCGCCGCGGCGGTGACCAAGGCCGGGGAACAATTCGAGGCGGCCATTCAGCAAGCGGCCGACCAGGATTGGGAGGGTGCCGCCGCGGACAGCGCCGTGCGTGGCATCCGGCAGTTCACCGCGCGGATGAGTGAGCTCGGGCAGGCGCTGGATCAGCAGTCCCAGCCGCTCTCGGCGGCGGCAGGCGCGGCAGCGCGGTTCAAGGCCGCAGTGCCCGAGGTGATCGAAAGTTCCGGAACCACAACCGATCCTGCGGCCCGGAACACCGCCGAAGAGCAGGCCCGCGACGATATGAACACGCTGTACATCCAACCGTATGGGAATACTGCCCCGGACATTCCGACGCTGCCACCGCCGGTGCGACCCGCCGGTGTGAATCCAGGTGGTATCGGCGGTGTGGACGCCGGCGCGCAACCCGGCAGTCCGAACGGCACCGGATCGGGCAAACCCGGCACGCAGAGCGGGACCGAGCACGACAATCCGACCGGCCACGACGAGCCCGCCGCGCCGGACAAACCCACGGACAAGCCGGCAGCTGGAGACCAACCCACAGATCACGACGCACCGGCAGAGCAGGACACACCGGGCGAGCAGGACACACCGGCCTTGCAGTCCGAATCGGAACAGCAAAGGAATCCGGAAGCAGAGACTCCGCGGCAAGTCTCGCCCGCATCGAGCGGGCAGAACGGCGCGCCCACCATTCCAGCAGGCACCACACCCACCTCTACGAGACCGGCCATGCCCTCGACACTCGGCCCTGCCTCGTATCCGGCAACGGTCCCGACCGCGTACACGCCGGTCGCGCCGGTCGCGCTCGACGGCATCCCGAGCCGGCCGACGACACCGAGCTCGCCCACCGCGGCACCGGTCTACAGCGGCGAACCTCGACCAGGCACGTCGGTCCCCGGCCAGCCGGGCCCGACGGCGGGAACGCCGGGGACACAGCCTGTCGCCGGCCCCGCCGGTCGTCCCGGTGCCACAGTCGGAGCAGGCTATTCGAACATGGTCCCGCCGCGCACCCGGGCACGAGGGACCGACGGCGAGCACGACTCGCCCAGCTACCTGCGCTCGGAGGAGCACGCCGCGGAACTTCTCGGCCCGGTCGAGCGGACCGTCCCGCCGGTGCTCGGGGCCGAGTGATGGCGCAATGGTTGCTCACGGCCGAGCAGTTCGCGGCCGCGTGGTTCGGAACCGGCATGGACCGTTTACCTTTTCCGTTCCGGTTCACCAGCCGCTTCCCCGGCCGCAACGAGTATCAGGCGTATCAGCAGCAGTTCCGCGCGGAACTGGCGCACGAGGACCACATCCACCTCCGGCGTGCGCTCGGTGTGCTGGCCCGACCCGATTGGCGCATCGAACTATTCGGCATCGACAATGCCCGCGAGTCGGCGGAGATTCGGGCCATTGGGTGCGCGACCCGCGGCGGCCCCGGCGTCATCGCCGTGCAGGCGCCCGGCCCCGACGGTGGCAAGGTGCGCTTGCGCCGCTGCCGCGTCGACCAGCTCGCTACCGAACTGGTTCGGCTACTGCCGGACCCGCCTGCGGGTACCGCGGCCGAAAAGAGCTACCTGCTCGACGATCTCAACGACGACCGTCCGGACCCGTTCGCCAATGCGCCCTCGCGCGCGGTCAAGGAACGCTACCGGCGCTTCTGGCGTCTGCCCTACGACACCAGAGGTTCTGCCGTTGTGTTGCTCGGCGCACGCAACGGCGCGCCGATCCGGACCGGCAAGCTGCGCTGGATCGATACGACGGAGGGCCGCTACTGCGAGATTCCCGCCAACCGTGCCCTCATGATCCGGCCGGCAACCAGCACGGATATCACCCGCTACCTGGACGAGTCCATCATTCGCGGCAAAGCGCGGCTAGACGGTTAGGGACCTGCGACGCCCTGCGCACCCTGGTGTCCGTACGTTTGCCGGGGATTATCCTGCCCGCATAGCGACTCGGCGGCCGCCAGGCCGGAGCAGGCCGCGACGGTTCCTGCGCAGCGCCGTGGCCACGCTGGCGCTGCTGTTGTGCGTGGCCGCTGCCGCTGCCGCGCTCTGGATCACCCATCGCGACTCGACACGGTCGGCGGTGGGTTCGCCGAGTCCTCGGCCCTCCTCAGCAGCGTCGTTCCCGCCCGGTCCCGGATCCGCGCGGGCACTGCTGAACAGCCTGACCGTGGGGCGCAACGAGCATTGGGAGAGCTACGCCCGCAACGCATTCGGTCCCGGTTGGGCAGGCCACGGCGGCGAACCGGTGCAGTCGGACGGATGCACCGCACGGGATGCGGTGCTGCGCCGAGACCTGCACGAGGTGCGGATGGCCGATCGCGATCGGTGCATGGTGTTGTCCGGCAGGTTGGACGATCCCTACACCGGTACACCATTGCCCTACAACCGCTTCAAGGCCTCCGACCTCGAGATCGACCATGTTGTCCCACTCGGTGACGCGTGGCGTTCGGGAGCATGGGATTGGCCCACGGATCGGCGCGAGCGCCTCGCCAATGACATCGACAACCTGGTTGTGGTGCAGAAACAGGCCAATCGCGACAAGGGCAGCAAGAGTCCGGACCGGTGGCGGCCGCCCCGCCACGAGTACTGGTGCGAGTACGCCAGACGCTGGGTCGGTGTTAAGGCCCGCTACGGCCTGCACGTCACCCCGCCCGAACGCGACGCGCTCGGCGAGATGCTGGACAGCTGCCCGGCGCAGTGAACGGCCACGAGCCCGGCATCGTCGAACTCGCCGGCCGCACGCTGCGTCCGCTGGTGCGGTAGCACAGCAACTTCCGTTCCGGCACAGGTCATCTCGTCGGTGCATCCATGAAAAACGTCCCCGCACACCTCGAATGGTGTGCGGAGACGTTGGTCGGAGCGGGTCGGCTCAGCCGAGCAGGTTCCAGTCCTCCAGGCCCTGGTACAGCGGGAGGTCGCGGGCCAGCTTGACGACGCGGGCGCGCAGCGATTCCGTGTCGGAGCCGCCGGCGAGCGCGGTGGCGATGATGTCGGCGACCTCGGTGAACTCGGCATCGCCGAAGCCACGGGTGGCCAGGGCGGCGGTGCCGATGCGCAGACCAGAGGTGACCATCGGCGGGCGCGGATCGAACGGAACAGCGTTGCGGTTCACCGTGATTCCGATTTCGTGCAGCAGATCCTCGCCCTGCTGGCCGTCGAGTTCGGAGTTGCGCAGGTCGACCAGCACCAGGTGCACGTCGGTACCGCCGGTGAGGACGCTGATGCCCTTGTCCTTGACGTCGGCGCCGCCGAGGCGCTCGGCGAGGATCTTCGCGCCGGACAGGGTGCGCTCCTGGCGGTCCTTGAACTCGGCGCCGCCCGCGATCTTGAAGGCTACGGCCTTCGCGGCGATCACGTGCATGAGCGGGCCGCCCTGCTGGCCGGGGAACACCGCGCTGTTGAGCTTCTTCGCGTACTCCTGCTTGGCCAGGATCAGGCCCGAGCGCGGACCGCCGAGGGTCTTGTGCACGGTGGAGGACACCACATCGGCATACGGCACGGGCGAGGGGTGCAGACCCGCGGCGACCAGACCGGCGAAGTGCGCCATGTCCACCCACAGGTAGGCCCCGACCTCGTCGGCGATCTCACGGAAGGCGGCGAAATCCTGGTGGCGCGGGTAGGCCGACCAGCCTGCCACGATGACCTTCGGCCGCGCGGCGAGCGCGGTCTTGCGCAGCTCGTCCATATCGATGCGGTGGTCTTCCTTGCTGACCCCGTAGGAGTGCACCTCATACAGCTTGCCGGAGAAGTTCAGCCGCATGCCGTGGGTGAGGTGTCCGCCGTGCGCGAGGTCGAGGCCGAGCAGCTTGTCGCCCGGATCCATCAGCGCCATCAGCACCGCCGCGTTCGCCTGCGCGCCGGAATGCGGCTGCACATTGGCGAATTCGGCGCCGAAGAGCTCCTTGGCGCGATCGCGGGCGAGGGTCTCGACCACGTCGACGTGCTCGCAGCCACCGTAGTAGCGACGGCCCGGGTAGCCCTCGGCGTACTTGTTGGTGAGCACGCTGCCCTGTGCCTGCAGCACGGCGCGCGGCACGAAGTTCTCGGAGGCGATCATCTCGAGGGTGTCGCGTTCGCGGGCGAGTTCGCCTGCCATCGCGGCAGCAAGCTCCGGATCGAGCTCACCGAGAGACTGAGTATTGACAGAGGCGGTCGTCTGCGTCACCGCATCAGTCTATTGGCCCCCGTATACGCCCACCGCCAGGGGGTTCGCTCAGGCCGAAACATCGCCGAGCAGCACACCGCTGTGCGTCCGTCTCGACATTCGCGACAGCCATGTGTCACTCGCCGAGCCGTGTCTCGAGTCAGGCCGGAGTTGTGGCGGATAGGAGGGCCACGAGATGTTCCTGTGCCTCGTCGAGGGGCGTGGTGGATTTGCGGGCGCGGGATTGGACGATCGCGCCTTCGATCGCGCTGACGACGAAGCTCGCCAGTGATGCGGCTCGGGCCGGGGGTATGCCGCTGCCGGTGAAGGCGGTGGCGAGGTGGTCGGCCCAGTCGCCGAGTGCCGCACCTGCGGCGGCTTGCACGCGGGGCTCGGATTCGGCGAGCGCGGCGCCGACGATGGGACAGCCCGCGGTGAACGCGCTCTGTTCGAGGGTCTGCTTCCACCAGCCGACCAGTGCGGCGAGCCACTGTTCGGGCGGGCCTGCGGCGGTGACCTTATCGATGACGGAGGTCATACGGTCACCGGCGATCTTGGTCGCGGTCTCGACCAGTTCGCTCTTTCCGGCGGGAAAGTGCTGGTAGAGCGAGTTGCGTGAGGCATTGCTGCGGTCGAGCAGCGCGGCGAGCCCGGCGGCGTGCACGCCCTGTTCGCGGACCAGCTCGATGGCGCTCTCGATCAGCCGGGCGCGCGGGCCTGCGGTCATCGGTGTCCTCCTCACAGTTGCGTGAACCGATCGGTTCATGTTCCAATCATGACAGATGTGGACCGATCGGTTCATCGAAAGGATGGAACCCATGAGTTCGGAAACCACGGCCGCCCCGGAGATAGATTTCACCGAGCTGTCGGGGCTGGAGCTGCTGCGGACGGCAATGACGATGGCGGGCCGGCCGCGGTTCATCGGCGATCTGCTCGGCATGGAGGTCGACCTGCTCGAACACGGCAAGGTGGTCTTCGGCCTCGAGACCCGACCGGATTTCGCCAACCCGCTCGGCACCACGCACGGCGGCATCTGCGCGACGCTGCTGGATTCGGTGATGGGCTGCGCCGTGCACACCACGCTGGACCCCGGGGTCGGCTACACGACGCTCGAATTGAAGGTCAACTACATCCGCTCGGTCCCGACCGACGGCAGGCGACTCACCGCGACTGGCACCACCATCCACGTCGGCCGCACCACCGCCACCGCCGAGGGCCGCGTCGTCGACGACAAGGGCCGCCTCGTCGCACATGCCACCACCACCTGCGTCATCTTCCACTGACCCCCACCCGCCCGAGGCCACGAGCGGCACGAGCGTAGTGAAATGGCGGCTCCCGCCCCCGAACCAACCACCATTCGACTACCCTCGCCACCGAAAATGCTTGGAACGCAACCACAGCCAGTCCACACGGCTTCCAGCGTGCGGACTGGCTGTAGTTGCGTTCTCGGACCTTCTTGGTCCCGGCATCCGATCGATCACTGCCCGATCTCGACGCAGCCGCACCCCGTGCGGTCCGCTCACCCTTGTGGCAACCGGGCACCCGTGTGGTGAGTGTCCGGTTGCGTCGTGGGGAGGATGTGCGGATTATCGGGTCACATCGCGCGCACCGCGCCGGGGGTGAGCGGTTCGTCGAGGAGACGGCGGAAGCGTTCGACTCGGTCATCGGAGGTCGATGCGCGATCGAGCCAGCCGCCCAATAGGCGATAGCCCTCCACATAGGTGCTGATGTAGGCCCGCCACAGCGGTGAGGACAGGAACCGCAGCGACTGGCGGGCACGCTCGGGGGTGATCAGGTTCCAGCGCTGCAGAAACTGCGCGACCTCGTCTGCGTCGTGGTGCCGGTCGTGCAGCAGCAGCGCGGCGTCTTGTCGCACGCCGAGCAACTTGCTCGACGCGGTCGCCAGGCGTTCGGCGCGCTCACCATCGAAGCGCAGGCCGAGATCGGCGTATATCTCCTGCGCCCATTTCCCCCAGCCAGGTCCGACGATCGCACCGAGCGCGAGATCGGCGAGACCTTCCGCCATAAGGCACTGCGGCGTGTTCACCAGGAACAGCGTCTGCTCGGCCTGGCCTGCCGCAACCAGGCCGGCCTCCTTGCGGCAGTGCTCGGTGTGATGGCCCGGGTAGGACTCGTGCGCGATGAGGTGCGGCAGGTTCGCCATGTGCTGTTTGAGATCGGAGTTGATCGCCACCGTCGACTGGTAGTTGCCCAGGTAATAGTTGAACCCGGACCAGGGCTTGTCGCCGACCACCTCATAGGTGACGTGCTCGTTGTCGGGCAGCGGATAACGCGCACGCACGAGTTCACGCAATGCGCCGGAGAACTCTTCGACACAGGCGCGTAGCCGTTCCGGCGGAATCTCGTCGGCCTTACGATGGGCGGCGACCCGCTCGGCCAGCGATCCTTCGCCGGCCAGCACCTCGTCCATCTGCCGGTGCGCGTCACGGTAGGCCGCCTCGTCGTCGGGCGCGATGTCGACATCGAAGTAGGCACGCACCTCCTCGACGAATCCGATCTCGTCGCCGGCGAACTTGCGACCGGAACATTCCAGCGCGCGTAGGTGCACGTCGAGGAACTCGGTCCGCTCCGGCGCGAGTCCCGCGGCGGGCAGTTCGGCGCGCAGCGCTGCGGCCCGGCGAGCCAGCGCACGCGGTTCCGGTGCGGGTGCGTTCTCGACCTCGCGACGCAGCGCCGGATCACCGGTATAGGCGTCGACGAAACCTTCCTCCAACCGGTCGAAGGCCAAACCGAGTCGCAGGTACTCCGTCACGAGCGGATGCGCTTCCATGCCGCCCGACATTAGCCGCTGTCAGCACCGGTATCGACCCGGTTACCATCGGGTAGTGGCACCCCGCTTTTCGCACGCTGTTGACGCAGAGCAGAATTCGGCTATGCGGCCAGAGCTAGACCGAATCTCACAGCGGCGCCACGTTATGTGTGCGTGTTTGCCTAACAGGAGCGTCGGGTAAGTGGCACGAATGAGCGAGCCGAGTCCGTATGTGGAATTCGACCGGAAACAGTGGCGCACGCTGCGGAAGTCGACTCCACTCGTGCTCACCGAGGAAGAACTGATCGGGCTTCGCGGCCTCGGCGAACAGATCGACCTCGAAGAGGTCGCCGAGGTCTATCTGCCGCTCGCTCGACTGATCCACCTGCAGGTTGCCGCACGTCAGCGGCTTTTCGCCGCGACGGCGACCTTCCTCGGCGAGAAGCATCCCGACCAGCAGGTACCCTTTGTCATCGGCGTCGCGGGCAGTGTCGCGGTCGGCAAATCCACCACGGCACGCGTGTTGCAAGCGTTGCTCGCCCGCTGGGATCACCACCCGCGTGTGGATTTGGTCACAACCGACGGATTCCTCTACCCCACAGCCGAACTGACCCGGCGCGGCATCATGCATCGCAAGGGTTTTCCGGAAAGCTACGACCGCCGTAAACTTCTGCGCTTCGTCACCGAGGTGAAATCCGGCGCACCGGAAGTGTGCGCACCGGTGTATTCGCATATCTCCTACGACATCATCCCCGATAAATTGCACTGCGTGCGGCAGCCGGACATTCTCATTGTGGAAGGCCTCAACGTCCTGCAAACAGGTCCGCGACTGATGGTCTCGGACCTGTTCGACTTCTCGATCTATGTCGACGCCCGCATCGAGGACATCGAGAAGTGGTATGTGCAAAGGTTTCTCACGCTCCGGGAAACCGCATTCGCCGACCCGAACGCACACTTCCACCACTACTCCGGATTCACCGACGAGCAGGCGACCACCACCGCACAGGAGATCTGGAATTCCACCAACCGCCCCAACCTGGTCGACAACATCTTGCCGACCCGCCCCCGGGCCACCCTGGTGCTGCGCAAGGATGCCGACCACACCATCAACCGGCTGCGCCTGCGCAAGCTGTAACCCGATCGGTGTACCAGCCGGTCGCTAGAGTTTCCAGGCCGCGTCGAGCCGGGCGGCGACGTCGATATCGCAGGCAGCGATGATGTGCGGTTTGCGAATCTCCTTGGCGATGTAGCGGGCGACGAAACGACGAATCTCGTGGTCGACGCTGGCGAGGATGCGCAAGAGCTGGCCGCGCTTGGTGGCGGTGGCGACGTTGATGCGGACGTCGCTCGGACGCGGCTCGGCGATGTCGATGATCACCCGAAGCGGCTGCGCTGTGCGTGCGGTCAGGTGCAGGTGGATATAGCCCTCGACCTGGAAGCGATGCCGGTCGACTGCCAGGTCGATGAGCATGTCGACGCTCAGCGGGATGCTCAGCTCGAAGGAGATGTACTCGTCGACGCCGCGACGCACCCGCGGCTGTCCGAGCTGGACCTGGGCACTGGCCTTGACAAGGTGACCGGGCCCGACTCCGATCGGGCCGAAATCGAATGCCGCACCGGCCAATTGACCGAAGGCGCCGACGATGCGTGCTTCGGAGGCGGCGTATTCCAGGAAGCGCCTGCCGAATTCCTCGTAACTGACGTAGGACACCGGATCACGGTGCTGCCCTGCCGTCTCGTCGAGCGCGAATTCGCGTGGCCCGCCCGGCCCATCGTCGTACGCACTCATAAGACCGCACGGTACGCGAGAAGCGGCGAGGCGGAACCCGATTCACGCCGCGATCGAGTGCTCAGACCCCGAAGCGGCGATGCCTGGCGGCGAAATCGCGCAGTGCGCGCAGGAAATCCACCCGCCGAAACTCCGGCCAGTACGCCTCGGTGAACCATATTTCCGAGTATGCGCTCTGCCATAGGAGAAACCCGGAAAGTCGCTGCTCACCGGAGGTCCGGATGACCAGATCGGGATCCGGTTGGCCGGAGGTGTACAGGTGCTGGCCGATGGCGTTGACGGTGATCGACTGCACCAGATCCTCGCCGGTCTCGCCCGCCGCCATCTCCTGACGGACCAGCTTACGGACCGCGTCGGCGATCTCCTGCCTACCGCCGTATCCGACGGCCACGTTCACATGCACCCCGTCTCGACCGCTGGTGCGTTCGGCAGCGGTGCGCAGCCGCTTGGCGATCAGCTCGGGGAATCCGTCGAGCGAGCCGACGATGCGCACGCTCCAGTTCTGTTCCGGATCCGATAGTTCCTCGACGACATCGGTGATCACCTCGAAGAGGGTCTCCAGTTCGTCGGGATCGCGCTGTAGGTTCTCGGTCGAGAGCAGGTAGACGGTGACCATCTCGATGCCCTCGGCGGCACACCAGCCGACCAGTTCGGCGATCTTCAGCGCACCGACTCGATGCCCGTGGCTGACATCGGTGAAACCGTTCTCCCGCGCCCAGCGCCGATTACCATCGCACATCACCGCGACATGCCGGGGATGTTGTTTGCCGGCCAGCTGCTTGGACAGCCGCGCCTCGTAGATGCGGTATGGCAAACCACGCACCCGACTCGGAAACTCCACGGCGACCTACAGTACGCCTCACCGGCAGGATCCCGGCAGCGACCGCGAATCCCGTACAGTAACGGAGAGCCATAACTTACGGTCCCGTAGGTTACTGGACGGTACAAACTGGAGGTAACTGGTGTCCGAATCGGTCGCCGCCGACGCGGCATCCAGCACGACCCCGGGCACGGCAGGCGAATCCTTGGCGGCGGCGCTCGGCAAGCCGCGGCTGCGCGGCTGGATCCACACCTGGGCCGTCGGCATCGCGGCAATCGCGGTCATCGCCCTGGTCGCCACGGCCGCGACCATCTCGGCGACGGCAGGCTGGTCGACACTGGTCTACGGGCTGACAGTGTGCGGACTGTTCGGGATCAGCGCCGTCTACCACCGGGTGACCTGGCCGACCGCGAAGGCGCGCATCCGGATGAAGCGCGCGGACCACTCGATGATCTTCCTGTTCATCGCCGGCAGCTACACCCCGTTCGCCCTACTCGGACTGCCGGGGCGGACCGGACAGACCCTGCTGCTGGTGGTCTGGATCGGCGCGCTCGCGGGCGTCGCGCTGAAACTGCTGTGGCCGACGGCACCGCGCTGGGTCGGTGTGCCGCTGTATCTGCTGCTCGGCTGGGCCATCGTCCCGGTCGCCGGGCAGCTGAACTCGCAGGTCGGCATCGCGCCGCTGATCCTGTTGTTGATCGGCGGGCTCGTCTACAGCGGCGGTGCGATCCTCTACGCCACCAAATGGCCCAATCCGTGGCCCGCGGTATTCGGCCATCACGAGTTCTTCCACGCCGCGACCGTGCTGGCGGCACTGTGTCACTATGTCGCAATCTGGCTGGTCGTCTTGCGCTGACCGGCCGCAACGGGCGAAGTGAACAATGCGACCGTCCCATTCCCTCGGTTTCGGCAATACAGTCGGATACGAGGGAACTCGATTCGGGGCGGCAGACGATGGCACAACAGACGATCCACAGCGATAAGCCGGCCACGGCTCGGCCACCGGAACAGCGGTTGGCCTATCGCTGGGGCGTGGCCGTGGCGCACTACCGCCGTCCGATCGCGGTGCTCTGGCTGTTGGTCATCGTCGCCTGCGCGATCGCCTACCCGAAACTCGACGGCAGGCTGGAGGCCGCCGAATTCCACGCCGACAATGTGGAATCGACACGGGCCGGCGAGCTGCTCGCCGCGCACTATCCAGATCTCGGCGCCGAAGAGCTTGCGCTGGTGTTCTATTCGGCACAGCGGACGGTGGACGACGCACAGTACCGAGCCCTCATCGAACGAGCGGTCGAGGATGTGGGTGACGTTGCGGGTGTCCGGATCGCTCTCGGTCCATTCCAGGGCGACCAGAAGTCCCAGATCTCCGCGTCCAGGCATGCCGCGCTGGCGATCATCGGGATCGACGGCGATATCCCGACGCGCGCCGCGCTGTCCGCCGAGCTCCAGGAACTAGCGGGCCACCACTCCGGCGACGAGGTCACCGTCGGCCTCGCCGGGTTCTCCCCCGGACTGCGCGATCTGATGGAAATCGAGGTCGCCGATTCCAGCCGGGCCGAAGCGGTCGGTTTGCCGGTCGCGTTCGTGCTCCTGATCGTGGCCCTCGGCACCGTTGTCGCCGCGCTCGTGCCGGTCGCGGTGGCGCTGAGCGGGCTGCTGCTCGCATTCGGCGGACTTTTCCTGATATCGCATGTGATGAGCACCAGTTCCCTGATGCTCGCGGTCGCGACCATGATCGGCACGGGCATCGGATTGGACTATGCGATGTTCGTGGCCAGCCGGTTCCGAGAAGAACTCGCCAAGCAGCCACCCAGCGCCTCGCCGGCGGCCATCGCGCATGCCTGCGGCGTAGCCGTCGCCACCGCGGGCAAGACAATCGTCGCCTCCGGGCTGATCGTGATGATCTCGCTGTGCTCGCTGATGGTGGTACGCGCGCCCGTGTTTCGCGGAATCGCGGTCGGCGTTGTGGTCGCGGTCATCGCGACGCTCACCGTGGCGTTGACGCTGCTGCCCGCGCTGTTGGCGCTGCTGGGTCCGCGGGTGAATCGCGGCGCGCTCCCAGCCCGCTGGCAGCCGCTGGAGACACGGGCGGGCGCGGACGCCGTCGATCCAGCCACCGGCCGGTGGGCTCGCTGGAGCCGGACCGTGATGGCACGACCCGCGCTGTTCGGCATCGCCGCCACGCTGGTTCTGCTGCTGGCCGCGGCACCACTCGCTGGAGTGCGCTACGGCGTCGACATGGGCACCGCGGCCTTGAGCGAGACCGACTCCGGGAAGGCCGGTGCCATCGCCACGGACAATTTCGCGCCAGGATTGCTGGCGCCGATCACGCTCATCGCGACCGGCCCCGACGACACGGCACTGTCCGCCGACGCGGCCGGACAGGTGCAGACCTTCCTGACCGAGCTCGGCCACGACGAGCGCATCGACCGGGTGCTGCCGTTCCAGCGCGATGGGCGAATCTTCGCGACAGTGATCGCCGAGACGCCGTTCGATTCGCCCGAAGCCACCGCGCTGGTCGGGGATATCCGCGCCGATGCCGCGGGGCTGCCGGATTCGCAGGTGGTGGTCGGTGGCGTGACCGCCGAATTCGCCGACATGTCCGACGAGATCACCAGGAAACTGCCGTTGGTGGTCGCACTGGTTCTATGCTGCTCGTTCGTGTTCCTCGTCGCTGCCTTCCGCAGCATCGTGCTGCCGGTGAAGGCGATCGTGATGAATCTGCTGGCCACCGGAGCCGCCCTCGGTATCACCGTCGCGGTGTTCCAATGGGGTATCGGTGAGTCGCTGCTCGGGTTCCAGAGCACCGGGTTCATCCAGGTATTCCTGCCGATCATGGTGTTCGCCATGCTGTTCGGACTGTCTATGGATTACGAGGTGTTCCTGATCCGGCGGATCAAAGAGTTCTGGGAGGACAGTCCGCGCACCGCCGCCGACAACGAGCACGCGGTCGCCGCAGGGCTACAGCACACGGCACGGCCGATCAGCGCAGCCGCCGCGATCATGGTCGTCATCTTCGGCAGCTTCCTCACCGCGAGCGTGCTGGAGCTGAAGCAGATCGGACTGGCGCTGGCCGTCGCTGTCGCCATCGATGCCGCGCTGGTGCGGCTGATCCTGGTGCCCGCGCTGATGAAGCTGTTCGGCACCTGGAACTGGTGGCTGCCGACACCCCTCGGAGAAGGTTCGCGAAACCGGTGATCGCCAAGCTGGTCGTCTGGGCACTGCGGGCCCGCTGGGGTCTGGCTGCGGTCGTCATCACCTGCAACCTCAGTGGTCTCGCCGTTATCGTCACCGAGCTGTGGCTCAGCGGCTTCTTCCACCGGCTCGGCCCCGACACCGTGCGCGCCATGGCGCTGGTGGCTGTCTATCCGGCGGTCGGATTCCTCGCCGGTATCGCACTCGCGATCCGCGACCGGACCTTGTACTTCGGCTGGCTCGACGACGGGCGCAAACCCACACCGGAAGAGGCCCGCCGCCTGCTGCGGCTGCCGATCGCCATCACCACGCGCGCCCTTGCCCTGTGGCTGCCCGGTGTGATCATCTCTGCCGCGGCGTTATCGCGGGTAACCCCGCAGCACGACCTCGCCGTCATGATGGCGATGTTCGTCCTCGGCGGATTCGAATCGGCGGCATTGACCTTCCTGATCGTCGATCGGCTGATCCGACCGACCATTCCGATCGTTACCGCCGTGCTCGGCGCGACAATGCATTGGAGCTCAACGGTATTCGTCCGCGTCGTGCTCACCTGGGCGGTTTCGGGGGCGATGCCGCTGTTGATGCTCATCGTGGTGCTCGCCGACCCGGTGTCCGGTGCGTCCGACCGCATCCGCACCGGCATCTACGTCGCCGCGGTCGGGATCGGCGTCGGCGCGCTCGCCACCGCGACGCTGGCCCGCGCCGTAGCCGCGCCGCTGCGGATGCTGCGCCGGGCGTTGGACCGGATCACCCATGGTGAGCTGGATGTGCGCGTGCCGATCGGCAGCGCGAGCGAGATCGGGCGGCTCGAACATTCGGTCAACGAGCTCGCCACGAATCTGCGCGAACGGATGCGGATGCGAGAGGTGTTCGGCAGGCATGTCGGGACGGAAGTCGCCGAACGGGCCCTGGCCCGTGGCGTCGATCTGACCGGCGATGTGCGCGTGGTTGCGGCACTGTTCGTGGATGTCATCGGCTCCGTGGAACTCTCCACCGGGCTGCCGCCGCAGGAGTTCGTCGCCAAGCTCAACCGGCTGCTCTCGACGGTGGTCGCGGCGACCGAGGCGAACAACGGTCTGGTCAACAAGTTCGAGGGCGATGCGGCACTGTGCATCTTCGGCGCACCGATCGCGTTGCGGGACAACGCAACCCCGGCTCTGCGGGCCGCCCGCCGGATCCGCGACGAAGTGGTCGCCGCCGGTGAACTGGATATCGGGATCGGCGTCGCCCTCGGCCTGGTCTTCGCGGGCGACGTGGGTTCCGATACCCGGCTGGAATACACCGTCATCGGCGACGCGGTCAACGAGGCCGCACGGCTGACGACCGAGGCCAAGGAGGTCCCCCGCCGAATCCTGGTGAGCGGCACAGTGATCGAAGCCGCCGCGGACCACGAGAGGGCCGAATGGACCCTGTACGAATCGATCCGGCTGCGCGGCATGAAGGAACCCACCGCCTGCTGGACCGATATCGACCCCACGGGCAGCACCGGCCAACCCGCCGCCGGCACCGAACACACCGCGGCGACGATCGCCACGGATGGCGCCACACCGGTGAGTGCGGTCACCGAAATCCGCTGCACGGCACCGGAGACCAAGGAAAGCCACGCGGTCGCCGCGGCGCCGGGCGACAGCACGGACCCGACGGCCGATCGCAGTCCGATCTCCGAGATCCGCACGCCGGCAACGGAAGACGAGTCCGACGCGCTCCACGCGCGGGCAGCCGGGTCCGACGCGGTCACCACGAGTCGCACACGGGGCGAAAAGCCCTGACTTCGTTCACTGCCTGCCCAGGGCCGCCTGCACGTCCGTAGCGGTCCTGACCGGGAGGTCGCAAACCGAGCCGCGACACACGTACACCGCGACCGCGCCGTCGACCAGGGGGCGGTCGGCCAGCAGCGGCACCGAGTCCGGTTCGCCCGCAACGATTATCGAGCCGCCAGGGGCCGATTCCCGTGCGACCGAGAGCAATCTCCGCTCTTCCTGAAACTCGAGTGCGCCCGGCGCATCGAGCGACAATTCGCCGCCGCCGAGGTATGCACCGCTCGGACCGACGATCGCAACCTGGAGCGGACCGCGCAGCGCCGCCTCGGCGACTGTCAACCATTGCCCCGCCGAGCGTGGTGCGCGAGCGAGCACCACCGCGCCTCGGGTGAGGGTCTGGTCGGCCAGCTCGCGGTAGCGCACCGCGCGGATCGGATCGCTTGCGGCGCTTGCGGTCAGGAGTGCTTCGGCGAGCGCGGAGGCGCCCGCCGGGGTGGCGCCGTCGATCGGGTCGCGCGGGCGGGTGACCAGGATTTCCGCGTCGTCGGCGGTGTCGAACCAGCTGCCCGGCGCCGCCGGGTCGGCGAAGTGCTCGATGGCCTTGTCCAGCAGGCGTTGTGCGTCGGCGAGCCAGCTCGGTTCACCGGTGGCTTGGTGCAGGGCGAGCAGCCCGACAGCCAGCCATGCGTAGTCCTCCAGCACCCCGGGTGCTGTTCCGGCGACGCCACCGAGCGAGGCGCGCAGCACCCGGTCATCGACGACGTGCCGGCCGAGCAGATAGCGTGCGCAATGCGCCGCAGCCGCAACCCAATCGGGGCGGCCGTGCGCAGCTCCCGCTTCGGCAAGCGCAGTGATGGCCATCCCGTTCCATGCGGTTACCACTTTGTCGTCGCGCGCAGGCTGCGGGCGGCGGTCGCGGGCGGCGCGCAGCGTGGTTCGAATGCGCTCGAAGCGGGCGGGGGCATCCGGATCGACCGGCACCGCGGCCCTGATAGCGTCGGGATCGGTGTATCGGGTGAGGATCGAGGTGCCCTGCTCGAAGTTGCCCGCAGTGGTTACTCCGAAAACCTCTGCGGCCCAGGCACCGTCGGTGGGTCCGAGCTCGCCGATCAGTTCGGCGGGTGTCCATACATAGGTGGCGCCCTCGATCCCCGGCCCGCCCGGCTCCAGGTGGGTGTCGGCATCCAGCGCGGAGGCGAAACCGCCCTGTTCGGTGCCGAGATCATCGAGCAGGAAGCCTGCGGTCTCCTCCGTGATGCGCAACGCGAGCGGCCACGCGAGGACCGTTTCGCCCGACGCCAATCCGATCTGGCGCGCCAGATGCGCGTAGGCGCGCAACAATTGGGCGTTGTCGTAGAGCATCTTCTCGAAATGTGGTACCAGCCAGGCATCGTCGACGGAATAGCGCGCGAAGCCGCCGCGCAGCTGGTCGTAGATGCCGCCACGAGCCATCGCTTCTGCGGTGTGGGACACCGCCTCGAACACCGCGGGATCACCGGTGCGCTCCCAGCTTCGCAGCAACCCCTCCAGCAGCGCCGACGGCGGGAACTTCGGCGCACCACCGAAACCGCCGTGCTTATCGTCCACCTCGCGCAGCACCGCGGCCACCGCATGGTCGAGCAGTTCGGCGGTGACGCTGAAATCGCCGCCGGGCAGCCCGGCCGCCTGCGCCCGCAGCGCCTCGGTCACCTGCGCGGACGCCTTGTTCACCTCGTCGCGCCGGTTGAGCCAGGTGTCGGTGATCGCGGCGAGCAATTGGGTGAACGACGGCATGCCGCCACGGGGCAGCTTCGGGTAGTAGGTGCCGCAGTAGAACGGTTCACCGTCCGCGGTGAGGAAGCACGTCATCGGCCAGCCGCCCTGACCGGTCATGGCCACCGTGGCGTTCATGTAGACCGCGTCCAGATCGGGCCGCTCTTCCCTATCCACCTTCACGCACACGAAGTTCTCGTTCATCAGCGCCGCAGTCGCCTCGTCCTCGAAGGACTCGTGCGCCATCACGTGGCACCAGTGGCAACTTGCATACCCTACGGACAGGAGAATCGGTACATCCCTGGCCGCCGCCTCCGCCAAGGCATCGGCGTCCCATTGCCGCCAGTCGACCGGATTGTCGGCATGCTGACGCAGGTAAGGCGATGTCGCACTTTCCAATTGGTTCACAGCCATCGACCTCCTGTATCGAGCCGGCTCACAGCACGCTCCGCCCATTCGCCTCGACCTGAGAAACGCGGAGTTGTCAGAATGGCAAACTGTGTCCTGCCTCCACACCCGCAGACTACTGGGCCATCACATCTAGAGTAGTGCGCCATCACTTGATGAGGCAGACGGGCGAGTTGCCGCCTCCTCGACATCATCGATCCGAGTGGCACCTCAGTCCGCTTCGCTCCGACCGCCCACTGGGGTAATCAGGGATCCGTCGGGCAGGCCCGCGAGCTGTGCGAGGTCATCGAGCAGGAGTCACACCGGTATCTGTGGTTTGTCGGCGACTGACCACAGGGTCGTGGTCCGCGTAGCAGGAGATCATCCCGCCACCGAAATCGGTGTTGAAACCGGTGCCCCGGCGCCCGGCGTGGTAGGTGGTACGGCTCAGGCAGTGATCGCAGACCACGCAGGGGTAGCGGTCCTCGTAGATCGCCGGCCGCTCCCAGCGCGGACAGGGTTTCGAGCGCCACGCGGTGGGCCACCGAGAGTTCGCTGTCGGGGATGTTTCTGTTGGCATGTTCGGCTCGGCCGAGTGTTCGGCGATCACGGTGTCGATGATGGGTCCGCCCACCAACAGCTACCTGCCGGAGCCATTCGAGGAACCGCTCTTCAGGCCGCTCGCCGATCCGGACGGTAGACGGAGATTGGCGTCGGGAATACCGGTTCCGTCCTCGGCGAGCACTCCGCCCTGGCCGGCGTAGGGGCTTTGCCCGGGTGGTGCCTGCAGGGTGAGGAGGTATTTCCACCCGGAGTCGGCAAGTGCGGCGCCACCGCCGATCAGTGTCCCCGCGACGCCGCCGCCGGCAGCGAACGCCGCGATGGCTGCGGGGATGGTGGCCAGACAGGCCGGGCCGACCACCAAGCATGAACCGAGCCCGAGCACGGCACCCACGGCGGCACCGACCACTGCGCCTGCAAGACCGCCGATGCCCTGGTCGCGGCCGAGATCGATGGACAACTGGTTCAGCGCAAGCTGCTCCTCCAGCGGGGAGGCCACCGGTTCGAGCCCGGCTCGGTGAACCGCTGCGAGGTCTGGGGTCAGCGTCAGGGTGCGTCGGTCGTCGGAGATCCGCTCGCCGATCGTGAATGGGCGGTCGTTCACCTGAAACGTCAGCGGCAGGGTCCCCCGCAGTTGTCCGTGCGCGTCGACGATGCGCACCGTGCGCTGGTCTTGGGCCAGATCGAAGGTGGCGCTGTCGAGGTGGGTGACCACTGAGTTGCCCGACACCGTAGTTTGCAGCGTTGGCGGCACCGGGGGCTGGGCGTGTGCGGGCAGCGCCGCCACGGTGAGGGCACCAGCCGCTGCCAGAGCGGCGATGGCTGTTCGCGGTACGCCGCGATGTCCGGTGTTCACTGCGGTGTGCCCGGCAGGGGAGCGCCACCGGGTTTGCCCTGGGTCTGCTCGGCGTACTTGCTGGTTCCTGGCGGCGCATTGAGAATGGTGAGGTAGTCGAACGCCGCTGCGGTGCTGATGGGTCCGCCGGCGATGATGAGGCCGGTGATCCCGCCGGCCGCGGCAGCCAGGCTCATGATCGGCAGCACGGCGACGACGCAGCCCAGGCTCAACGCAACGCAGGCGGCACCGGAAATTGCGATACCGACGCCGATTCCGGCGA
This sequence comes from Nocardia sp. CWNU-33, assembly GCF_046764895.1. NCBI lineage: Bacteria > Bacillati > Actinomycetota > Actinomycetes > Mycobacteriales > Nocardiaceae > Nocardia > Nocardia sp. CWNU-33. The sequence goes on along the minus strand of NZ_JBKOQN010000004.1, from coordinate 232,511 downwards.
TCGCGCCGAGAGCGGTGCCGATGAGAGTGCCGAGCGAGGTGCTGATACTCACCGCATTGATGAGGTCGTTCATCGCGAGCTGGTTCTCGACCGGGGACGCCACCGGACGCAGCGCAGTGCGGTCGAGACCGGTGGTGTCCGGCGTGATGGTCAGGGTGCGGCCGTCTCTGGAGATCTGATGGCGTAGCCCGAGCATTCGGCCGTCCAGGGAGTACGTCAGCGGCAGCGTGTCGAGGAGCCCGCCCGCGGCGTTGCGGACGGCGACCGAGCCGCCGGTGCCCGTGAGGGCGAAGGTGCCGTGGTCCAAAGTCGTCACCACGGACTGGTCGACCACCGCCGCGTGATAGGACGCGACCGGCTCGGGTTGATTTGGGCGTGCGTGTGCGGTAGCTGCTACCGAAACGGTGCTGGTAGCCGCGAGCGCGGCAATGAATGCAGATCGGCCGAATTTCATCAGTACTTCCTCGTCGAAGTTGATATGCGCGGCAGCCGGATGGCGGTGAGACCGCGAGAGCGGGAGATTCGCGATGTTGCTCGTCAGGCATTCGTGTCAGCGAGTTCGCGGATAGCGGCCGCGAGTGGTTTCCACGTGTTCTCGGGTAGTTCGTGTCCGGCTTCGGGCAGCAGGAGCAAACGAGAGCCGGGAATCCGCGACGCGATGACATGGGCAGTGCTGGGTTTGATCAAAGGGTCGTCTTCGCCGTGTACGACCAGGGTGGGCCGGGCGATCTCGGTGATAGCCGGACCACTCCATTGGGCCCCGATCTGCCGGCTCTGCGCCTCCTGGTCGTGAACCCCACTGTAGGAGTCGAGTTCCAACCTCGCTTGCACGACGGCCTCGTCGAATTCGCGGTTCGGGGAGGACAACAGTTTCACCACCGCAACACCCGCATCGACCGCGCCCTCCCGGGTGTCGGGGAACTTCACTCGAGCGAACTTCGCGAGCGTGCCCAACCGGATGTAGCGCAGTGTGCGCAGTCCGGCGGCGTCGCCTGGAACGGCAGCCACCGAGGTGAGGGAACGTACTCGATCGGGGTGCCGCAGAGCGACGCGCTGTGCTACCGCACCGCCAAGGGATACTCCGAGCACATGTGCCGAACTCCAGCCCAGTTCATCGAGCACCGCTATCGCGTCGTCGGCCATGTCTTCGGCGGTGTAGGCCTCACCGCGTCGCGCCAACAGTGCGGTGATCGGGTTCCGGCCCGCTGTCGGTGGCAGATGGGTCGATTCGCCGCCGTCGCGATGGTCGTATCGCGCCACGGCGAAACCGTGCTCGGCCAGCTGCTCGCAGAACCCCACGGGAATCCAGTACCGGTTGACGCCCAACCCGGTGACAACCAGCAGCGGTTCTCCACCGAGCTCCGGCATGAACTCATCGAACGCGAGGCGCACCGCCCCGTTCCGGGCCCATCGTCGCGGTCCCCATGCTTCAACGGGTGACATCTCGAACCTCCTAAATAGTGTTCATTGAACGCAGTTTTAGGATAGGGCACGACCGGCACCGGAGACCAGACGGGATGGCAAATGGCACAGTCCGGGAAAGTGAACCCCACAGTGTGGGAACGCACCGACGGCAGGCGCGGGCCGGCCCCGTCGCACAGCCGGGACGAACTCGCAGCTGCCGCGATCGAGCTGGCCGACCACGGCGGTTTGGCCGCTGTCTCCACACGCCGGATCGCGGAGAAGCTGGGCGTGAGCCAGTCAGCGCTGTACCGCTACGTGTCGAGTCGTGACGACGTGCTCGACCTCATGGTCGATACCGCTGCCGGTGAGATAGATCTCGAGATGTCGCCGAGCGGCGCGGTGATCGACGACCTCACCGCCTTGGCGATCCGAGCAAAGAGTGTCCACGTGAAATACTCGTGGCTGCTCGACATCCCCGTCGAGCCGCTACGTGTCGGACCGCACGGAATCCGATACCTCGAGTACGCGCTGCAGGCGATGACGACTGTCGATCTGCCCGGGCAGATCAAACTGCAAGCAATCGCAGCGCTCAACGCGCTCGTCCAACAGCTCGCTCGCGCCGAGGTAGGCGACCGGACAGCCAACCGGTCGCGTCGTACCGCCCAGGCGGCCTACCTCCACAAAACCGCCGAGGAAGGCGGCCATCCGCATCTCGCGGCAGCACTGTCGACCTCACACCACGACACCGACCCGCCGGGCGACATATTCGAGATCGTAATCCGCCGAGCCCTCAAGGGTTTACTGACGCCGGACTGAGGACACTACCCACCCACAAGCCCGCACGCATCCTCCCCGCACGGCCGGCCACTAACGTCAGGTGTCGTTTCGGCGCAGTGAGCAGCAGGTCAAGGTTTCGAGACACCCCGGCGAGACCCGGCCGGCGCGACTCGGTGGCTACCGTTTCCACGCATGGACATTGATGCAGAACCGGCCGCGGATCTCGCAACGCAGGAAGGCGGGGGCTGCAGACCGCAGTCGATTCGACGACCGATCTGCCAGGGAATCGGCGGCACCGGCAGTACAGCCTCGACCAGCTCGCCGGCAGCGGCCTGCGTTATGCCACCGCCCCGGAAGCCGAGGTCGGGGACCACACCTGGATCGCCCTGGTGGTCGGCACGCCACGCCCTCCGAGAGCACTCGCGCCGACTACGATTCGCGGGCCTGCGTCTCCTACGCGACAAACTCAGGTCGACCTTCGTCGGTGGCGTGGTCGTGAACCTCGGCCAACGGTCCTACACCTACGAGGATCGGCTCCATGAACTGCCGCTGGACCGACTGTGGACACCCTGATCCCTACAGAAATCTGCAACTACCTGCATAAATACAACTAGTAACCCTAAACCATCACATGGCACCAGTGGCAGGACGCGTACTCGATCGACAGCAGGATCGGCACATCCCGCGCCGCCGCCTCCGCCAAAGCCTCGGCATCCCACTCGCGCCAATCGACCGGGTTATCCGCGTGCTGACGCAGATAAGGCGATGTCGCATTGACCAATCGGTTCACCCTGCCAGCCTCCCACACCCGACAAGCACTCAACACGATCCGCACACCACCCCGCGCGGCCGATGACACACGACGCACGAACACTACCTAGCGCCCCGCCCATCCAAGTCTCGACTCGTGGGCCATCACATGGTGGCTCCGCAACAAACTGGGCAGCGCCTTCGTCGGCGGCGCAGTCATCAACCTCGGCCAGAAGTCCTACACCTACGAAGACAAGTTGCACGTCCTGCCCCTCGATCGACTGTGGACACCCCTCGACTGAACATGGCACCGCGTGGACCTCGACGATCACGTCCCCAACCGAGGCGCGGGGGGATTGTGGTGTAACGAGTTATGACTGGGTGAGGGCAGGCTGCCGCTGCGATGAAGTACCGGCAGCGGCGCGGTGCGCGGCCAGGGCGGCCGCCACACCCAGAGCGGCAATCGCGGCGAGACCGAGCTCGAGGAAACGGGCCGAGCGCAACGGGGAGGGTTCGCCGAGGTTCACCAACACGCCGGAGATGGCCGCGCCGAAGGCGGTGGCGATCAGCTGCACGGTGCCGATCGCGGCGGCAGCCTGCTGCGCTTCGGCCGGATCGGGGCTGCTGGCCATGACCGCCGCCGACAAGTGCGGCCACGCCAGGCCGATGCCCGCACCCGCGATCATCATGCACAGCACCCACACCAGCAGGGTGGACAGGCCCGCGTGGCGGATCTGTGTGAGAGCGCTGAGCGTCAGACCGACAGTCAGCACGACGGGACCCGCCAGCCGCAGGCGATCGACGGTGCTCGGCCGCTGCGCACCCGCGCTGAGGACCTGTGCCAGCGTCCAGCCCAATGATGCTGCCGCACCGACGAATCCGGCCGCCAGCGGGGCGAGCTCACCCAATTCCTGGGCGAAGAGCGGCACGAAGTTTTCCAGGCTGATACCAATCGCAACCGCGACCATGGTCAGGTAGATCCAGCGCAGCGGCGACCTTTTCACGAAGGTCAGGCGCGGCAGCACCGTCACCGCGGCGCGCCGCTCCCAGGCCAGGAATCCGGCCACGACCAGCAGCGCCGCCACGACACCGGCCGCGGTCCAGCCGCCGCGTGGCAGCACGCCGGCGACGCTGACCAGCGCAGCGGCCGCCATCAACAGCGTCAGCGACACCGCGGGAATCCGCTGCGCGTGACCGGATCTTCCGGTGCCGCGCAGCGCAATCGGCACGATCGCCCCGACCGATACCGTCAACACCGCAAGGCACGCGAACGCCAGCCGCCACGGCCCCAGCTGAGCGAACACACCCCCCAGCGCCGGGCCGACGAACGTCCCCACACCCCACATCGCCGACACCAGCGCCGCCGCCCGGGCGCGCAGCGCGGCCGGATACGCCTGGTGAATCACCGCGTACCCCAACCCCATCAGCAGGCCACCGCCCAACCCCTGGACCGCCCGGCCCACCAGTAGCAGCGACATGGACGGGCTCACTGTGCAGATCACGGTGCCGATCGAGAACAACCCGAACCCGGTCAGATACGACCCGACCGGACCGCGGGCGGCGAGCATCGCGCCCACCAGCGTCGACGACACGATCGAGGCCACCACGAAAACAGTCGTGGCCCAGGCCAAATAGCGCGCGCCACCGATCTCGCCGATCGCCGTCGGCAACAGGCTCGCAGTCACATAGCTACTGATGGCGTACAGGGCGGTGCCGCCGGCGAGCACGATCGTCACACCGAGACGGTCACGAGTCAACAGATCACCCCAACCGGCGTCGGAATCGGGCACAGAGCTCATCGGGTCTTCTCAATCTCACTAGTAGCAGCAGAAATACGGGACAGCAGCGGGAACCGCATGCCCGCCAAAAACGGCGGCCACGCCGGCCGCGGACCCGGTGTCAGCCCAGAACAGGGAAGTTGGCGCGAATAACGTTGTGCGGATCACGGTTTCGCTTGATCTCCCGCAACCGCGCCAGCGTGTCCGGGTCGAACGCCGCGGCGGCGGACTCACCGGGAGCGAGGAACGTATAGGGCTTGGTGCCGGTGATTTGCGTCCCGAGCGCGTCGGTGATCTCCTCGAACCGGCCACGGATATCACCGAGCAGCTGCGGCAGCCCGAGTCCGAGCAGGTACAGCGCGTAGGGTTCGGTAACCGCGCCGCGCGCACCGCCGTCCGGCCGGTCCTGGGCGAGCGCGCCGCCCAGGCCACGGATCTGCACATTGAGCAGCGGCGCGACGGGTGCGTCGATGAGCGTCTTCACCACCGCGTCGTCAAGTTCGGTGAGCAGTTCCCCACGCGAGAGCGACGGGCTGGGGTCGGTGGGTTCGGCGGTGATTTTGCCGATCTCGGCTGGGCTCAGTTCGCCGCGGGTGTCGGCGATGACGCCGTCGATCGCGTCGAGCTGGCTGGTCAGATGGCGTCCCTCGGCGGGATCACCGAGGTAGGCGAAGTCGATGGCGACGGTCGGCGCGGCGCCTGGAATCTGGTAGCGCTGCAACCACACCGACAGCTCGGCGGGCGCGTCGGTGGTGAGTTCGGTGAACAGGTCGAAGATCTCGCGGGTGCGGTCGGCCGACCACATCACCCGCCCGCCGTAGAGCCGCGGCAGCGCGAACAACTCGAACTCGAGACCGGTGACGATCGCGAAGTCGCCACCGCCGCCGCGCAATGCCCAGAACAGGTCCGGATCGGAATCGGCGGTGACTCGCTGCGGCCGCCCGGAGGCATCGACGATCTCGACGGCGCGTACCGCGTTCGCGGCCCACCCATACTTTCGGGCGAACCAACCGAAACCGCCGCCCAGGGTATATCCGGTCACACCCACGACCGGGTTGCTCCCGGCCAGCCCCGTGAGCCCGTGCCCGGCCGCCGCGGCCTGCACCTGACCCCACGCCACGCCACTGCCGACCCGTGCCACGCGCCGCTCGGCGTCGATGTCGATGCTGTCGAAGCGCGCAGTGCGGACCAGGATCGCGCCGTCGATATCGCCGGTCGCACCATGCCCGGTCGGCTGCGTCACCACGGCACGACCCGCCCGTTGGGCGTACTCGAGCACCGCTGCCACATCGAGTGCGTCGGCCACCTCGACAACGCCGGCCACCGACTGCGCGACTGCGGTGTTCCACGGCTGCGCCGCCTGATCGAAATCGGCGTCGCCCGGCAGGAGCACACCGCCACGGACCGCGGTGCGCAAGTTCTCGATAGACATTCTCAATCCTCATTCATCATTGTCGTGCTGGGTTGTCTACTGGTCGACGAAATAGGGCCCGCCGGTGTGACACGAGATCCTCGCCAACGAAGTGACATCGCTTACTCGTTGCCGGGTGTCGATGGTGCGTCGACCGTCTTGTCTTCGGACTTGCGCCCGGCGTGGCCTCCGAGACTACGAAGTGCGGCGCATCTGCGCTATCCGACAAGTGCCCTAGGTCCTTCCTGATTTGCTGCACCATTGCTTAACCGGATCAGTTGGGCACATGCGGTACGGCCGAGCGCTCGAGGAACGGCGGATCAGCACACTGGTGAGCCACGCTGAAGCCGGCCAGAGCGCTGCCCTGGAAATCGTGACCGCAGCGGGTGGGGGAAAGACATCGCGTGAAGTACCGGGTACCGACATGACCGAGCACGATCAATAGTCCGCCAGGGTGATGGCGTTGGCGGCGCGCTCGATCGGTTTGATGATGGGGCGCAGGGCCAGGCCCTTCCAGGGCATGTGGCGGAGCATGCGGAGCATGGTGGTCTGGGTGCGGATAGCGCGGCGGTCGGTGGCGACCATCTGGGTGGCGTTGGACCAGCCGAGGGTTTGGTTGCGGGAGATGTAGTCGCTCATGGCTTCCTGGTAGCGGGGGAAGGCGGCGTCGTGGTCGCCCCTGGCCGCACGTAGTTCACCGGCCAGGACGTATGCGCCGACCAGGGCCATGCTGGTGCCTTGGCCGGACAGGGGGGACGGGCAGTAGGCGGCGTCACCGACGACGGCCACGCGGTTGTCCCACCAGTGGTCGAGGTGGATCTGGCTGACGGTGTCGAAGTAGAAGTCAGGGGATTCGGGCATGGCGCGCAACAGGTTCGGGGCTTCCCAGCCCGCGTCGGCGAAGGTTTCCATGACGAGGCGCTGTTGGGCGGCGATATCGCGGCGGTCGGGGAGCTGGTCGGGGGCCGGGAAAATGAACTGGGCCTTGGCGGTGGTGTGCTGGGTACTGTAGAGCTGGACGACCTTGCCGGGGGTTGGGTGGACCAGTTCCCAGCGGTCCAGGCCGAGGTCGTTGGGGACCGAGAACGCGCAGACCGCCATGCCGGTGTGGCGGGCGAACTGCTCCTCGGGACCGAAAGCAATGCGACGCACGGCCGAATGCATGCCGTCGGCACCGATGACCAGGTCGAAGACGCGCGGGGCGGCATTGTGGAAGCCGATGGTGACACCGTCGGCGTGCTGGGTCATATTCGTGATCGAATCGCCGAACAGGTACTCGACATCGCCCTTGGTGGCATCGAAGAGGATGCGGGCAAGGTCGCCGCGCAGCACCTCGTCATCGCCGGGCGAGCGCAGGCCGATCAGCTCGGGGCCCAGCGTGGCGAGGGCCTTGCCGGACGCGTCGACCCAAGCGCCGCCGCGCATATCGGTGGAGGCTTGGCGCAGCTGCGGCATGAGGCCCATGCGCTCGACGACATCCATTGCCACACCGCGGATATCGACCTTGTAGCCGCCCTCGCGCAGCGTCTGCGACTGCTCGACGATGGTGACGGTGAAGCCGTAGCGGGTCAGCCAGTAGGCGAGGGCCGGACCGGCGATGCTCGCGCCGGAGATGAGGACGGTCTTGTTGGTGAACTGCTGTGTCTCGGTCATGGAAAGTAGCTTCGCGGGGGTCGCTCACCGTGCCCTGACCATCGGCTCACCGTCACTCACCGACCAGTGCGGCCACCTCCTCGACGGGGTATCCGCGGCCCTTGCGGTAGGCCGCGAGGAATCCGGATTCGCCCAGTTCGGAGCGGGTTTCGACGGTGATGCGGGCGACCTCACCAGCGCCTTCGGAGCACAGACCGCGCAACGTTTCGGCGGCACCGAGCAGTTGGGCCGCACGCTCCACATCGCCGCACGTGGCGGCCACTCCGGCCAAGCCCTCGACGGCCGTGGCCGCCACCGGTCGCAGATGGTGGCGGTGTGCGAGTTCGAAGGCCCTGCGATGTGTGGCGCGTCCCGCCTCCAGGTCGCCTTCGGTGACGGCGACCCAGCCCAGACCGATGAGCGCGCGGGCCCGGGCCTCGGTCGCGCCCACCGGGCCTTCGGATGCCAGGTTCAGGGCCGCGGTGTATCGCTCGCGAGCGCTCGACAGGTTTCCGCCGGCGCGGTCCAGATCGCCGAGCCCGCGAATCGCATTGGCGTGCATATCTGTCGCGCCCACCGAGCCGGACAGTTCGGCGGCGCGTTCGTAGGCGGCGCGGGCGGCGGCGGGGTCGCTGCCGGCCAAGATGTCACCACGGCGGTTGAGCAGATCGGCGGTGTCGTCGACGGTGCCCAGCTCGGTGTAGCGCTCCACGGCCTCATCGATCAAGGCCAAGGCGGCCGGTCGATCGCCGCGCCAGTCGGCAACCGCCGCGAGTTTGTCCAGCGCCGTGGCGATCGCCCAGCGGTCGCCGGTTATGCGGAAACCGTCTAGGGCACCGTGGAATTCAGCCTCGGAGTCGAGAATGCGCCCGGACATGAGCAGGCGCAGCCCATCACCCAATCGGAGGAAAGCCTGCGACCACGAGTCAGGCCCGAAGAGCAGTCGCGAACGATCCGGATCGACGGTTGCCATACCGCCCGCGATGGCGAGCAGAAACACCAGATGCGGTCGCCGCAAAGGGGTTCGGGATTCCGATACCGCCGCAGCCGCGCGTTCGATCGCCGCTCGCGACTCGCCGCCGGCCCGCGCCGCCACTGCCGCGCACAGCGCGTACTCCTCGACGGACGTTGAATCAAGTTGGGGCAGTAGATGTTCGGCTATTTCGACCGCGTCGCCGGGCCGACCGTTCAACCACCAGTACCACGCCTGGGCAGCGATGAGCCGTTGCGCCAGCGGCGGATCGGTACGCACCGCCCAGTGCAGCGCCGCTTGCAGATTGCCGTCATCGGCGGCCAGCCGGGCCAGCCAATCCAGCTGGTCGGCCCCGCGCAGCAGCGGGTCGGCTCGCTCGGCGAGGTCGGTGAAATACCGAGCGTGCGCGTCGAGCAGCCGCTCATGCTCGCCCGAGTCGATCGCCTGCCGCCGCGCGAACTCGCGAATGGTCTCCAGCATTCGATAGCGGCCGCCGGTCACCTCCACCAGCGATTTGTCGGCCAGATCGTCGAGCAGTTCATCGGCATCGTCGATATCGCAGACATCGCGCGCGGTTCGCGCGGTGGCTCCGCCCGCGAAGACCGAGAACCGTTGGGCCAGTAGCCGTTCGGCCGGGGCCAGGAATTCCCAGCTCCACTCGACCACCGCCTGCAAGGTGCGATGGCGGGGCTCGACGGTACGGTCACCGCGGGCGAGCAGCCGGAAGCGGTCGCCGAGGCGCGCGTCGATCTCGCCGAGATCGAGAGTGCGCAGCCGGGCGGCGGCGAGTTCGAGGGCCAGCGGCAATCCGTCGAGGCGGGCGCAAACGCGCCGGACGACGCCGATCGTCGCGGCATCCACGGCAAATCCGGGTCGCGCGGCGGCGGCGCGATCGGCGAACAACCGGACGCCGGCGCACTCGAGCTGCTCGGCCAATGCGGCATCGGCCGCGGCGACGGGTAGTTGCCCGACCGGGAAAACGGTTTCGCCGGTGATCCGCAAGGGTTCTCGGCTAGTGGCCAGCACGCGCAAACCAGGGCAGTCCAGCAGCAGCCGGTGCAGCAGGCGTGCGGTGTCGAGAATCAGGTGCTCGCAATTGTCGAGAATGATCAGCTGCGGTCGTTCGGCGAGCATCGCGCGTACGCGGCTCTCGATATCGCGGGGCTCCCCCGGGGTGTGCCCGGCGCTCTCGCGCCCACCCAACGCCGCGGCCACCGCCTGGACCACCTGCGCCCCATCCACCAGCGGGGCCAGATCCACGAAGCACACCGGCCCCTCGGTGCGAGCGCCCGCTTCCAAGGCCAACCGCGTCTTGCCGGTCCCGCCCGGACCGGTCAGCGTCACCAGCCGGGACTGCGCGAGCAGCAGCGCTACCCGCGCCAATTCCGCATCGCGCCCGAAGAATCCGGTGAACGGCGTGGGCAGCCGCCGGACCGCGCGTTCGGGTGCGGCATCCGCACGCAGGATCGCCAGATGCGCCTGCGCCAATTCCGCCGAGGGGTCGGCACCCAGTTCCTCGGCGAGCAGCTCCCGCCCCTCCTCGAACAGCGCCAGTGCCTCCCCCTGCCGCCCCGCCCCGTACAGGGCCCGCATCAGCAAGGCCCGTGCCCGCTCTCGAAGCGGGTGCGCCGCAACCATTTCGGGCAGGGTGGCCAGCGCTGCCCGGTGATCGCCCAGCGCCACCGCCGCCTCCGCGCGATCCTCCAGAGCCGCGAGCCGCGCCTCGGTGAGGCGAACAGTCTGCACCGCGGCGAAGGGCGCATCCGCCACATCGGCAAGGGCCGGGCCGCGCCACAGCCGCGCGGCCTCGTCCAGCAACACGGCAGCGGTGGCGAAATCCTTGTCGTGCACGGCCTTTCGACCGTCCTGAGTGAGTTGGACGAACCGATGCGCATCGACGTCGCGCGGCGCTACCGCCAATCGATACCCGGCAGCCGAGGACTCGATGATCTCCTCGGTGCGGCCCGCTCTGCGCAGTGCACCACGCAGCCGCGACACCTGCGCCTGCAGGGCATGCCCGGCATTGGCCGGTGGCAGCTCCCCGTAGAGACCATCGATCAACCGATCTCGCGACACGACGCGGCCGGCGTCGAGCGCCAGCAGCGCCACCAGCGCTCGCACCTGCGGGCCGCCGACCGCGATCGGACTCCCGTCGGCGAGGCGGACTTCGATGGGACCGAGGATTCCGAACTGCACGGTTCACAGTATGCCCGCGCATTCTCCTAGCTACCGGTTGGACGGCTACTGGGCACCGATGGCCGGGCTGATGGCGGTGCCGCCGCTCACATCGACCACATTGGCGGTGATCCAGCGGGCATCCTCGGAGGCGAGGAAGGCCACCACATCGGCGATATCTGCGGGCTGCCCCACCCGTCCCAGCGCGGTCATGGCACTGATGCTGGCCCGCACCTGCGGATTGCCATCGAGGAAGGCGGCCATCCCCTCGGTCTCGGTCGCACCGGCGGCCACCGCGTTCACGGTGATACCGCGCGGACCGAGCTGTACCGCGAGGGTTTTGGTGAGCACATCGATCGCCCCCTTGCTCATGGCGTAAGCCACCTGTGACGGGGCCGCCACCCGCGGTGCGCACGAGGAGATATTGACAATGCGACCGCCATCGCGCAGCAGCGGCATCGCCTGCTGCGAAATGAACAGCGGCGCGGCTACATTCACTGCGAAGAGGCTGTCCACCGCCGCCGGGGTCAGTTGCTCGATCGAGCCGTTGCCACCGCCGCCGCCCGCATTGTTCACCAGAATGTCCAGCCGTCCGTCCGGCAGGCTCTTCGTCAGCTCGGCGAACAGCACGTCGATTCCGGCGGGCGTGCTCAGGTCGGCGCGGATGGCGAACGCCTGCCCACCCGCCGCGCCGATTTCCGCGACGGTCTTCGCTGCCGCTTCGTCGTCGTGTCCGTAGTGCACCGCGACCACCGCGCCGTTCGCCGCCAACCGCAGGGCGATGGCGCGGCCGATTCCGCGAGAAGCGCCGGTGACGAGGGCGGACTTACCGATCTGAGACATTGGAACTCCTGTGCTCGGGTTTGTTTCCTTGACACAGACGTTCGCCGACCGCTCTCACCAAAGCCTCACCGTGTGCTCACGGACGGTGATTTCGCCCAATCGCCCGATCGCGGAGGATGAGCGGGACCATACCTACTCAGCAGTCTGGACCGATCCAGACCGAATCTCTCAATTCGCAACGAACCCGGGAGGCCGGTCATCATCGGGATGAAGGCCGCACAATCGCTCGGCCACGATCGGAACCGACTCCTCAGAGTGCACCGGTGAATTCCAGCCATGCTGCCAGACAACAACTCCCGGCCCTATCGGTCAGATGCCCCCAGTTCGCGTATAGGAGACACGCTCTAGGCAGCCGTGGCGCGTTCACGTTGGTCGCCGCGGCCTCGACGCTGACGAACTCGTTCGCTCCGGGGAGTGTGCCGCCCCTTGCGAGCGAGCTGATCGCAATACCGATATCGAAACCGATATCGTCGCAGCGTGGATCCCCTGCGCCAACTGCGGTATTTCATCGCCGTCGCCGAAGAACTGCATTTCGGACGCGCGGCGGAGCGCCTCGGCATCGCCCAGCCACCGCTGAGTCAGCGGATCCGCAAACTCGAGGCCGACCTCGGTGCGCGACTGTTCGATCGCGACAGTCGCCGGGTAGCGCTCACCGAGGCCGGGCAGATTCTGCTCGCCGAGTCCCGCGATCTGCTCGCGCGCTGGGAGCGGACGACAGCGCTCGTCGGCAAAGCGCATCGGGGCGAGATCGACGCCTTACGCGTCGGGGTGCCGCCCGAGCTGGCCGGGCGGGTGCTTGCCGCGGTGCTGACCGCATTCGAGAGCCGTGACATCCGGGTCGACCTGCAGGAGCTGTCCACCGCCGAGCAGGTCCGATTGCTGGCCGACCGGCAACTCGACGCCGGTCTGTTGCAGCATCCGGTCGACATGATCGGCCTGGAAACGGGACCAGCGGTGGACACGCCGCTGGGCGTGGTTTTGCCGCGGGATTCACCGCTGGCCGTGCGTTCCTCGCTCACCCTCGCCGACCTGGCCGGGCATGGACTGGTGATCTTTCCGAGAGCCGCGGCGCCCGGGCTGTACGACGCGACGCTGCGCACCTGCTGGGACCACGGTTTCCGGCCGACGTCGGTGCAGCACGCCCGCAATCCCGAGTTCGTACTCGGCATGGTGCTGTCCGGCCGCGGCGTGGCCTTCGACCAGGGCATGGTCGCGCAAAAGGAACCGCGGGTGGTCTGGCGCCCCTTGCCGGAAGGAACATTGAGCTGGCGACTGTCGCTGGCATGGCCCGCTACGGCACCGCATCCGCTGGTGCGTGAGCTCGCCGAGCTGGTCGCGAATGTGGTGCAGGGTGACGGAGCTTCCCGCCCCGCACCTGTTCAGGAAATACCGCAGCGTCCATGGAATGTGGTGTACGGCAGGCCGTGAACAATGTTTTCGATCGCGTGCTTCGCCGCCGCGCCGATCGCACGGTCCACCTCGGGCAACCGTTGTTCGAGGGTGTCGGCCCTGGTGAAAACCGCCACGGCGTAGCGACTTCCGCCGGGATATTCGACGACGCCGATCTCATTGCGAACGCCGGGCAGTGTGCCGGTCTTGGCCCAGAGTCGCACCTCGGGCGGAAACGCCGCGGCGAGGCGGTGCCAGTTGACCTGTTGACGCATGAGATCGCGCACCCATCGGCAGGTCTCGGCGGTGCCTGCCCGATCCACGCCGATGAGCGTGAGCAGCTCGGTCATTTCGCGCGGCGTGCTCGCGGTGGTCCGAAGCGGATCCAGGGCGCGGGTGCCGAGGACCTCGGCGGCACTCAGCGCGGGAAACCGTGCGGCGAAGTCGATCGGGTCGCGGGCTCCGATGTCCTCGGCCATGGTCTGCACGATGTGCCGTGGCGACCCGACGATCCGAGTGCCGGTGAGTCCGAGCTCGCGCACGAGCGAGCGCACATTGTCGAGGCCGATCCGATCGAACAGCAGATCGGCCGCGGTGTTGTCGCTGAGCGCGAGGGCGAAGAACGCGGCATCGCGCAAACTCAACTCGACATCGTCCACGCATCCCGCCGTGCCGACGCCGCCGAGCCGGTCCCGTGCGGCAGCACGCACCCGATCGGCCGGGTCCAACTGCCCCGCGGCGACCTGGCGGGCGAACTCCAACACCAACGGCACCTTGACCACCGACGCCAGCACCACCGGCTCGTCGGCGCCGAGGCCCACCGCACCGCCGCAGTCGAAACACCTGGCGTGCACCCAGCCTCGTACACCGACCTTCCGGAAGAACTCGTCCACGACAGCCAGCATTCACGGTGGGCTCGGCAACGCGGCAACCCGCCCGCACCATTCGAACGACGCGCCGAACCCGCGTCTTGACTCTCCCGTCGTTGGAGGGTCCACGCTGGCCACCAACAGGCAATTCGACAGGAGGACCCGCTGGTGAAGATCGATCTGGCCAAGACCGACAAGCACTACTACGACGCGTCACGAGATCCAGCTCTGCGCACGTTCGACGCCTACAACTACGTGACGGTCACTGGTTGCGGCGCACCCGCGGGCCCGGCATACAGCGACGCCGTCGCGGCGTTGTATCGCGCCGCCTACGGCGCCAAGAAGCTCGCCAAGGCCGCGGCCCAGGATTTCGTGGTACCAAAACTGGAGGGCCAGTGGTGGGTGGAATCGGACGAGCCGCCGCTGTCGGTGCCGCGCGAGCAGTGGCACTGGAAGTTGCTGATCCGCATGCCCGAGGTCGTCACCGCGGACATGGTGACCGGTGCGAACTTCGAGGCACTGACCGAGGGCGAGGCGATCCAGGTGATGCACGTCGGCCCCTATGCGTCCGAACCCGAGACCCTGGCCCGCATGGAGGCGTTCATGACCGCGGAAGGGCTGGCGATGAACGGCCTCCATCACGAGATCTACCTCTCCGATCCACGCAAGTCGGCAGGCGCGACCACCAAAACCATCCTGCGCCACCCGGTTCGCCGCGTCGGCGACTGACCGGGGCTACCGCGGTGTGCTCACCACGTCCGGCCGACGTAGCCGAGTAGCCGTCGATGGGCGGGTGCGTCGGCGGCTACGGCGACCTCGTTGTCGAACATCCCCGGCTTGCGGAAGCCGTCGATGCCGCCCATCGCCTGCATGGTGGCGAGCAATTCGGCGCACAACTCGTCGTCCGCGAGATCCGGCCGATGCACGCCGAGCGCGAGGTCGACGCCGTGCACCACCAGTTCGGTGAGGTGGACCGTCGCCGCGGCCCGGCCCGGCAGGTCACCCAGCGAGAGGTGCACCGTCCCCGTCAGTGCGTCCGGGCGATGCCATGCGGCACGATCCACCTCCGCGGCCGCGGCGTAAGCGCCCTGTGGATCGATGCCGAGCCAGTCGTCTTCGTGCTCGGCGCCCGCATCCGTACCGCTCAGCGCGGCGGCGAACAGGTGTATGCCGCCGACGACATGATTCAGCACCTCGCGCACATCCCAATCCTGGCACGGGGTCGGCGCGACGAGCCGGTCGTCGTCCACCGTGGCGACGATCGCCCCCGTCATGTCCAGGGCGCGGTCGATCTGGTCGATCACAGAATCCATCGTCTTCCTTCGGTCGGCGGGGTTCGCTTGAATGAGTAGCACACCGGGCCGACATCCAAACCGCGACCAGCACAGACGGGCGCGTCGAAAACCCCATCGCCGCGACCGAATTCGAATCGCCGAGGCCGGGTACCCCGCGATATCTCGGTCAGCCGACGGGACCTGCCCGCCGATCATCGCCCTGAAGCGCAGCGCCTCCGGCAGTGGCTTCGGATCGCGCTGCGCTGGTGCGCGCAACGCCCATGACACGAAGGTCGGTCCCGCGAACACCAACGGAGAGATCCACTTCGGGGCCGGGTCGCCGACCGCGAAGTGCGATGCGGCCGCGCCGGCGTAGACGAAGACCAGCCCCGCGTATGCCCATTCCTCGAGCCGCGGAAAGCCGGGAACCAGCGTGGCTCCGACCGCGGCGAGCTTGGAGACGCCGAGGATGGTGGCGAAGTACATCGGATACTGCAGATCGGCGAAAGTATCCACAACGTAAGGGATTCGGGCCAGATCCCAGTAGGAGCCGACCACCGATTCGGTGAGGACAGCGCCCGTCGAGACGGTGAAAACGGCGAAACGCGCACGCGAGGCAAGCGTTTCGCCCGCTACAGAGCTCAGGAGAGCGGTGATTCGATTCGAGCCGGTGGGAGTCGAAGCGGCTTGGGAGTCAACCGTGATCGTCATGCCATTACCTTCAGGCCGCCGATCCACACCGGATGCACCGCTCGGGTGTGGTGGCTCGTGCCGCGACTACTTCAATGACGAGGTAGGACCTGCGAATGTTCACAACGGCCGCCCGCTCGGTGCGGACGGCCGTTGTGACAGGCGGAAGCCTCAGGTTTTGTCGGCCTTGCCGTCGGGCTCGGCGATCTCGGTGGCATCCTCGGACACCCGCCGGGTGATACCGGGCTCGGTGCCCTCGTCGGCCTCCTGATCCGGCTCGGGATGCTCCGGCTCGAAGGTCGGGGGCAGATTCTTCAAATGCCGGTTCATCGAACGCACCAGCAGCACCGTGCCTGCGAGCAGGATCAGGATGATGACCAGCCCGAGCGGCGACGCCTTACCGAACTCTGGCCCGGTCGGGGTGCCAGGAGACTGCGCGAGCAGGGCGAGCATCACAGATCCTCGATGCCTGCGAACAGGTCGTTCTCGGGGATCGCGGTGCGCACCTTCGTCTTGGCCAGCTCGAATTCCTCGGTGGGCCACACCCGTTGCTGCATCTCCAGCGGAATCGCGAAGAAAGCACCGTTCGGGTCGATCTGGGTGGCGTGTGCACGCAAGGCGTCGTCACGCTGTGGGAAGTATTTGGCGCATTCGATCTGCGTGGTGACCCGCGACATCACATCACCGCGCTCGACGGCGTACTTACGAATCCGATCCAGCCACTCCTGCATCGGGAACGGTTCGCCGATCCGCTCGAACTCCGCGGCGAACGCCTCCATCCGCTGCAGGCTGAACCCGTGGTCGTAGTACAGTTTCAGCGGCGTCCACGGCTCGCCGGCATCGGGGAACCGCTCCGGGTCACCCGCGGCCTCGAACGCGGCTATCGAGACGTCGTGGCACCGGATGTGATCCGGATGCGGGTAGCCGCCGGTCTCGTCGTAGGTCGTCATCACATGCGGCCGGAACTCCCGCACCACCCGAACCAGCGCCTCGGTGGCTTCTTCCAGCGGAACGAGCGCGAAGCAGCCCTCCGGCAGCGGCGGCAGCGGATCGCCCTCGGGCAGACCCGAATCGACGAATCCCAGCCAGGTCTGACGCACCCCGAGCGCGGCGGCCGCCGCGGCCATCTCCTCGCGCCTGACCTCCTCGATCCGGTCGAGCACGCCGGGGATGTCCATCGCGGGATTGAGGATACTGCCGCGTTCGCCGCCGGTCAGCGTGACGACGAGGACCTCGTTTCCTTCGTCGGCATAGCGTGCGGTCGTCGCGGCACCCTTGCTCGATTCGTCGTCAGGGTGGGCATGGACCGCCATGAGGCGAAGGCCACTCACGTCTCGTTCACCTCATCGCTCTCGCTCGCGGGTGCTTGGGCTTCGTTCCCTATAGTTCCATTCGACAGACTTTTGTTCCGACGTACCCCCCGGGAGCGACCACTCATGACCGAGCCTGCGCCGGAATCCGCCGGTGATGCGGCCATCGAACGGCGCGCCGACCGCTACGGCACCGCGCCGCGCCGCAGACCGCGCTGGATTCCACCGGTTCTGGGCGGGGTCGTCGTGCTGCTCGGGTTGGGTGTCGCCTACCTCGGATGGCAGAAATACGGCCCCGAGGACATCGAGGCCGAGCAGCTCGGCTACGTCGTTGTGGACGACTCGACGCTGACCGTCCGGATGAAGATCACCCGCAACGATCCGCAGCAGCCGGTGGTGTGTTTCGTGCGGGCCATGGACAAGGACGGCACCGAGGTCGGCCGCCGCGAAGTCCTGGTGGAGCCGTCCGACAGCGGCACGATCGAGCTGTCCACGACCGTGCGGTCATCTTCGCGTGCCTCAGCGGGCAGCATCTACGCCTGCAGTGATCAGGTCCCTGAGTACCTTCGCGCGGGCTGACTATCTTCGAACGGCTGATCTATACCCCAGCCACGGCAAAACAAACTCCGACCTGCATGTTTATGATTCATGCTAAAATGGACTGATACACGGTTCCGGGGCTCGGAGCCGTGTTTGCTGCATTGGCGGCCAGCGCTGTCGGTTCCGGATTTTCGTATTTGCCCGGAGCAGAGGCCTGTCGGGGTTCGAAGAACTTCCCCAGGATGGCACTAGCCGTCGGCTGGTGCGTGCCCGCCCCCTGTGGGCACTGCAGCGGTTATCAGGGAATCCCGGCCTGCCGGGAACAACTACTAGGGAGTGATCGAGATGACTGAGACGCAAGTGACTTGGCTGACCCCGGAGTCGCACGACAGGCTCAAGGGTGAGCTCGACGCGCTCATTGCCAATCGTCCCGTCATCGCTGCCGAGATCAATGAACGCCGCGAAGAGGGCGACCTCAAGGAGAACGGTGGATACCACGCCGCTCGTGAGGAGCAGGGCCAGCAGGAGGCGCGCATCCGCCAGCTGCAGGAACTGCTGAACAATGCCAAGGTCGGCGTCGCACCGACGAAGGCAGGCGTCGCGCTCCCGGGCTCGGTCGTCAAGGTCTACTACGACGGCGACGAGTCCGACACCGAGACCTTCCTGATCGCGACCCGCGAAGAGGGTCTGAACGACTCCAAACTGGAGACCTACTCGCCCGCCTCGCCGCTCGGCGGCGCGTTGATCGACGCCAAGGTCGGCGAGACCCGTGAGTACACGCTGCCCAACGGCAACACCATGAAGGTGACGCTGGTCAGCGCGGAGCCCTACCACAGCTGACGCACCCGGCCGAGGCATTGCGCCCGGCCTCCTCGGATAGAGGAACCACGCTCTCCCCCGAACGCAAGCGGCCGCACCCGATTCCGGATGCGGCCGCTTCGTCATGTCCGATACCTCAGCCAGCGAGTGCCTGCTCGACATCGGCGATCAGGTCGCTGATGTCTTCGATGCCGACCGAAAGCCGCACCAGATCGGCGGGCACCTCGAGATCGGAGCCCTCGGTGGATGCGTGTGTCATCGCGGCGGGGTGCTCGATCAGCGATTCCACGCCGCCGAGCGATTCGGCCAGGGTGAAAATCTTGGTCCGCGAGCAGAAGTCGCGCGCCGCATCCGGGCCGCCGTGCAGCCGCACCGAGATCATGCCGCCGAAGCGCTTCATCTGCTTGTCGGCGATGAAGTGGCCGGGATGCTCGGCCAGCCCGGGGTAGATGACCTGTGAGATCGCAGGATGCCTGGTGAGGAACTCGGCGATGGCCTCCGCGTTGTCGCAGTGCCGATCCATCCGCAACGCGAGGGTCTTGGTGCCACGCAGGGTGAGGAAGGCGTCGAACGGGCCGGGCACCGCGCCCGCACCGTTCTGCAGGAAGGCAAATGCCGCGTCGAGCTCCGGGTCGTTGGTGATCAGCGCGCCACCGACCACGTCGGAGTGCCCGCCGAGGTACTTGGTGGTCGAATGCGTGACGATGTCGGCACCGAGCAGCAGTGGCTGCTGCAAGTACGGTGTCGCGAAGGTGTTGTCCACCACCAGTTTCGCGCCCGCCGTGTGCGCGACCTCGGCCAGTGCGGGGATGTCGCCGATGCTGAGCAGCGGGTTGGTCGGGGTCTCGATCCAGACCAGTTTGGTGTTCGGACGGATCGCGGCGCGCATCTCGTCGACGTTGAACACGTGGGCGGGCGAGTGCTCGATGCCCCACTGGCTGAACACCTTGTCGATCAGCCGGAAGGTGCCGCCGTAGGCGTCGTCGGGAATCACGATGTGGTCGCCGGGCCGCAGCGTGGCGCGCAGCGCACAGTCGGTTGCGGCCATGCCGGAGGCGAATGCCCGTCCGAAGCGGCCCGATTCGAGCGCGGCGAGGTTCGCCTCGAGCACGGTCCTGGTCGGGTTGCCGGTCCTGGCGTACTCGTAGCCGTCGCGCAGCCCGCCCACCCCGTCCTGGGCAAACGTCGAACTCGCGAAGATGGGCACGTTCACCGCACCGGTCCGCGGATCGGGATCGAATCCGGCGTGCACGGCCCGTGTAGAGAATCCCAACTCACTCATGGCCCCAGCCTAGATGGCGGTGAATTATGGGCAACTGGCTGGTGCGACCTCTTACTGCGTATACCGGGCCGCCTGTTCCCCGCCGCCCCTCGGCCATCGGCAGCAGGCGGCCGCGGCCAGTGTCCCGGAACCTTGTGACGGGCGGTCGGAGTGAGGCCGGTCTCGGTGCCGCCGATCCGAATTAGGCTGAGGCCATGGTGACTGTCGAAGAACTGTTCGCGATCGATGCCCTGCTGTCCGACGAGGAGCGCGAGATCCGGAATACCGTCGCGGCCTTCGCGAACCGACGGCTGCGACCGCATATCGCGGACTGGTTCGAATCGGGCACCTTTCCGGCCCGTGAGATCGCCCCTGAGCTGGGCAAACTCGGATTGCTCGGCATGCATCTGGACGGTTACGGGTGCGCGGGGATGTCGGCGACCACCTACGGGCTCGCCTGCCAGGAGCTCGAGGCGGTGGACTCGGGGGTGCGCAGCATGGTGTCGGTGCAGGGGTCACTGGCGATGACGGCGATCCATAAGTTCGGATCCGAGGAGCAGAAGCAGCAGTGGCTGCCCGAGATGGCGGTGGGCCGCGCGCTCGGCTGTTTCGGGCTCACCGAACCCGATTTCGGCTCCAACCCCGGTGGCATGCGGACCCGCGCCAAGCGCGACGGCGCCGACTGGGTGCTCAATGGATCGAAGATGTGGATCACCAACGGATCGGTGGCCGACGTCGCGGTGGTCTGGGCCCAGACCGAGGACGAGGGCAAACAGGTGGTTCGCGGATTCCTGGTACCTGCGGGCACGCCCGGGTTCACCGCGCGGGAGATGCATCGCAAGCTGTCGCTGCGCGCCTCGATCACCGCGGAACTGGACTTCAGCGATGTCCGGCTGCCTGCCGATGCCTTGCTGCCGCAGTCACGTGGGCTGAGCTCTCCGCTGGCCTGCCTGAGCGAGGCCCGTTTCGGCATCATCTTCGGTGCGCTCGGCGCGGCCCGCGACTGCCTGGCCGCGACCATCGAATACGCGAGGACCAGGGAAGTCTTCGACAAGCCACTGGCCGCCTACCAGTTGACCCAGGCGAAGCTGGCGGACATGGCGCTGGAGTTCGGCAAGGGCCAGCTGCTCGCGCTGCATCTGGGTCGGTTGAAAGACCAGGGTGTGGTGCGCCAGGAGCAGATCAGCGCGGGCAAGCTGAACAGCACACGGGAGGCCATCGCGATTGCCCGCGAATGCCGCACCATTCTGGGCGCCAACGGCATCACACTGGACTATCCGGTGTTGCGTCATGCGAACAACCTGGAGTCGGTGCTCACCTATGAGGGCACCGCGGAGGTCCACCAACTCGTGCTCGGCAAAGCGCTGACCGACGCGAATGCGTTTCGCTGAGAATTGAAATTGCCACGGATGTGCTGACGCAAGTCGGCTTAGACATTCGACTCTGCGACCAGCCGAGCGATTTCGCGAGGACATAATCCGGTCCGTGGCGCACCGTCCCATGACGCACGTCCGCCGCGAACCGGATCGGCCCGCGGCGGACATTGCACCTACTCGGTGTCGGCTGCCTATCGCATATCGCGCGGATCGCCGTACTGCGCATAGCCGCCCTGCGGATACCCGCCGTTCGAATACCCACCCTGCAAATACCCACCCGAATACGACCCGTCCGACGCCTCCGGCCGCCACTGCTGTCCACGGGCGGCCTGCTGATCCATCCACAGCTGCTCGCGCGACGCATCCTCTCGGCCACGGTTAAACGCCTCCGCATGCCCTTTCACCGCGGACATCTCCTCTTCGAGGTTGCTGAGCCAGCTGTCCCAGCGCCGCTGCATCGGACGGACCATGCCGCCGCCGACGCCGACCACCAGAATGCCGCCGATGGTGGCGAGGACAGTAATCAGAATCGGCATCGTGACCGAGGTCGCCACCCCGATCTGATTCAGTGCCGCAATGACGCCGCCACCCCAGATGAACATCGCGGCGAACCAGCCGAGCGTCGGGCCATAGGACAGACCGCCGAGCATGTTCGTGACGATGTCACGGACGGCGTGCGCGATCGCCGCCGCGATCACCACGATGACGATCGCAACCGCGGCCTTCGGCAGCCAGGAGACGATGCCGTTCAACATATCGCTGACCGGGTTCGGCCCGAATACGCCGAATCCGAGCTGCAGCGCGATAAGCAGGATCGCATAGTAGGCCAGCTTCACCAGTAGATCCGAAGCGTCATAGCGGCTGCGCGACAGTATTTGTTTGATCCCGCCCCGCTCGACGAGCCGGTCGAAGCCGACCCGCTCGAGCACTCGGTTCACGATCGCCGCGACCGTTTTCGCAACGATCCAACCGATGAGCAGGATGACGAGGAATCCGGCCAGCTTGGGGACAAATGTGGCGACGGAACTCCACGCGTCCGAGAACCCTTGCTGGAAATCGATAGCCGAACTGTAGGTGTGCACGGCCCATCCCTTCGCTATCCCGATTGTGTCCCGACGATTTGCCAGGGCAGCTTCCAGGCCGGTTATACCTCGGCGCGAGCATCGGAATCATCGATTTGCGAACAATTTGCCACACCCTCGGCGGCCTGATGTTCAGCTCTTCGTGCCGGCCCGAACCGTGGCGGTGCTGTGGGTGGTTCCGAACCGTCGGGGTCGGGAGGCGATCGCCGCACCTGGGGTCATCTGATCGGCCGCCGAAGCACCCCGGCTTCGGCGGCCGATCCGCGCGAGTGCGCGCTATTGACATTCGATGTGAACTGCATCACACTCCTAACTGTGTTAGGTGAATCTACTCGCAATAGGCAAGCCGAACGGCGTGAGGCAACTCGACAGGAGATCCTGGAGATTGCCTGGGAGTTGGCGCGGGAACACGGCCTCCCGCAGCTGACGCTGCGCGAAGTGGCGAGCCGGGTCGGCATGCGGGCCCCCTCGCTGTACACGCACTTCGCTTCGAAGAACGCCATTTACGACGCGATGTTCGGCCAGGCCTGGCAGGAGTACGAGCGAGTGTCCCAGCGCGCGATCGCGGAGCTGCCCGCCTCGCCTCGGGCACAGATGCGGGTACTGTCCCGAGCCTTCTTCGACTTCGCGGTCGCCGATCTGGCGCGCTACCAGTTGATGAACCAGCGGACCATCCCCAGCTTCGTACCGTCGTCGGAGTCGTATGCGCCGTCCGTCCGGGTACTGCACCAGGGCCTCGAACTACTCGCGAATATCGGTGTCACCGATCGCGGCGATGTCGAGATCTGGTTCGCCCTCCTGGCCGGACTCATCGATCAGCAGCTGGCCAACGACCCGGGCGGCGACAGCAGACGCAGGCTGCTCGATCGCGCAGTGGATATGTGGGCCGATGGTGTCGACCTGGCACACGACAGCGGAACAACCGAGTGACAGCGCAAGGAAGCGACCATGACAACGATGAGCACCAGCGAACGGACCGAGCTCCGCCGACCCACGCTCGACCATCCCGAGGCAATGCGGCTGGCGGCAACGGAATACACGCGCATTGCGCAAGCGGTGGCCGGACTCGCCCCCGATGACTGGGCGAAGCCCACCGAATGCACGGAATGGACTGTGCACCAACTGATTTCGCATGTAGTCGGCATGGCCGCAATGGCGGCCTCCCCGCGAGAGAACTTCCGGCAGAACCGGATCGCGAACAAGCGACCGGGCGGCGAAGCCGAAACGATCGACGCGCTGACCGCACTGCAGGTCCGCGAGTTCGGCGAGCACACGCCTGCGGAGCTCACCGCGCTACTCGCGAAGCTCGGCCCCCGAGCCGCCCGGATGCGCCGCCGCATACCCGGATTCATCCGCCGTCGGCCGATGCCGGGTTCGCAGCTGGTCAACGGCGTCGCCGAAAGATGGAGCCTCGGCTACCCGATCGACATCATCCTGACCCGGGACCCCTGGATGCACCGGATCGACCTGTGCCGGGCCACCGGCCAGGATCTGGTGCTCACCGCCGACCACGACGGACGCATAGTCGACAACGTCGTTCGCGAATGGGCCCAGCGCCACGGTATGCCCTACCGGTTGACGCTCACCGGACCGGCGGGCGGCGCCTGGTCATCCGCCGACGCACCTGATCCGCTCGAACTCGACGCCATCGAGTTCTGCCGGGCACTCTCCGGCCGCGGCGAAGCAACCGGCTTGCTGCGCACCCAGGTCCCGTTCTGACTCGCGCCGACCAACCCTTTCGAGGACGCCATGAACATCCATCAGCTCACCGCCGATGTCACCGCGCTCAGTGACTGCGCCGAGGTGCCTGGTCTCGGGTTCATCCCGGTCAACGCTTTCGTTCTGCACGCCGCTGAGCCGGTCGTCATCGACACCGGTTTGAGCAACTCCGACAAGGACTTCCGCACCGAGCTCGGGCAGGTCATCGATCCCTCCGACGTGCGCTGGATCTGGCTCACCCACCCGGACCGCGATCACACCGGCGGGCTGTGGAGCCTGCTCGACGCCGCACCGCACGCCCGCATCGTCACGACCTTCGCCGGCGTCGGAATCATGTCCTGCGAGTGGACAATTCCGCTCGATCGGGTGTTTCTGCTCAACCCAGGGCAGCAATTGGATGTCGGGGATCGCACACTGATCGGCTTCCGGCCGCCGCTGTTCGACAACCCCGCTACGGTCGGCGTTTTCGATACCGGCTCCGGGGCACTGTTCAGCTCCGACTGTTTCGGCGCGCCATTGCCCAGCGCGGAGATCGCCATGGGCGCCGATGTGCGCGCCGCCGGACCGGAGTTGCCGCAGGCACAGCTGCTGTGGGCCACGGTGGACAGCCCATGGGTACACACCGCCGATCCCGAAAAGTACTCGGCCACTGTGGATCCGATTCGCAAGCTGGATCCGTCCGGCATCTTCAGCACACACCTGCCGCCCGCCATCGGCATGAACGATCACATGTTCGATACGATCTCGGCGGCCCCGACGGCTCCCCCCTTCGTCGGGCCGGATCAGCAGGCGCTGGAAGCGATGCTCACGACATTCGAACCCTGACCATCGGATAACCCTGCTACGCCACCGATCCGGCAGGCCGCGCCGATAGCGGGCCGCGGCGGCCCCGGGATCGCCGGGCCTTCGGATTCAGCCCGGCGATCATGAGGAAAATCAGTGGCCGATGCTGCCCGTGCTCAGGAAGCCGAGGAGGTCGTGGCGGGTAATGACGCCGACGGGCTTGCCTTCCTCCACCACCATGAGAGCGTCGGTGTCCGACAGCGCCTTGGTCGCGGCGGAGATCGGTTCGCCGGAACCGATCAGCGGGAACGACGGGCTCATGTGCTTGGCGACCGGATCCGTCAGGTGCGCGCGGCCTTCGAACACCGCGGAGAGCAGATCGCGTTCGGAGACGCTGCCCGCGACCTCGCCCGCCATCACCGGCGGCTCGGCGCCGACGACCGGCATTTGCGAGACGCCGTATTCGCGCAGAATCTCGATGGCGTCGCGCAGGGTCTCCGACGGGTGCGTGTGCACCAGATCGGGCAGCCCGCCCGACTTGCCGCGCAGCACGTCACCGACGAGCGGCTCGTCGGTGGTGCCGTCGAGACGCTCACGCAGGAAGCCGTAGGAGCTCATCCACTCGTCGTTGAAGATCTTGGACAGGTAGCCGCGGCCGCCGTCGGGCAGCAGTACCACGATGAGCGCGTCCGGATCGCGGCGCGCGACCTCGATGGCCGCCACCACCGCCATGCCGCACGAGCCGCCGACGAGCAGTCCCTCCTCGCGGGCGAGCCTGCGGGTCATGTCGAAGGAGTCGGCATCGGAGACCGCGATGATCTCGTTGGGGATGGCCGCGTCGTAGGCGGACGGCCAGAAGTCTTCGCCGACGCCCTCGACCAGGTACGGACGCCCGGTGCCGCCGGAGTACACCGAGCCCTCCGGGTCGGCGCCGATGATCTTCACCTTGCCGCCGGAGACCTCCTTGAGGTACCGACCGGTGCCGGTGATGGTGCCGCCGGTGCCGACGCCCGCCACGAAATGGGTGACCTTGCCGTCGGTGTCGCGCCAGATCTCGGGGCCGGTGGTCTCGTAGTGGCTATCGGGTCCACCGGGGTTGGAATACTGGTCGGGCTTCCATGCGCCGTCGATCTCGCGTACCAGCCGGTCGGAGACGTTGTAGTAGCTGTCCGGGTGATCCGGCGGCACGGCGGTCGGGCACACCACGACCTCGGCGCCGTAGGCCCGCAGCACATTGCGCTTGTCCTCGCTGACCTTGTCCGGGCAGACGAACACACACTTGTAGCCGCGCTGCTGGGCGACTAGGGCGAGGCCGACGCCGGTGTTGCCCGAGGTGGGTTCGACGATCGTGCCGCCGGGCTGCAACTGCCCGGATTTCTCGGCGGCCTCGATCATCTTCACCGCGATCCGGTCCTTGGAACTGCCGCCAGGATTCAGGTACTCGATCTTGGCGGCCACCACGCCGGCGTTCGGTCCCACCACAGAGTTCAACCGGACCAGCGGTGTATTGCCGATGAGGTCCACGACATGATCCGCGATGCGCATGGCACCCATCGTTGCAGAACCGTCGTCCGGGCAGCCCACCGCCATGTTCTCTACTACCCGG
This sequence comes from Nocardia sp. CWNU-33, assembly GCF_046764895.1. Lineage (NCBI taxonomy): Bacteria > Bacillati > Actinomycetota > Actinomycetes > Mycobacteriales > Nocardiaceae > Nocardia > Nocardia sp. CWNU-33. The sequence goes on along the minus strand of NZ_JBKOQN010000004.1, from coordinate 206,050 downwards.
CACCCGGCCGAACACCCTTGGCCCGCACCGCAGAGCCGGTAGATGTGAATTCGGGCACGCCACGTCTGTCGTGACTACCGGCAATCCGTCGCACCCGCGCCTAGGATCTCTGAGCATGAGGCAGCCGAACATCGCCCGTGCCGCTGCGGTTCTGGCCGGATCGGCGGTGGCCGTGATCGTCGGATCCGGTGCACAGGCGAACGCGACGACCGTCGAGTTCCCCCAGGTGCCCACGCTGGCCACCGGCGGACTGTGCTGGACGAACGTCAGAACCTGGGTCGAGACCAACCAGGAATGGCCTGGCCGTGCCATATTCAACGTCCGTGCCCTGCCGGTCTCCGGGATCGGTCCCGGCGCGTACCCGTTTGCGCCGCTGTGCGAGGTCTACACCACCGTCGCTTGGCGCAATATGACCACCGGCGCGACGGGCGCTTACAACAACATCGTGGTCACCGGCATCTACGGCAGCATCCAATACTCGCTGTTCCAGGACACCGGCCCCGGCCGTGTCGAGGTCACCGTCACCACCAACAACGTCAGTATCCCGGCCCGCGGCTGGTTCGACATGCCCGCCTGAGGTCATCGAGTGAACCGCCCGGCGGAATTGTGTCCGCCGCGTGCGTCCGTAAAATTTCTCCCCGTGAGCACACCACGGATCAGCTGGCGGATCGCGGCAGTCACCAGTGCCGCAACCGTACTGGCCGGTTCCGGCGCGGGGACGGCATCCTGGGCGGCATATCGCCTGCTCATGGCGCAGGCGGGGGTGGCGAGGGGCGTGATCGGGCGCGACACCTCGAAACCACCGGAGGCCGACGGAATCTACACCGCAGGATGCCTCGTGCCGCAGCCATGGCGAGCCGGTGTGCACGCGGATCTGCACTTGATGATCTTCGGTGATTCCACCGCAGGCGGCGTCGGCTGTCACAGCGCCGAGGAGGTGCCCGGCGTGCGCATCGCCCGTGGCCTCGCCGAGGCCACCGGACAGCGAATTCGGCTGAGCACCAAGGCGATATCGGGGGCCACCTCCAAAGGACTTGCCGGCCAGGTCGACGCGATGTTCGTGGCGGGGCCGCCGCCGGACGCCGCGGTCATCCTGATCGGCGCCAACGACATCACCAAGAAGCATTCCATCCGGGCTTCAGCGCGCAGACTGGCCAGCGCGGTGGCGCGGCTGCGCCGAGCCGACGCCATCGTGGTGGTCGGCACCTGCCCGAATCTCGGCATCGTCACCGCGATTCCGCAGCCGCTGCGGACCGTGGTGCAGAACTGGAGCGCTCGACTGGCTCGGGCCCAGACCGTGGCGACCACCGTCGCGGGCGGGCGCCCGGTGCAGATGGGCAATCTGCTCGCGCCCGAGTTCCGCGCCGCCCCCGAGTTGATGTTCGCCGCCGACGGATTCCACCCTTCGGCGGCGGGCTACGAACTGGCTGCGGCGCTGCTGCTGCCCGCACTGATCGACGCGCTGAACGAGGCGACCCCCGCTTCCCGCCCAGCAGGACGCGACGTAGATTCGATGAGAACGCACTAGTAACAAACGGTTCGCGGAGTGTGCTCGGACAACGTCTGAACGCCAACACTTACCGTCCCAACAAAGGAGTCCTCATGCCCGAGGCCGTCATCGTTTCGACCGCCCGCTCCCCGATCGGCCGCGCCGCCAAAGGCTCGTTGGTCGATATGCGGCCCGACGATCTGACGACGCAGATCGTGCGCGCGGCGCTCGACAAGGTTCCTGCGCTGGACCCGGCCCAGATCGACGACCTGATCCTCGGCTGCGGTTCGCCCGGCGGTGAGCAGGGCTTCAACCTCGCCCGCATCGTCGCCGTGCAGCTCGGCTACGACTTCGTGCCCGGCACCACCGTGCACCGCTACTGCGCCTCGTCGCTGCAGTCCACCCGGATGGCGTTCCACGCGATCAAAGCCGGCGAGGGTGACGTATTCATCTCCGCGGGTGTGGAGACGGTGTCCCGCTACAAGAACGGCTCCGCCGACAGCTGGCCGAACACGCAGAACTCGCTCTTCGACGAGGCGAAGGCGCGCACCGCGAAGGCCGCCGAGGGCGGCGCGGGCATCTGGCACGACCCGCGCGAAGACGGCCTGATCCCGGACGCCTACATCGCGATGGGCCAGACCGCGGAGAATGTCGCGTCCCTCACCGGCATCACTCGTGAGGACCAGGACCGCTGGGGCGTTCGCTCGCAGAACCGGGCTGAGGCAGCCATCAAGGCCGGTTTCTTCGAGCGCGAGATCACCCCGATCACCCTCCCCGACGGCACAGTCGTTTCCAAGGACGACGGCCCGCGCGCCGGTGTCACCTACGAGGCGGTCAGCCAGCTCAAGCCGGTCTTCCGGCCGGACGGCAGCATTACCGCCGGTAACTGCTGCCCGCTCAACGACGGCGCCGCCGCGCTGGTCATCATGAGCGACACCAAGGCCAAGGAACTCGGCCTGACCCCGCTGGCGCGCATCGTGTCCACCGGTGTCTCCGGCCTTTCCCCCGAGATCATGGGCCTCGGCCCGATCGAGGCCATCAAGCGCGCCCTGGCGCTGGCAGGCAAGACGGTCGATGACATCGACCTGTTCGAGATCAACGAGGCGTTCGCGGTGCAGGTGCTCGGCTCTGCCCGCGAGCTGAAGATCGACGAGGACAAGCTGAACGTCTCCGGCGGCGCGATCGCGCTCGGCCACCCGTTCGGCATGACCGGCGCCCGCATCACCACCACGCTGCTCAACAACCTCCAGACCTACGACAAGCAGTTCGGCGTGGAATCCATGTGCGTCGGCGGCGGCCAGGGCATGGCAATGGTCATCGAGCGCCTCAGCTAGTTACGACAATCGAACGGCTCCCTGTCCGGCGGACAGGGAGCCGTTCGGCGTTTCACGCCCACGGCGTCCGATCAGGCCGGATGCGGGTTCAGCTCGTCGATGTCACACTTCCCGACCGGGTTCCGTCTTCTGAGCAACATCGAGTTGAACAACCCATCGAGGAGCCCACTCCCATGCACACCGCCTACCTCATCGTCACCGTCCTCGCCGCCGCCTGGGTCGGCTTCTCCGGCTTCTCGCTGCTGCGGCGCGCCAAGTTCGTGGTGGACCCGCTGGTCGAATACGGCGTCCCCGAGTCGTGGTGGACCTGGCTCGGCCTCGCCAAGACCGCAGGCGCGATCGGCCTGGTCGCCGGCCTGTGGATCCCCGTCATCGGCTATGCCGCCGCGGTCGGCATCGTGCTCTATTTCGCGGGTGCCATCATCACCAACATCCGCGCCCGTGCCTACTCCAGCATCCCCTTCCCGCTGCTGTATATGGTTCCGGTCATCGTCGCGGTGGGGCTCGGCGCCGCCGCCTGATGGCGACCGACCGTCGCCGCAACGACAAACGGCTCCCCATCCGAGATCGGATGGGGAGCCGTTGCTTGTCAGGGTCAGTCGTTGTTGAAGTAACTCAGCAAGCGCAGGATCTCGACGTAGAGCCAGACCAGGGTGACGGTCAGGCCGAGCGCGACGCCCCAGGCCGCCTTCTCCGGCGCCTGTGCGCGGATCAGCTGATCGGCGGCGTCGAAGTCGAGCAGGAAGCTGAATGCCGCGATCACGATGACGACGAGGCTGAACACGATGGCCAGCGGGCCGCCGTCACGCAGGCCGAGGCCGCCATCGATGAAGTAGCTGGCGATCGCGTTGCCGAGCGCCAGGACGAGCACGCCGATCATGGCGCCGATGACCATCCTGGTGAAGCGCGGGGTGACCCGGACCGCGCCGGTCTTGTAGACCACGAGCATGCCCGCGAACACACCGAAGGTGCCGAGCACGGCCTGCGCGATCATGGCGCTGCCGCCGACCCCGCCGAACTCGATATTCGTGAATATGAACGACAGCGCGCCGACGAATAGGCCCTCGAACACCGCATAGGACAACACAATGACCGGGTTGTCCATCTTGCGCGCGAAGGTAGCGACCAGCACCAGCACCAGGCCGACGAGGCCACCGCCGAAAACGAACAGCGGCGCGAGCGAGTTGTTCGCGTTGGTCAGGCCGTAGGAGATGATCGCCGAAAGTGCGAGCACGCCGAGCGTGACCGCGGTCTTGGTCACCACATCGTCGATGGTCATCGCGCGCGTGGCGGGGGCCTGCTGATACGGCTGCTGATAGGGCTGGCCGTACTGGTTACCGAACTGCTGACCCAGCTGGCCCGCGCCAGTCATCCCTGACCCGAAGTTGGCATAGCCACCGCCCTCTTGCCGAGGGAGATTTCTGAAAACCGGATTGCTTGTCGTGCGCACCGTGAATGCCTTTCTGGAGTCGTGGCCCACGCTCGCCGTGGCCGTTGGTCACTCGATATCCAACTACCCGTCCAACGCGTGTCGGCTGTGCCGAGTTCCCGGAGTCAGGCTCCAGCAACTCAACGAGACGGACAATTCGGACTCTACTATCGATGCGCGTCGTGCAGCCCACGCACCGACCGCGTCACCGTGAACTTTCGATTGCGACCGATCACTTCGGTCTGCCCGACCATCCGCTCGATCACCCCTCGATAATTCAGGTGCGAGTTGAAGACGGTCCAGAGCTCACCGCCGGGACGCAGCACTCGGCCGGTCTCGGTGAACATCTTGATCGCCGAGCCGGTGTGCACGGCCGCGCCGACATGGAACGGCGGATTGCACAGCACCAGATCGGCGCTGTTGTCGGCGGCCGAGGACATCGCGTCATCGCGCACCACCGTCACTCGGTCGGCGACGCCGTTGGCTTCGGCCGTCGCCCGCGCCGAGGCCACCGCCGCGGCCGACTGATCGGTGCCGAGGACGGTGATGCCCGGTCGTGCCTTCGCCAGTGTGACCGCGAGGATTCCGGTGCCGCAGCCGAGGTCGATGGCGTCGCGAGCGTCGGGCTTCATCCACTTCAGGTGCTGCAGCAGGAACCTGGTTCCGATGTCGAGGCGAGCCCCGGAGAAGGCAGCGCCGTGCGCGACGACATCGATGTCGAGATCGTCGATCCGCTCCCGCACCGGGAACGGCAGCTCGCCAACCGGTTTCGGCCCCGCGACTAGCAGGGTGCGCGACTTCTGCCTGCCGCGACTGGCGCGCACCTCCGAAAAGGACTCGGCGAGTAGGTCGTTCATCGATGTGGTGAGGTATTTGTCGCGACCACCCGCGAACACCTGGACCTTGGGGTCGGCGTAGCGCGCGATGGCGTCGGCGACCTCGGCGAGCCCGGCGAGGACCCGCGGCAGCCGCAGCAACACCACCTGCACGTTCGCGAGCAGGCTGTCGGTGAGTGGCTGCGCGCTGTAGCGATCCGCGAGTCCGAGCGCGCGGGCGTTGTTGGCCAGCGCCAGCTCGCCGGTGAGCAGGTCCTGATGCACCCGGACATCGCGCAGGTCGTGCCCGGCGATCGCACCGAGGGTGAGCGCACCGTAATTATCGCCGATAACGGCTATTCTCCCGCTACCAGCCGCGGCGATCGCGTCGTCGGCGACATCGAGGATCAGCCGATCGGCGGCATCCACGGCGTAGAGGTTTTGAGCCTCCACATCCGGATACCGCCGCAGTCGGCCAAGTACTTCCTCGACAGTTCCCACGCGTCAAGTGTGCTAGATCGTTGCCGCGCGATCTCGTCGGGGCCGGGAAAACCACCGAGCTACTGCGCCGCAACGGGATCCGGATCAGCTTGCCGTAGCCTTGCCGCCGCTCGGCGCCACCGCGAACCAGGTGCCACCAACGCCTTGGCCGAGCAGATCACCCGCGTTCTTATCCTTCCCGAAGTAGTACACCGGCCAGCCGCCGACAGTGACTTGACATGCACCGTCGGCACGTTCGATGAATCCGACGCGCTGCGGGTCGACGCCGGCCACATAGATCGACTGATTTCGGGCGACGGTCAGCGGCGGCCAGGTGACGGCGCACTGCCCGGCGCAATTGGAGGCCGACGGATTGGCGGTGTCCTTGTCGAACCGGTACAGCGATCGACCGGCTCCGTCCGAGACATACTGTCCGACACTCGGATTGCTGGTCACATTGAGCTGCACCGCATTTGCGCCCGCCGGAGCGGGCCCGTCGTAGATCTTCAGCCAGCCCTGCGTCTTCGCAACCGCGGGCACCTGTCCTGCCTGCGGCGCAGGGGCGGCGGCGGACGCCGGCGGGACCGAACTGGTAACGGCGACCGGTTTCGCCGGTTCGGCGCCTCCGCACGCAGTCAGCAATCCGGCGAGTGCCACCGCGGCAGCGGCGAACGGTAGCGCAGAACGACGGAAGCTTGTGGTCGACAGCATTTTTCGAATCCCTCCATGGATCGTGGTGCACCCGGTGCACCCGGTCACCGATAACTACGTGGCAGCCGCCCGCCTGGTTCACCGGCATCGGCAACCGCATCGTGCAAATCATCGGCAACATTCGATTCGACGGCTACCATCGGGCCCTATGCGCACAAGGATGGTGTTGGCAGCCGCCGCCGCAGCGGTACTGCTCGCCGGCTGTGATGACGACGGGACTGCCACCTCGGGCTCCCCGACCACATCGGCTGCGAGCACGCTCGCCGACGCGACACCACGGTCCACACCAGATGACGCGCAACCGAAGCGGGGCAAACCCTCCGGCGACGCAGGCCTCACGGTGACCGATATTCGGATCGGCCACCAACCCGGATTCGACCGTGTGGTCTACGACCTCGGCGGTGTCGGCGTCCCGGGCTGGATCGTGCAATATGCCGACCGAGCCGTCCAGGACGGCAGCGGCACGATCATCGACGTAGCGGGCCGCTCGATCCTCGAGGTCCAGATCACCGGCTCCGCGTATCCCTTCGACAGCGGCGCAACCCCCTACGCGGGTCCCGACCCCGCCACCGACCCCAGCGCCCCCGCGGTCGCCGGCGTCTACCGGTCCGGCGTCTTCGAAGGCACCACCCAGTCCTTTATCGGCGTGCACGCCGACCGCCCACCATTCTCCGTGACCACCCTCACCAACCCCACCCGCCTGGTCATCGACATAGCCACGCCATGACGAGTTACCCACCAGGGGTATCGCAGAGCGTGGACCCGCCATGCCTAGAATGGGCGAGGTGACGGCACAGCACGCTCCACTGCGCGCATCCGGGCTCCCCCGGCTGCTCGGCGTGCTCGCGCTGCTCGCGGGCATCATCGCGATGCATGCGGGCGTGTTCGCGGTCCCCGGCGAACACCATATGGCCGCAGCGGTTACAACGGCCATGCCTGCCGACGACCACGGCACCGCCGCGACCGGAACGGACTGCGGCAGCGATGGCTGCGGCGACTCCCACGGCGGCATGCACGCGTGCGTGTTCATCCTGACCGCCGTCGGTCTCATCTTGATACTCGTGTTGCTCTACCGGGTCACCGTCGATCGACCGCACCTCGACGCAGCAGCACTGCGCAACGGCAGGCCCCGGCGCGAACGCGCACCGCCGTGGACGGTTCCGTCACTGGCCGAATTGTCGATTCTGCGGATCTGACAGGTCCACCGCGTCCGAGCCACCGAGCACGGCCGCGGCTTTCGCCTGTCCGACACCGAGTCATTCGCATTCATCAGGAGCACAGACATGTTCATCACCCGTACCCGGATCACCGTCACCATCGCCGCAACCGCGGCAGCACTTTTCGTTGCCGGCTGCGGCAACGACGACTCCGGCTCCATGCCCGGCATGGAGCACGGCTCGTCAGCCGGCGCGGCGGCCGGCTCCGGCTTGCCTGCCGCCCGAACCGACTTCAACGCCGCCGATGTGACCTTCCTGCAAATGATGTATCCCCATCACGCGCAGGCCGTCGAGATGGCGAAGCTGGTCCCTGGCCGGAGTGAAAATCAGCAGTTGCTCGCGCTCGCCACGGACGTCGAAAAGGCACAGGCTCCGGAGATGCAGCAGATCAGTACCCTGCTGCAGAGCTTCGGCCAGCAGGCGCCGACCGCGGCAGGCGGACACACCGGCCACGACATGGCGGGCATGATGACGCCCGAGCAGATGAGCGCCCTGCACGCCGCGTCGGGCGTCGAGTTCGATCGCCAGTGGATGACCATGATGATCGATCACCACGCCGGCGCGATCGCGATGGCGAACACCGAGCTCGCCACGGGCACCAACCCGGACGCGAAGGCATTGGCCGGTGCCATCATCACCGCGCAGCAGGCCGAAATCGGCACCATGCGCGCCATGCTCGGCCAGGGCTGACGCCGCAGGCCGCAGCCGCCGCGCCGGTATCGGTTCGTCATCGATATCGGCGCGGCCCGCTGACGAGCGGCGCGCCGAAAAGTACGGTCGAATGTCCGGCCTCGTTCGGTACCTCCAGTGGCCGGGAACTCGGAGGGAAAGAGGGGATCCGACAATGCGTCGACTGGAACGTGCGGGCCTGGCCGCCACCATCGCGGCGACCGGTGTTGGTCTTGTCACGATCGGCGCCTGCTCGACGCAGGTCTCCGGCACCGCTGCGGTCAACCGGACCGACCTCGCCGCCTACACCTCCGAGGTCACCGCGGCCTCGATCGCCGCGTCCTCCTCACGCGCCGCGGCGGCGGAGCGCACGACCGAGGCCGCGTGCACCGCACTGCGCAGCGCGAATGCCAGCTCGGTGCACTCTTTCAACGAATACATCACCGTGAGCAATGATCGCGGGCTCGACGATCCCGAGGTCAATGCCAAGGCCGATGTCGCGGTCGGCACGCTGCGCGACAACGCGCGCAACCTCGACGCAAAGTTGACCAACGAGGTGGCGGCCGACGTGGCCGGTCCGCTGCGCGCCTATCGCGACGACACCAATGGGCTGGCCGACACGCTCGCCCAGCGCGCACCGACCGACACCCTGAATGCCGCCATCGACAGGTTCAACGCCACCAAGGACGCCGCAATCGCTGTCTGCAAAGACCACTGAGACAACTCATTTCGAGCCGCGTTCGGCGCGCTCGAGGAAGTCTTCCAGCAGTTCGTTGAACGGCGCGCCGGTGTCGGACACGAGGTGATCCATGCCGGGGCAGACGGCGCGCTCACCGCCGGTTCGCTCGGCGATGGCATCGCAGATGTCCTCGAACGCCTGCCGGTGCCCGCCCGAGACCACCAGAATCGGGAAGCCCGCAGCGCTGCAGCCGCGATCTTCGATGAGCGCTGGCCGGTTCAAGCCCCCGGCGGTACGACGGCCTGCCAGGAAGCCGGCGCCTCGGGCTCGGCTGTCCGGCTCGGCCGCGACCGTGCGTTCCGGCGCTCGAGCACAATCAGCGCGGTGCCGCCGAGCACAATAACGATGGCGATGACCGCGCCGACCACCGCGGGCCCGCGATAACCGGCTACCCCGATAGCCGCGGCGGCGATGGTCACCAGACCTCCGATGAAGAGCAGGACGAACCCGGCCCGATTTCGTGCGTCGGCCAGCGCTTGTCCCGGTTGGGATTCGGGTGTGCGGGCGATATCGGGTGCGTCGTCGAGTGGGGGAATTTCCCACGATCCGTCCGATGTCATGCTGGTACCTCACGTTTCGGTTCGGGCGAAGCGCCCGGCTGCGTCATATCGAGGGGTTGCCCGATTACGCGGCCCCAAACTGTTCGGCGGTTACCATTCGTCGATGGGACTGCAGTGCCCCGCCAACGGAATCAGCATCGGCCATCCCCGCCGCCGGCGAGCACGCGATCCAGCACGGCGACGAGCTCGCCGGTCGGATCTTCGACCGATGTCGGCGATCGCCAGGCGATGAACTGATCGGGTCGCACCAGAACCGCGCCACCCGCCTCGATCCCGACCTGTCGCGCCCAACTGTTCGCCGAGTCGATCGCGACGACTGCGAGCGGGACACCGAGACGATCCGCCGCCGTTTTCGCGGCTTGTGCCCACTCCACACCGCCCGCATCGGTGAGCAGCGTGGTGCGGGATTGCACGAGGTCGAGCGTGGACACTCGACTACCGTCCAGATCGATCCAGGCATGCGGCAGCCGGGAGCCAGGTGCGCCGTCCAGCACCAGCTCGATGTCCTCGGTGGAGGGCAAGTGCGGTTGCGGATCGACCACAGCCGCCGAGTCGTAGCGATAGCCCAGCTGCACGATCGGGGCGTTGATCATGCCCATCGCCGTCCGCTCCGAGGCTGCCGCCGCACTGGAATCCCAGTGCAGCCGTGGTGCTTTCAGCCGTAGCAACGCTTGCTCCAAGGTGGTCAGCGCCACCGGTCGACGTTCGGCGTGATAGCTGTCGAGCAGCGCGGGACCGGCCTGCCCGGCGCACACCGCCGCCAACTTCCAGGCCAGGTTGTGCGCATCCGCGACGCCGGTGTTGAGGCCGAACGCGCCGAGCGGCGGGACGGCGTGCGCCGCGTCACCGATCAGGAATACGCGCCCCTGTTGGAAGCTGTCGGCAACCATTCCACGTGCCCGCCATGGCAATCGACTGCGCACCTCGACATCGAGCCCATGGTCGCCGACGGCAGCGCGGATCAGGGCACGACAGCGTTCGGGCGTGAACTCGTCGGCCGACTGTCCATCCTCCGGGCGGTATTCGGTGTGGAAGATCCACTCGGTTGCGCCGTCCACGGTCATGAACATGCCCGGCGCATCCGGGGTGGTGATATCGCAGGCGGCGAAGAACCGCCCACGGGTGTAGGGCCGCAGATCCGCTCGGAAGAGGATGTTCACCTTCGGATTACCCAGTGCGCCAGGGCCGGTCGTACCGATCCCGAGCGCGCCGCGGACACCGCTGTGCACGCCGTCGGCCCCGATCAAATAGTCCGCCCGGATCGTCGCACCGTCGTCCAGGTGCGCGGTGACACCGTCCGCGTCCTGTTCGAAGGACAGCAGCCGAGTGGAGTGCCGAATCGTGGCGCCCCGCGTCGTCGCCGCAGGCAGCACTACCGAATCGAGCCGGTGCTGCGGGCAGGTGCCGCGAATCGTGGCGGGGCTGAATCGGTCGGCGACCCGGCCCGCACGTGCGGGTGCCACATCCGGCAGGGCGGTCGGATCGATCGAGGCCAGCGTGACCGCGGAGATCTTGCCGAGGTTGCCCGCCGTCATGTCCACCGCCACCGCGTCGACCGCGTCGGCGAGCCCGACCTCACGCAAGAATTCGAGGGTTCGCGGTCCGAGGCCGGTCGCGCGCGGATGGATCGAAGGTTCCGATTGACACTCGACGACCATCGCCTCGACCCCATGGTGCGCAAGCAACAGCGCTGCGAACAGGCCGACCGAGCCGCCGCCCGCGATCAGCACGGGAACCCGATTCTGTGTCATGGCCACTCCTTTATGGATACAGTGTTCTCAATTCGGATACACCGTAGCCATACTGCTACGATGTTTGCAAGGTCGGACCTTTCACAAGGAGGACGTGGTGGCGAAGCCGGAAGAGACCCCCGCTGTGGTGTGGACCAAGGAGCGGCGCACCCCACGCCGCAGTGCGCCCGGCGTAGAGCAGATCGTCCGTACCGCGGTCGACCTCGCCGACAGCGAAGGACTCGAGGCCGTCTCGATGCGCCGCATCGCCACCGAACTCGAGTCCGGCACCGCATCGCTCTACCGCTACGTCGAAGGCCGCGACGACCTACTGGACCTGATGATCGATGCGGTCAACGGTGAAGTGGAGCCCCCGGAGCTGGCAGGCGATTGGCGCACCGACCTCACCGCGGTGGCCCGCCATCTGCGCGCCACCATGATCCGCCACCCGTGGCTCGCCGCCGAACTCACCGGACGCCCCACCCTCGGCGCAAATTCCCTACGCCTGCAAGACATTGCACTAGCGGCCGCCTCCACCCTCACCGCCGACATCACCGTCGCGGCCGCTGTCGTCGACACCGTCGACGCCTACGTCTTCGGGGCCGTCGCCCGACACCTCGCCGAGGAACAGGCGCAACGCCGCACCGGCCACACCGAAGACGAATGGCGCGCCGTCGTCGCGCCCTACATCCGCGAAGTCATCGCGAGCAACGCCTACCCCCACTTCGCCCGCCGCGTCGCCGACGCCGAGGACGCCGACCCCGAGCAGCGCTTCGACTTCGGTCTCAACTGCATGCTGGACGGCATCGCCGCCCGCATCCGCGGCTGACAACTGCGCCCTGATCAGCCCTTACCGCCCGCTACTCGATCGAACGAGGGCGTCCAGAACAACCGCGACCGTGACGCACGTCGGCATCCGGCCCTGCTCGGCAGGCCGCATCGCTGCTGCCACCGGCTGCCGCCGGATGGCGTCAACGGCACACGGTTCGACCGCGTGCGGCTTCGTTCGGCCGCGTACCGATCAGCTCTCTCGATTGATGTCGGCGTCCGATGTGACACCAGGCATCAGGGGGCCGACTCGGCAAGGCAGAAGTCGGAAACCTCCGATGATGGCGTGTATGCGGCCAGCAGGGTGGTGGTGATGACGTGGGCGGCGTCGTCGTCGGTTAGGCGGCCTGCGGCGACTTCTGTTGCGGCGCCGTGGATCACGCTGTGATAGACCGCAACCATCCAGGAGGTGGGCAGGTCTGCGCGGAACGCGCCTTCGGTTCGGCCACGCTCGATGAGGCGGCTCACTCGGCGCATCGGGAGGTCGTGGGCTGCGCGGATACGTTCCGCAGGAATGTGATTGTGTGCGGCCACCAGCAGTGAGCGGAACTGGTCGATGAGCTTCCAGGATGCGGCGACGAGTCGGCCGATGGCCGCGCGCGGGTCGCCATCGAGATCGACGCTGTCGAGGGTGTAGTCGCTCTCGGCGACGGCGCGGGTGAACACCGCATCGATCAGTTCCGCACGGGATGCGAAATGCCCGTAGAGGGTGACCCTTCCGACGCCGGCTCGCTTGGCGATCTCGCCGATATTCGCCTCTGGGTCGGCGATCAGCGCCTCCTGGGCGGCATCGAGAATCGCGGCGATATTGCGCCTGGCGTCGGCGCGTTTGGCCTGGCCATGCTGTTGCGTCCGTGGTGTTGCCACCGAGTCGCCACCCCTTCTCGAACAAGCTTGTACGGGTTGTGTGGCAACTATAGAACGGCCGCGAGCGGGGACTGCCGGTGAGTCGTGTCACCAATCCACCTCTTCTCGTACAGCAGTGTTCGAGTTACAGTCGATGCATTAACTCGAACATTCACGTTCAACTTAGGAGCCGTCATGCATCCGCAGACGCCAACTCACCACCACCACGACACCGCCGAGCCCCAGGATCCGCGCCGATGGCGGGCCCTGACGGTGCTCGCGACCGCGCAATTCATGCTCATCCTCGACATCACCGTGGTGACCGTCGCACTGCCGGATATCGGACGCGATCTCGAACTCGGTCAGGCCGCGACGACTTGGGTGATCACCGCGTACACACTGCTGTTCGGCGGACTGATGGTCTTCGGCGGCCGATCGGCCGACTTGTTCGGCGCGCGCCGCGTGGCGATGACCGGCCTCGTCGCGTTCACCGGTTCGTCGCTGCTGGCCGGGCTCGCGGTGAACGCGCCGATGCTGTTGAGCGGCCGGGTCGGACAGGGTGTCGGGGCCGCGCTGCTGTCGCCGGCGGCCATGGCGATCGTGACCACCACTTTCCACGGCGCGGAGCGCAACAAGGCCCTCGGCGTGTGGGGTGCCCTCGGCGGCACCGGCGCGGCGGTTGGCGTTCTGGTCGGCGGCCTGTTGACGGCAGGACCCGGCTGGTCGTGGATCTTCTTCGTCAATGTGCCGGTCGGGCTGGTGCTGCTCACGGCGATGACCAGGGTCGCGCCGGATCGACCGGGGCAGCGTGGACGCAGTATCGATGTGCTCGGCGCGGTGCTGGTCACCGCCGCGGTGGGCGCTGCGATATACGGGCTGATCAATGCCGGTGATGATGGCTGGGCCGACTCGCTCACCGTCGTTCCGCTCCTTGCGGCCGTCGTGCTCGGCGCGACTTTCGTCATCTATGAGCGCAATGCCGTAGCGCCGCTGCTGGATCCGCACCTCCTGGTGCGCAGGCCGATTGCGGCAGGGGCGGTGCTGATGCTGGTCGCGACCGGTCTGCTGATCACCGGCTTCTTCCTCGGTTCGTTCTATCTTCAGCAGGCGCAGGGGAATTCGGCCCTGGTCACCGGGCTGCTGTTCGTGCCCATCGCGCTGGGCACCATCATCGGAGCCCACAATGCCGGGAGTCTCATCGGCAAATACGGCTATCGACCGGTCGGCGTTGTCGCGCTGACGATCACGGCCGCAGGCGCCGCCGTACCCGCATTGTGGAATGGCACCGCCGCCGTGATCATCGGCCTGACCGTAGCGGCGGCCGGCGAGGGCGCTACCTTCGTCACCGCGACAACCACCGCACTGGCCAACGTCGCCCACGACCAAGCCGGAGTGACCTCCGGCCTGGTCAACACCTTCCACGAAGTGGGTGCGGCGCTCGGCGTTGCGGTCCTGTCTACTGTTGCCGCGGTCAGCCTCCGCACATCCGGCGCGGACCTGAGCGGTTTCACCAATGCCTTCACCCTGAGCGCCATCATCGCGACGGTCGTCGCGACGGCCGCGCTGGCGTTCATCCCGGCAGGCAAGCCGCCGGTCGGCATGCGGGTCGGCGCGCACTGACACCAAGCCTCGAAGCGGATCCGGTCGATGGATGGGTGCGCTTGCCATGAGTCATGATGCTGGCGTTCTCGAACGTCCGATCATGCCAACGAACGAGCCTCTGATCGATGGCCGCGCGAGCGTGTTCACTCGGGATCGTGCTGGTCGGTGGCGTTTTTGGCTGTCGTTCCCAGCACGCGGTCCAGTAGATGGTCGATGAGATCGAGTGCGGCGTGTGGGGTGTTGTACCCCTGGAGCAGGCCTTGGGCTAGTCCGCCGATTGTCGCGGTGATGAGTGCGGCGTCGCGGTCTGGTGATGCGTCCGCGCGTTGGGCTCGTTCGATTTGGTCGGCTATGATCGTGGCCAGGGTGCGTGGTGCTGCGAAGGTTTCTTCCGCGGTGATGCTCTGGCCGGTGACAGCTGCCCATCCGAAGCTGCCGAGGACGATCGTTTCCTCCCGGCGTTGCTCGTCGAGAGGGAGCAATTCGGTGAGGACCGCGCGGATCACCGCGCGGGGTGTAGCGTCCTGGCCCAGCGCGGTCCACCGGCGCATGAATCGGGCGCCGGCATCCTCCATCACCGACCGGTGGGTCGCCAGCAGGAATTCCCTCTTGGTTCCGAAGTAGTACTGCACCAGCCGTATCGACATTCCGGCCTCGGTGGCGACCGTTTGAAAGGTGACGGCTTCCAGGCCGCCGCCGACGATGACTCGGCGCACGGCGCTGGTGATCTGCCGCCGCCGCACTTCATGGTCGACCAATCGTGGCACGCGTCCTGCCGCCTTTCTGTTGTGTCGAACAACCCGCCAGCCTAGATGGTACGTACATACCGCATACGTGATATGTTCATGCCACCAAGATGATACGGTCATACCGTAAAGGGGACGAAGGGGAGGCTCATGCCGAAGATCGGGCGGTTCGCCAGCAGCGAGGCCAAAGCGGCCTACCTGCGGGCCTACGAAGCACTGGCGGTCGACTGGCCGGTGCCGTCGACGGACATCGAGGTCGAAACAACATTCGGGACAACGCGAGTGCGTAAGTCGGGAACGGGGGCGAGCCTGCCGCTGGTGCTGTTGCCGGGCATGCCCGGCAACAGTTTGTTCTGGACCCCGTTCATCGAGGAGCTGGCGCGTGAGCGTGTCGTCTACACACCGGATGTCATCGGCTGGCCAGGCCGCTGCGAGCAGAGCGCACCGGTGCATGACCATGCCGAGATCATGAAGTGGCTGGTCGAGGTCATCGATGGGCTCGGCGAGGCTCGCATCCACGTGGCCGGGTACTCCGACGGCGCGTGGATCGCCGGACTGCTCGGAGTCCATCACTCCGAGCGCCTGGCGAGTCTGTCCATGCTGGAACCGGGCGGAGCCACCTTCGCCAAGCCTCGGTGGAGCCTACTTCTGAAAATGGTCTCCGCAGGTATGCGGCCTACCCGTGAACGCATGCAGAAACTCACCCAATGGTTGACTCCTGGTGTCGTGCTGAGCGACAAGGAATGGGCAATGGCTGTGGCGGGGTTCAAGTTCCGGCTGGCGTTGCCGTGGCCGAAGCCGTTCACCGATGAACAACTGGCTGCCATCACCGCGCCGCTGCTGGTGTTGTTCGGCGGGGCTACGGTCGTCAACGACCCCGATATCGGAGTGCGTCGCCTTCGCCAGCATGCGCCCGCCGCCGACGTCGAGGTCTACCCAGGTGTCGGACACGAACTGCTGTGGGTACTCCCGCAGAAGGTGATACCCCGGCTCCTCGAGTTCGTCGCCGAACACGATGCAGTCCGGACATGAGCAAGCAAGTTGATCAGGCGACACACAGTAGAAGCTGCGGAGCGTTCGGCACGGTGTCTCGTGAACGATGCTGTGCTCAGGTGGTCAGTGCATCACCGCTGCTGAGGTGTTCAGCGTAAACCTCTGCCGGACTGCGGTAGCCATGAGACCGAGTTCACCGGGGAAGCATAAGACTCGGACAGTGAGAAGGCTGCCCGCAGCCGCGCGAAAATGTCCAGTCTTGTTTGTTCAAACCCCAAGGCGGGGGGATGGCTTCGGGGAAGCCTACGGCGCGATCGGACAGCCCCTCAGCGACCTGCCGAACCCGCGATGAGCTGGATCTGCGGCCAGGTCATTCGACAAAGGTGTAAATGCGGATGCCGAGTGTGGACGCGCCTGCAACGATGTTGTCATGGGGAGCGTGCTGATGACCGGTGATATACACGGCAATACCGATCATGCGGTGCGGTTGGTGCGTATCGCGGTGCGGCAGAAGTGCGAGCGGATGTTCGTGCTCGGGGACTTCGGCGCCTGGGAACACACGCCGGAGGGCAGGCACTACTTCGATGTGATGAATCGGGTGGCGCGCAAGCAGCGGGTTCAGGTGTACTTCCTCGACGGCAATCACGATAAGTCGTCGCTGGTCCATGAGCTGTATGACGGCAAGGCCGATGATGACGGCTTCCTGGTGTGCCGCAGCAATATCCGGTATGCCCCGCGCGGGCATCGATGGGTGTGGGAGGGGACGCGGTTCGCGGCGTTCGGTGGGGCGTATTCGGTCGACAAGTTGTGGCGATTGGCGAAGGAGGCGCAGAGCGAACGGCATGCGGAGCGGCGCAGGCGCTTCGGGTCGTCGCGGCACCCGGCCACAGCGGGGAAGCTGTGGTTTCCGGAAGAGGAGATGACCGACGAGGAGTTCGAGTCGGCGCTCACCGCCGACACCTCGCCGGTCGATGTGCTACTCGCGCACGACAAACCGCGAGACTCGGCCCCGGACTGGAATCGCAAGAATCTGCCCGAGTGCCTGCCCAATCAGGACCGTATCCAGCGCGCGGTGAACACGCTGCGACCCGGCCTGATGCTGCACGGGCATCTGCACTACCGCTACACCGACATGATTCGGTGCGGTGCCGATCAATGGACGCAGGTCGACGGGCTCGGCGCGGACCCGGAAGCCTCCCATTGGCACGGCTACGACCGCGACAAGTCCTGGCTGGTACTGCAATTGCCATATCTCCGCGCGTCGGTGGACCGCGAGCATCCGGAGTTGGCGAGCTGATATTCATCGCGGCTCATGAGGCTCGTTTCTTGCCTGTCCCAGGCGAGTTCAGTGCACGCGAGCCCGGTTTCGCAGCACAAGCGCACCCAGCGCCGCCCCCACCATGCAGAGCCCGACCACCCACAAACCAGCACGCTGACTGCCCGTCAGATCCTTCAACGCACCGGTCACATACGGTGCGACGAAGCCACTGACATTGCCGATCGAGTTGATCAGCGCGATGCCGCCCGCCGCAGCGGCGCCGGAGAGGAAGGTGCTCGGCAGCGCCCAGAAAGTGGGCAGCGCGGCCAGCACCCCGACCGCGCACACGGTGACAGCAGCCATGGCCGCGAATGGATTTCCGAGGTAGAGGGCCACCGGGATGGCGAGTCCGCCGATCAGTGCGGGCAGGGCGACGTGCCAGGTCCGTTCACGGGTTCGGTCGCCGTGCTTGCTCCACAACACCATGACGACCGCGCCGATGACGTAGGGCACGGCATTGATGAGACCGCGCTGGACGATCGAGAAGTGCGTTCCGTACTGCTGCTGGAACCCGCCGATGATGGTCGGCAGGAAGAACCCGAGCGCATACAGGCCGTAGACGATGCCACCGTAGACGAGCGCGAGGCCGAGTACGCGCGGATGGGTCAGTGCCTTGCGCACCGTCCAGTGCTCGGCCTGCTCCAGCGCGGCCTGTTCGGCGGCGAGTTCGGCTGTCAGCCAATCACGTTCGGGCGGCGAGAGCCAGCTCGCCTTGTCCGGACGGTCGGTGAGGTAGAACCAGGTCATGACCGCGAGCGCCAGCGCGGGCATGCCCTCGACCAGGAACATGAAGCGCCAGCCGGTGAGCCCGAACACGCCATCGCCGTACTGGATGATCAGACTCGACACCGTCGAGCCGAGCGCGGTGGAGATCGGTACCGCGGTCATGAACAAGGCAACGATCTTCGCGCGGTGCTGCTGCGGAAACCAGTAGGTGAGGTAGAGCAGAATGCCGGGGAAGAAGCCGGCCTCCGCAACACCGAGTGCGAAGCGCAGCACATACAGCATGGTTTCGTTGGGCACAAAAGCCATTGCGGTGGCGACGATCCCCCAGCTCGCCATGATCCTGGCGATCCACCGCCGCGCCCCGAACCGATGCAGCGCCAGATTGCTCGGCACTTCGAGAATGAGGTAGCCGATGAAGAAGATCCCGGAGGCGAGGCCGAACGCAGTTTCGCTCAGCGCGAGATCGGCCTTCATACCGCTGGGCCCGGCGAAGCCGATATTCACCCGATCCAGGTAGTTGACGAAATACAGCAGCCCGAGAAAGGGCACCAGACGGAGGGTGACCTTGCGCACCGTCGCGCCGGACACATCAGTGGCGTGGACCATTCGGGCACTCTCGACGTGCGACGCCCGGGAGTCAAGTCATCGGGGACGAGGGACTGCCGACCGCGCCGGTGCCGCTATTCGATGTACCAGCGAAAGCTGTCGTAGCCGACGGCATGGGCGTCGATGGTATCCCGCAGGTAGTTGGCCGTTTCGACCACGACGCCGCCGGATTCCCTACCCCCGATCAGGATTCCGAGGAACGCCGCACGTCCCTCCGGGGTCTGGTTGTACACAATGCCGCCGGAATCGCCCCGGTCGGCGTTGAAGTCGGTGATGAAGTAGTGGTCGCCGATCGAGGTGATGGTTCCGCATGTCCAGGTGGTTGCCCAGCCGACGTGGCACACGCCCTCGCCGACAAAGGGTTCGGTGTAGGTGGATTGGATGCCGAAGGTGCCGAGCGAGGCCGAGATGCCGACATTGTTCGCGAGCCGGATGAGGGCGAAACCGAGGTTCGCGACCGTCGAGTCGTCACCGTAGCTCTGTTCGAACCATCCGACGAGGCCGCCGTTTGCGTCGTAGACGCGCGCCCCTTGCTGAAAGCAGTGCGCGGCCGTGACGGCGTACTGCGCACTACCCATATGTCCCGTAGCCCCGACCGAGCAGATCCGGTCGGCAGTCCGGATCGTCATGCCCGGGTAGGCGGTCACCTGAACCTGCGCGGTCGCGGGGAATCCCACGCCGAGGCATACCGCGAGGGCTGCCACGATCACCGACATCGACAGCGTGTTGCGGTAGTGCATAATTCGCCTTCTCGGTCGTGTCGGGCCGGCCACTGCGCCGGTAATCCGCCTGCGCCGCCGACACGTGCACGATATCGCCCGCCGCCGCAATGCGCGCGCTCAACCACGACCCTTTGCTCCCCGGCCGAGGCCAACAGAGTTCAGACGGCGAATCCGAGTGCCGTCGCGCCGATAACCGGAGCCATGTACAACAGCGGGAACGAGACGTGGGAGTACAAGCGCGCCCTGAGCACCGTGCCGACGGCGCCGCCGAAATACAGCACCAGGCCGATCGCGGCCATGATGCCGATGAACGGCACGAAAGCCCGGCCGCCAACCCGGTCGCACCCATCGCCTTGGCCGCGCCGAGCCAATTCCACCAGGACTCGGACATACCGGATTCCGTCAATGCTTCGACCGCCCAGCCGACCCGAAAGAAGATCGCAGCGGCCGAATAACCGACCCAGGCTGCGGCCGAGATGGTGGCGGCATACACAGTGGACATCGGCCGGCCGCGCGCACGCCGAACCTGCTGGCCCGCAACACTGTGAGGTCACTTGATAATCGGCTGCGTGGGTCCACACCCCGCCACACCGGGAATTCGATAGGACATCGGTGGGACAAGGCGCGAGCGAGAGCGGCCGTGACTACAGACCTGCGTGTGAGAACAGCCCCGGCGAGCCGATGGACTGCCCCACCGTCACAGGTGCGGCGAACTCGGCGGACCGCCTCGGCAATCGCACAATCCGCTCGAACAGCGTGAGGTAGGCGTCGATCATCCGGTCCGCGTCGAAGCGTGCCTTCACATCGTCCCGGCACACGCGGCGGTCGATCGTGCCGATCTCGGCTACCGCCTCGACCGCAGCCGAGACATCGGTAACCAGAAATCCCGTCGAGCCATCGCGCACGATCTCCGGCATCGATCCCAATGGCGTTGCGATGACCGGTGTTCCGGTCGCCAAGGATTCGATGACCGACAGTCCGAACGGCTCGGCGAAACCGATGAGGTGCAGCAGCGCACGCGCGCCGCCGAGCAACTCGTCGCGCTGCGCGGGACCGACCGGACCGACGTAGGTCACCGCCGCATCGGCGAGATGCGGCTCGACCGCGGTGCGGAAGTATTCCTCGTCTTGAATCACGCCTGCGATGATCAGCGGAAGCCCGGCCAGCCGGGCCACCTCGATCGCCAGGTGGGTGCCCTTTTCCGGGTGGATTCTGCCGAGAAAGAGCAGATATTCGCCGTGCTCCGGCCGGAACGTAAAATCCGCGAGGTCGACGCCGTGATGAATGGTCGCGTCATAGCCGAGATCCGGGTGGCGATCGGCGGCACTGATCGCCACGTAGTGCGCGATATCGTCGAATGCCCGATAAACGGGCACGATTTTCGGCGAGGAAAAGCCGTGGATCGTGGTGACCATCGGGGTCGACACCAGCCTGCTGTAGGTCAGCGGCATGAAGTCGAAGTGGTTGGCGAGCACGTCGAACTCTCCCGCATGCTCGAACACGGTCGAATTGTGCAGCGCCTCCAGCACTTTCGCATCCGCGCCGACCGTCTCCTCGTATCCCGAAGGAACGGGACCGACCAGCCGTGCCGACGTCGTCGAGTCGGCGGTGGCAAACAGCGTCACCTCGTGGCCACGCGCGAGGAATCCCTCGGCCAAGGTCGAGGCGATTTGCTCCCACGGTCCATAGTTTTTCGGAGGCGACCGATGTGCGACTGATGAAATAACGCCGATTTTCATAGATCCTCGATTACTGGCGATTTTGCCGCGAGAATCGTCGAGTGACGGAGCGGACTTGATAACACGACCGTACCACGCCCCATGTCCCGTGACCTGGGTGTTACGATCGGGGCCTAGTGGTCGATCCGCCCGTGTTGCAGTCCGGAGCAGATTCTCAAGCGCTCGAGCGCAGCACGATAGCCAATTGAGTGGCTACAGACAGCGCCACCGTAGACGCTGCCTCGAAACAGGAAGGCTGACGTTGTGTCAGTTCGGTCCTATGGAGTTCTGAGCACGTATCCGCCCACCCAGTGCGGGTTGGCGACCTTCACCGACGCCTTGGTCGCTTCGCTGACGTCGCACGAAAACAGTTATACACCAGTCGATTTGGTCCGCGAACCGGTTCGCGAGGTGAGCAAGGTCGGCGTTGTCGCCGTTGTCGACACCCCCGAGCAGGCACCGCTGCCCGAGGTGGCGCATCAGTGGGTGCGCAGCGCACGCGGCGGCGCGATCGCCGCGGCCGCGGCGCTCAACCGCTACGACGTGGCGATAGTCCAGCACGAGTTCGGCATCTTCGGCGGGCGAGACGGTGCCGATGTGCTCGAAACCGTTCGCGCCCTTCGTGTTCCAGCGATCGTGGTGCTGCACACCGTGCTGGCCACCCCGACGTCCCGGCAACGAGTGATCCTCGAAGAGCTCGCTCGCATCTGCGCTGCGGTCGTCACGATGACGAAAACCGCAGGCCAACGCCTCATCGATCACTACACGGTCGACCCGACGAAGATCCGGCTGATCCCGCACGGAGCCGCCGACAACCGCGCCGGACAGCCCGAGGACCGGCACCAGCCGATCTCACGGTCACCGGTAATCCTCACCTGGGGGCTGCTCGGTGCCGGCAAGGGCATCGAATGGGGCATCGACGCGATGGCCCAGCTCGCCGATCTGCGACCTGCGGTGCAGTATCGGGTGGTCGGACAGACGCACCCCCGGGTGCTGGAACAGCACGGCGAGTCCTATCGCACGCGACTCGTCGAACGTGCCCGTCGTCGCGGGGTCGGCAACGCCGTGCATTTCGATGCCCGCTACCTGTCGAGCGCCGAGCTGTACCGGCTGATCCGGCAGGCCGATGTCGTACTCCTGCCCTACGATTCGCGCGAGCAGGTGACCTCCGGCGTGTTGATCGAGGCCGTCGCCGCGGGCAAACCGGTGGTATCGACGGCCTTCCCGCATGCACAGGAGCTGCTGTCGAGCGGCGCGGGCCTGCTCGTCGAGAGAGAGTCGCCCACTGCCATTGCGACGGCACTGCGCCGCGTCCTCACCGAGCCCGGCCTCGCGAATCGCATGGGCGAGGAAGCCGATCGCATTGCACCCGAACTGCTCTGGTCCTCAGTGAGCCGCAAGTATCGCGCGCTCGCCACGGAAACCCTGCAGGCCGACCGAAAGCTGGCCACCGCATGAACAACAACACCATCACCATCTCCTACGCACACATGTTCCGGCTCAGCGATGACTGCGGGATCTTCGAGCATGCGAAGTTCAGCGAACCGCGCACCGAGAACGGCTATTGCGTCGATGACGTCGCGCGCGCCCTCGTTGTCGCCGTCCGCGAGCCCGAACCCGACCAGCAATTGCTCGCCCTCACGCAGGTGTATCTGGACTTCGTTGTCAGCGCACTCGCCACCGACGGCCGCTTCCACAATCGCCGCGGAACCGACCGAACCTGGCAGGACGAGCCGAGCCTCGAAGACCATTGGGGCCGCGGCCTGTGGGCGCTCGGCTCGGTGGTCGCCCGAAGACCGGACCTGGCGGAGACCGCGCTCGCGCATTTCACCGTCGGTGCGCGACGGCGTTCGCAATGGCCGCGCGCGATGGCCTTCGCCGCGCTCGGTGCGGCCGAAGTGCTGCAGGCCGATCCGACCAACTCGGTCGCCCGTGAGCTACTTGCCAGCGCGAGCGCACTGATCGGGCCACCGACTCGAAAACTGCACTGGCGCTGGCCCGAACCCCGGCTCGACTACGCCAATGCGGTACTGGCCGAGGCAATTCTGGTGGCGGGCGCGGCCCTCGGCGAGGAACGAACACACGCCGATGGGCTGGTAATGCTGCGCTGGCTGCTCGAGGTGGAAACGGCCGGCGATCACCTGTCGGTGACCCCCGTCGACGGCTGGACCACCGGCGAGCTGCGGCCCGGCTTCGATCAGCAGCCGATCGAGGTCGCGAGTCTGGCAGACGCGTGCGCCCGCGCCTACGACCAGACCGGCGACCAGCGCTGGAAGGATGCGGTCCTGCTGTGCGACAGCTGGTTCCGCGGCGCGAACGATGTCGGGACACCATTGCTCGACGAGGTCAGCGGCGGCTGCTGTGACGGACTGGAACCGACCGGCAGAAACGAAAATCAAGGCGCCGAGTCGACACTCGCGCTGATTTCCACCCAGCAACAGGCCCGCCGACTTCAGCGGGCGCGGTAATGGCCGACCCCGCGGCGCCGAGTCCGGCCCAGCTCGCGCGGCGGGGCGACCGGGTGCTGTATCCCGACCAACGCCGGGTCTTGGCCAGACTGTTCCTGCCCGGCCAGGAAATTCTCGGGCAAGGCATTTCGCGCGCCGACGCCATCATCGCGCGAGTGCTCGGTCTCTCCGATGCGGATGTGTCGGCCACCCTGGCCGACACGATGGACCGGTTCGGCGAACGGCACCGCGATATCGGCGCAACGTTCGCGACGCACTATGCGCAGGTCGCGCACCGGGTACCGCGCACATCGACGCCGATGCTCGAACGCCGTCAGCTCATCGGCGCCTGCTTCACCCAGGAGTACGCGGTCGAAGCCGCCGCGTTGTTCAATCCGTCGATCGTCGCGCATCCCGATCAATCCGGTGTTGCCCCTGGCGAACTGCGCTTCGTCATGAGCCTGCGCGCGCTCGGTGAAGGACATATTTCGAGCATCGAGTTCCGAACCGGCACACTCGGACAAGGAGATTCGGTTCGGCTGGACGAGCAGACGCCCTACATCGAGACCGGGCAGTTCGCCTCGACGGCGTCCGGCGACTACACCGTAGCCTTTCCAGCCGAACTCCCGATGTGTGAGCGAGTGCTCTTCCCGACAGTCGACGAGGAGAGCCGCGGGATCGAAGACGCGCGGTTCACCCGGTTCGTCGCGGCGGACGCGACCGTGACGTATTACGCCACCTACACCGCGTTCGACGGCGCAGTCGTCACACCGAGACTGCTGCGCACCAGCGATTTCGCCACCTTCGTCAGCACCACGCTTGCCGGGGACGGGGCCGCGGACAAAGGGATGGCGCTCTTTCCGCGACAAGTCCGCGGCCGATATCTGATGCTGTCGCGGTGGGATCGGGAAAGCATCAGCGTGGTCGGCTCGGCCGACGCCCGCGTGTGGAGTGACCCGGTCACCGCCTATCTGCCGACCCGGCCATGGGAGCTGATCCAGCTCGGCAATTGCGGTCCGCCGATCGAAACACCCGCGGGCTGGCTGGTACTGACCCACGGCGTCGGACCGATGCGCACCTACGGCATCGGCGCGATTCTGCTAGACCTCGACGATCCGACCCGTGTCATCGGCGCATTGCGCAGGCCACTGCTAGCGCCGAACGAGGCCGAACGCAACGGCTATGTGCCCAACGTCGTGTATTCCTGCGGCGCACTGGTCCACCAGGACACCCTCGTGCTGCCCTACGGGCGCAGCGACTCGGCGGTCGGATTCGCGTTCATATCGCTGCCTGCGCTGCTGCGGCAGCTCCTGGAAGCCGGCCCCGACTGAGGGCTCGCGGACCGCTTCGTCGTTTATTCACACTGTAGTTGTCACTCGTTGACCTACACCGTTGACACTTGACCTATACGGGCGTGTACTGGAGTTCTGGCAGATCAGATCTCGGCCAACGTGGGGTTCCACCTGGATGGGCTCTTTCATCACTATGGTGACTGCGCACCAGAGTTTCGATCTCACCAAACAACGAGGACCTGGTATGGCAATCACCGAAATCAAGGAATATGCGCACTTGAGCGTGGCCGACGTCGAGGCGCTCGGGCAAGAACTCGATGCGATCCGCCGGGACATCACCGAGCAGCGTGGCGAGCGGGACGCGGCGTACATCCGTCGCACGATTGTCTTCCAGCGGGTACTGGATGCCGCGTCGCGGCTGGTGATCGGCGGCAGCAGGACAAAGGCCGGCTGGCTGCTCGGCACCGCGGGCTTGGCGGTGGCCAAGAGCATCGAGAATATGGAAATCGGCCACAATGTGTGCCACGGCCAATGGGATTGGATGAACGATCCCGAAATACATTCCAGCACTTGGGAATGGGATATGGCCGGCGTTTCGGCGCAGTGGCGCTATTCGCACAACTATCGCCACCATGTGTTCACGAATGTGCTCGACATGGACGACGACATCGGCTTCGGTGTCATACGGGTGACGCGCGACCAAACCTGGCAGCCCCGTTTTCTGCTGCAGCCATTGCAGAATCTGTTCCTGGCCGCCACCTTCGAGTGGGGTATCGCCCTGCACGGCATGTATGCCGAGCGCGATCGCATGCCCACCCAGGAGCAGAGGACCGCGCAGACCAGGGCGATGATCGGCAAGCTCGTCAGGCAGGCAGGAAAGGATTATCTGCTCTTCCCGGCGCTCAGCGGGCGGCGGTGGCGGCGAACCATAGCCGCGAATGCCTCCGCCAATGTGCTGCGCAATATCTGGGCGTATCTGGTGATCTTCTGTGGACATTTCCCCGACGGTGCCGAGAAATTCACTCCCGAAGTCATGGAGCACGAGACCAAACCGGAGTGGTACCTGCGGCAGATGCTCGGCACCGCGAACTTCGATGCGGGCCCGCTGCTGGCATTCATGAGTGGAAACCTGTGTTACCAGATCGAACATCACCTGTTTCCGGACCTGCCGAGCAATCGCTATGCCGAGATCGCCGAGCGGGTGCGCGCCCTGTGTGACAAATACGATCTGCCCTACACCACCGGTTCGTTGACCCACCAGTACCTGCTGACGCTGCGCACCATCCACAAACTCGCCCTCCCGGACCGCTTCCTCACCGCCACCAGCGATGACGCACCCGAAACCGCGTCCGAACGACGATTCGACAAGGATGTCGCCGCCACGACGTCCGACACCGGCTCGTCGACGACTCGACGCGGTCTACGCACCGCACTGAACAACCGCGCCCTCCGCCGACGCTTCGAATCAATTGCCGCACTGCACCTTTGAGAGACGAACCGCGCCTCCCGCATCACCCGCGCGGCGTGCGAGCGGCCTTGCCGGGATCAGGCAGTGTCGCGGTGAGGCCGGCGAGCAGGATGTCGAGCCCGCGCTCGAGTTCCGCAGCGCCGTCGTAGGAGGCCAGGACGGGGGCCAGCTCGCGCAGCAGCGGAAACTCACCGATCGGCAGCCGGTGCAGCCCGAGGCGCAGTACTTCGTCGGTTTCCTCCGGACGTTCCACGAGCTCCTGGAGTTCGTTGAGGATGTGGCCGTAGAGGAATCCGAAGAGCGCACGGTAGATATGCAGTGCGTCGGCTCCCGAGAATCCCGCGCGGGTCAGCAGGCCGATGATGTCTTCCAAAGGCCGTACCACGGCTCGGGGGCGCATCCCCAGCGGCGTCGCCAACGGCCGCGTCACCAGCAGTGGAACCGCGCGTGGATGCGCGAGCGCCAGTAGCCGGAAGTCGCGCGCGACCACCCGTAGCTGGTTGGCCCAGTCGCTACCGGTGGCATCGACCGCCAGTTGGGCGAACACCGACTCGGCGACACCATCGAGCACCGCGGCCTTGTTCGGCACGTGCCGATAGATCACCATCGGATCCCGGCCCACCGCGTCGGCCAAGCGGCGCATCGACAACCCCTCGACCCCATCCCGATCGACGATCTCCAGCGCGGCCGCGAGTACCACCGCCCGCGTGATCTGGCCGTTGTCACGCCCCCCTGCGGCAGCACCCTTGCCGCCGGTCGATGATTCGGCCATCACAAGCACTCCCTCTATGGAACCAGCGTGGGTCATGAGTGTATACCTACAGCGTTGACACCTGTTGTTCATCAGAGTTCACTGGAGGTATTCGGCGACCCAGCTGGTTACCGCCCATAGGAAGTCCACCGCAATGACGCTCGCCGACAAAGCCCGCACCGCGTTCCGTGCCATCCAGCGATTTCTCCGCCCCAGCGAACCTCCATCGATGCATAACGAGGGCCGCCCCACCCGCGCGGCAGCCAAGGCCGAACGAGCAGCCCGCAAACTCGACCGAACCGACGAGCACTGAGCAGCACCGATACCGAGCACGGACCGATACTCGAGCATGCTGCGGATTTACTCGGGTAGGACGAGTACTCGACTACCCGTGTAGTCGAGGTGCGCCGGTCCTACCGTGAGGCAATGGCCGTCCCCCAGCTCTCGGTGGATGTCGCCATCGCGGGCGCGGGAGTCGCTGGATCGGTGGCGGCGTTGATCGCTGCCCGCGCAGGCAGGAGCGTTGCACTGATCCACGCACGGCCGCGACGCCGAAATCGGGGCGAGACAGTGCCCCCAGAGTTCCGGCCGCTGCTGGAAGAACTCGAACTCTGGCCGGAATTTCTCCGGTCCGGACCTCGCGAGTGTTGGAGCAATCAATCGTGCTGGGGTAGCGCGCAGCCGCGCGAACGGCATTACATCTGCCACCCGTACGGATGTGCTTGGCATGTCTGCCTGCCTGCTTTCGAGGCCGAGCTGCGCGCCACAGCGGCCCAACACCGGATTCGCCTGATCGACGGCCACGTCACGCGTGCTGAGAACCACACCGAACACGTTGCGCTGTATGTCGAAACATCCGACCGCGCGATGCACGTCGATGCCGCCGTGGTGATCGATGCGACCGGCCGTTCGGCGCGAGTGGC
This sequence comes from Nocardia sp. CWNU-33, assembly GCF_046764895.1. NCBI lineage: Bacteria > Bacillati > Actinomycetota > Actinomycetes > Mycobacteriales > Nocardiaceae > Nocardia > Nocardia sp. CWNU-33. The sequence continues at coordinate 177,891 of NZ_JBKOQN010000004.1, read as the reverse complement.
ACGCGGACTCGGCGCCACCCGCCTCAACATCGATCAAACGACGAGCTTCGCCACCACATGCGAACCCACCGGAAATGCCGGGGCGACCGATACTTTGGTGGAAGCCACCGATATCGGCTGGTGGTATTCGGCACCGGCGACCGATGGACTATCGGTCATGTTGGTCACCGACACCGAGGTCGTCGATCTCGCAGCGAACAGACTGGGCAAGCAGTGGGTCGCGTTGCTGCAGCAAGCTCCGAACACCAGTGCTCGCGCCCGAGCAGCAGCCGACCCCGCCCTTGCCGTCGCCGCGGCAGGCCCGTCCAGGCTGGACCCTGTTGCCGGGCCGAATTGGCTCGCCGTCGGTGACGCCGCGGCCACCTACGACCCACTCAGCAGCAGCGGAATCCTGCACGCGGCCAGCAGCGCGGCCGCGGGGGCGCATGCCGCCGATGCCCTACTCACCCAAGACTTTTCGTCCATCACCGACTACCCACACCGCGAGATGGAGTTATTCGATGAGCACCTCCGACAGCGCAGCGACCGATACCGGACCGAGCAGCGGTGGCCCGCCTCGGCCTTCTGGACTCGCCGCGGCATCCCCGCCACCAGCCGGCAGTGACACCGACCCGTCGCACATCGCGTTCGCGCGGATCCACCCCGGCATCGGAGTGGCGCGCGTCGGCAACAGCCCGGACGAGTTCTTCCCCGGACCGGAAGCGCCGGGGATTCCGGCAAACCCCGAGGGGCAATTCAAGGACGCACAAGGTGGGATGAAACGGCAGGCTGCTCGATTTCGGCTGTACGGGTACAACACCGCAGGCAAGGTGGTGCGGGAGCTGACTGCAGCCGAGGCTTCATGCCGCCGCGGTCCCGCGACGCGGGCGACGCACGCACCGGACAACCGGCAACGTTCCCGGCTTTGCTGCCCCACCAATATGCGGCAATGCGCCGGTGGGCCCCGGCGACTTCGACGCGGACTGGGTGCCGCATAGGTGCGCATGATCCGACCGTCCAGTGCAACAAATAACATTACACTGTTGCAGCAACAATTAGGTCAAGAATGTTTCAGAAGGCGCGATCACTGCTAGCGTCGAAGCGTGACCGCCACGCCCACGACCTCGTCGAATACGCGCGAATCGGCCGAAGCCATCGAATCGCGCATCCTCGACGCCGCACTGGTTCAGTTCGAACAGGTCGGGATCAAAAAGACGACGATCGAGGACATCGCCCGCCGCGCCGGCGTCGATCGGGTCACGGTTTACCGTCGCGTCGGCTCCCGCGACGACGTCGTGCAGATGGTCACCACCCGCGAGGTGGGGCGCGTGCTCGCCGAACTCGCCGAGATGCCCGCACGCCACGACACTCTCGACGGACTCGTCGCCGACATTTTCGTCACGGTCGTCACCCGATGGCGCACCCATCCCCTCGTGCAACGGATGCTGACCCTCGAACCCGAGCGAGTCCTTCCGCAACTCACCACCGGGGGCGCCGCCACCTTCGCCATGTCGGTCGCGGCGACGTCCGCCGCGCTGCAGCAGGCCGTCGAAAGCAATCTGCTGCCGGACTCTGCCGATTTGCGGACCCGCGCGGAGATCGTCTGCCGTTTCGTCCATTCACTCGTCCTGCAGCCGGACGGATCCATCCCGCTCCAATCCACCGAGGAGCTCACCGAATTCGCTCGCAAGCATCTGGTGCCGATCATCTCCGGCTGAAATTCCGGATCCCGTCTTGACGTGGCTGCGGTTGCTTTCGTCATCTCGACGAAGGACCACCGGCCCTCCAAAGCGTGCTCGAAGCCTCCGACACTGGCGAAGGGCTGGACATGCGGTCCGGTCGAGCCGAGTCGACACGGGAGACACACATGAAGGTTGAAGACGTCCTTGCCAGGACAAAGGACTCGATGACGGTCGAGCGGGTATTCGCCGAGCCGGTCGAACGTGACGGAACCACCGTGATCACGGCCGCCGCGATCTCTGGAGGCGCAGGCGCAGGCGCAGGCACCGACGTACAAGGGAAAGAAGGATCCGGCGGCGGCTTCGGTGTGGGCGCCAAGCCAGTCGGCGCGTACGTGCTGAAGGACGGCCAGGTGCGCTGGCAGCCGGCGATCGACGTCAATCGGCTGGTCACGATCGCCGGTGTCGTCACCATCGTCGCCGCCATCGTCGGATTGCGCATCGCTTCACTGCGAGCGCGGGCAGCCCACATCCCGGGCTCACGGCGACAACGAAAGCCCTTCGCACGAGGGACTCGGTGATCGTGTGCCCGCGATCGGAGCCGAACACACTTACTGATATGGATACCGCGTGCTACACCGACCAGGCCGTCGACAACGTCGGGCAGGGGCCGCTGCGCGTCGATTGTGATGTGTAGGAGGAGATGTCGTCTCGATGCTTGTGACGTGGACGAGGCCCGTGCTTCGCGAAGAACGATCGCCGCAGACCATTGCGGTGGGCCGGCCGCACTCTACGACGTCGGCGAGGTAGGAGCGGCGTCATGGCCGTTGACACGATCGATCCTCGAAGACTGCGCTCGGGCGGCCTGGATCGGTGGATGACCTCGGCCTGTCGCCGGCTGGATCGGCGCTCCTCGCCGCACTATCCGCTTCCTGGACTCGGCTGGCTGGAAGAGCCACCAACCCGTGCGGCGAAGTGCCGCCGGCACACTACGGGTCGTGCAATCTCGGATCGAGTTGGGCCGCGCGGTGTGGTTCACCGAGCATCTGAATCCGCCCGCGCCCGCCAGCTCGAACGGCGGTGTGAAACACCGTGCCGGAGGCGAGGGTTCGCGGACCGAAGCGGCCGGCGCTTCGGCGCAACACGTCTGGAGTCAGGGGCAGCGCACCACGATCATCGGGCACTCGACCGAATGCAGCAGCGCGTTGCTGGTGGAGCCCAGCACCATCCCGGTGAATCCACCGCGGCCGTGGCTACCGACGACCAGCAACTGTGCGTTCGATGATGCGTCCAGCAGCGAACGAACGGGCCGGTCACACGTCACGATTCGCCGCACCGCGACGTCCGGGTAATGGTCGCTCCATCCGGCCATGCTCTCCGCGAGCACGACCTCTTCCGATTCCCGTGCCGCGTCCCATCCCGGCACCGGTAGGTAGTCGACCGAGCTGACGTCACTCCAGGTGTGCAGGGCGACGAGCCCGACCTTGCGTCGGGATGCCTGTTCGAACGCGAGCTCGATCGCGGGCACGCTGTTGGTCGAGCCGTCGACACCGACGAGGACGGGCCTGCCGAGTGACACCGGGTCGGTTGCGGAATTCTGGTGCACGACGGTGACCGGACAGTGGGCGTGATGAGTGAGCGCGGCGCTGACCGAACCGAGCAGACCGCGTCGGAACGCACCGAGGCCACGACTGCCGACCACCAGCATCGCTGCGGTCTTCGACCGTTCGATGAGGGTCGGGATGATCGCGCCGAAGGTCAATTCCGTGGTGAGATCGAGTTCTTCACCCGCGGCCTGCCTTGCGATGCTGGTGGCCTCGGCCAGGACCTGCTGGCCCTGGGCGCGCAGCAAGTCTGTTTCCGGCGGGCCCATCATGACGCCAGGCGCGTACGTGGTGGGTAGCGCTTCCGACGTGACCAGGTGCAGATTGCAGTGACACAGGGCAGCGTCGACCGCCGCCCAGGCCGCTGCCTGATATGAGCTCGCCGAACCGTCCACGGCCGCGATGATCGGATGGTCGTTCATTGTTTGTCCTCTCTGAATTCGCTGCGCCGCCGATTCTGTAGCAGCAGCCGCCGCGGCCTGACTCGACGCGGGGCGAACGATTCATCGAGCCGATCCCGGCTGTCTCCGCCAGGTCCGTATCCACCCTGCTCACGAGCGAGCTGCTGGGCTACCTCGGACGGAGAAAGCTGGTTCACGAACCACGTACGGGCGATCGCGGCGACCTTCTCCAGCGCCCCGGGCTCGGCGAACAAGTGGGTGGCGCCCGGCACCTCGGTCAACGCCGTCTCGCACGTCATCGCTTGCATCGCACGACGATTCAGCGCAAGTACGCCCTCATCATCGCCTCCGACAATGAGCATGGTCGGCGCCGTAACGTCGTCGAGCTGCGGTCCGGCGAGATCTGGCCGACCACCCTGCGACACCACCGCGGAAATCCGCACAGCTGGATCTGCTGCCGCCCGCAGGGCAGCCGCCCCGCCGGTACCGGCTCCGAAGTATCCGATTCGCAAGTCCACATCGCTGCGCCGCGACAGCCAAACCGTGATGTCCACCAGCCGCCGCGATAGCAGCCCGATATCGAAGACTCGGGAGCGATCGGTCTCCTCCTCCAGGGTCAAAAGATCGACGAGCAGCGTCCCGAGCCCGGCACGGTTCAGCACCTCGGCCACATAGCGATTGCGGGGGCTGTGCCGGCTGCTGCCACTGCCGTGTACGAATACCACCAGCCCGAGCGGGTGCTCCGGAACGGTGAGGTACCCATCCAATACCACTCCCCTGGTGATCACCCGCACCGGTTCGTTCCGTAGCGGTGGATCGTCCGCGGCGGCCGTCGGCGGTGCCGGCAGATGCCCCGCAGCGCGGCGCAGCAGGTCCGCGACCTCGGCATCGGAGACCTGATCGAACCTGCCGTACCACCGTCCGACCGCCCCGAACCACGACGGCGACGCCAGACACACCGTCTCGTCGACATCACCTGCCAGCAGAGGCAGGACAGCTCGGGGCACCACGGGAACGGCAAGGACGATCCGGCGCGCACCGCGCGCCTGTGCATCCTGACAGGCCGCACGAATCGTCGCACCCGTCGCGACTCCGTCGTCGACGACGATCACCGTCCGGCCGCACAACGATATGCGCGGATGGGTACTTCGCAACAGCGCGGTACGTCGAACGAGCTGTTGACGTTCATGGCGTTCCACCTCCGCCATCTCGTGGACGGTGAGTCTGGCACGCGTCACGATGCCGTTGTCGATCACCACGATGCCGTCCTCGCTCACGGCGCCGAACGCGAGCTCCGGCTGATGCGGCACCCCGAGCTTGCGAACCACGATCACATCCAGCGGAGCCCCCAGCCCGACAGCGACCTCGTAGGCGACGGGGACGCCACCGCGGGGCAACCCGACTACCACGGCGTCCTCCTCATCCAGGTACTTCAGCCGCAGCGACAGCTGACGTCCGGCATCCGCACGATCATCGAACAGCACGACGAACCTCCTCAGTGATCTCTTCAGCTTCGACATACGCCCACGTAGACGCCAGATCCGATCGTCGCCGCAGAAGGAGACATTGGTCCTCGAATGCGCCGTGCGTCCCGAGGGAGTTTCTGACCGAAGTCCCCTCCGACGACATCCCAGCGCTGTGGCGGTCCCGCCCGGGCGCTCCGCCGACCGGCTGGCGGCCGACCCCGACGAGAGCGCCGGCCCGATCCAAACAGTCCGAATCTCCTTGCGGTGTACTGACACTCGGCGTTGTGGGCCCCGGAGCGCCGCACTCGGCGGGCCGACGTCAGCGCTTGGCGAACTGGCAAGCACAGCGGATACCGGCGGCGCATTCAGGTAGCGGGGCGCGTCACGCACCGACTGGGCATAGCCACAAATTTGCCGGACACGCGGGAGTCGACAGTTCTCCCCGACCCGGCCGCGCCGACCGCTTAAGCTATCAGCGCCGCAACGTGCGACAAATACTCGAAGTCGAGAAGCCTAAGAGGTAGACGTCCAGGAGGTGCGGAATGCCAGAAGCCGGTCGTTCGCGGCGATCACGTCCGATATTGATTGCGAGCATGTTGCCGATTGCGGTCGTTCTCGGAACCGGAGTAGCCAACGCATTTCTGGATGACACCGCGCAGGCACCTGCCACGCCGCCGACGACAGCGGACTGGCTATCACTGACGCCTCCACTCGGCCAGTCGGCGGCCGACATCGTATCGCCGCCCGACACACGCCGCGGCGATCGAATCGTCAGCCCGGCGAATCCGCTCGCCGCCGGCAATTGGACTCGACTCGTGACGGTGGACGCACCGGACTCGGCGCCGGCCGTGAATCAGGAGCCGATCCAAGCGTTCTGCGAGCACGTCCCCGTAGATCCCCGTCGATGCACCATCACCGCCGTGGACGCAAGCGTCGGTGCGGCAATCGGCGCGGGCATCGGCGCGGGAGTGGTCGCGCCCGTCGCGATAGCCGCCGGAATGGTCGGCGCGGGCGCCGGGTTCGTCGCCGGTATCCCGTTCATGCCGACCGGCTTGGTTGTCGGCCCGCTCGCCGGCGCGGCCGTCGGGGTCGCCGTCGTCGCCGGACCCGCCGCCCTGCTCGGTGGAGCACTCGGGGCGTCGGTCGGGACGATAGTCGGCATCACCACGCCCCTCCCGCAAGAAGACGGCCGAACCGATGGATCCGGCGCGCCCACCAACTCGCCGAAAGAAAACGCGGTCATCAATCCAGTCGTGCATTGAGAATCCGGGCGATCTGAGCAATCGCTCCGGGTTCGGTCATTGTGAGGTGGGTCGCATCGATGTCGAAAATCGACATCTGCCCGCGGACCACCCGCGCCCATCCCTCGTGACCCGCAGCATCGGATCGCCTTTCACGTGTCGCGGCGAAGTAGAGCATGTCGCTGTCCAAGACCGCGGGCCGCCACACACTGGCTGCCCGGATCGCCAGGTTGTAGGCATCGGTCAGACGCTCGATCCGTGCGGCGTCGATACCGAGGCTGCCCCCCAGGTGCCGTTCGATCAGGTCGGCGGCCTCCTCGGCAGTCGCATCGGGGCTCACGTAATCGACGCCCATGACCGGGCCGAGATTGCTGATCAGTTCTCCGGCCGTGACGGTGCGAAGCGTCGACTCGTCGACACCGCCCACCTCGGCGTCCAACAGTGCCAGTAGCGCAACCTGTTCACCGGCGGCGCGCATCTCGACGGCAATGGCATGGGCGATCGCACCACCCAGTGACCAGCCGAGGAGGTGATAGGGGCCGTGTGGCTGAACCGCGCGAATCTCGTCGAAGTAGCGTTCGGCCATTTCTTCGATCGATGTCGGACCGGGGACCTCACCGCCGATTTGTGGCGCCTGAATGCCGTAGATCGGTCGACCGTCGGAGAGGTACTGGTCGAATGTGCGGTAACACCACGACAGGCCCAAGGCCGGGTGGATACAGAACAGTGGTGCTCGCTCACCGCCGGTCCGGATCGGCAACAACACATCGAAGCCGACATCGGTCCGGTCGAGGGCGGGGCCGGAGCGCATTCCGGATTCGATCCGCTTTGCCAGGTCGGCCGGACAGCGATCCGACAACATCCAGCTGATCGGAACCTCGTAGTCGAGTTCCTTGCGCAACTCGCTCACCACTTGCACCGACTTCAGCGAGTTACCACCCAATGCGTAGAAGTCGTCATCGACGCCCACCCGATCCACACCGAGTACCGTTCCGAAGGCCCGGGCAACCTCCCATTCCAGCCACGACGAGGGCTCCCTGAACTCCCCTACCGCGAGCACCGGCTCCGGTAGCCGCGTGCGGTCCAGCTTGCCCGACGGGCTGAGGGGCACCGTGTCGAGCACCACCATCGTGGTGGGCACCATGTAGTCGGGCAGTTTCGTTGCCGCGTGCACCGAGACCGCTGCGGTGTCGACCGTGGCGCCCGCGGCAGGCACGAGGTAGCCGACGAGGTGGTCCACCGCACCGGTGGAGCGCACCACAGCGATCGCCCGGGCGACGCTGGGGTGCTCGGCAAGTACTGCCTCGATTTCACCGAGTTCGATGCGCAGGCCGCGCAGCTTCACCTGAAAATCGGTGCGGCCCATGTATTCCAATTCGCCGCTCCGGCGCCAGCGCACCAGGTCGCCGGTGCGGTACAGGCGCCGGCCGTCACCGTACGGGTCGGGCACGAACCGTTCCGCGGTGAGGCCCGGACGTGACTGATAGCCGCGCGCGAGCTGGTTGCCCGCCAAGTACAGCTCCCCCGCGACCCCGGGCGGTACCGGATGTAACCGCTTGTCGAGTACGTATGCCCGTGCGTTCCATACCGGTGTGCCCATCTGCATGCTCCCGCTGTCGGCGTCGGTCACCCGATGCGAGGTCGCGCACACGGTGAACTCGGTCGGCCCGTACATATTGTGCAACTCGACCCCGGGCACAATTCGCCGCGCGGCGTCCACCACCTCAGGGCCGAATGCCTCACCACCCACCAGGAGCGTCCGCACCGACTCCAGCGACCCCGCAGGCGTCGCGTCCGCAAATACCGCCAGCATCGACGGCACGAACGCGGTGATCGTGACCCGCTGGGTGGCAATGGTTTCGGCGAGATAAGCCGGGTCGGTATGCCCGTCGGCTCGCGCGATCACCAGCCGCGCCCCCACCGCCAGTGGCGCAAACAGCTCCCACACCGACATGTCGAACGTGGCCGGGGACTTCTGCAGTACGACGTCATTCGGCGTCAGTGCGGAGATTTCGTTGACCCACCGCACCTGGTTGACTACCGAAGAGTGCAATATCGCAACACCTTTCGGTCGCCCGGTGGACCCCGAAGTGAAGAGCAGGTATGCAACGTTGTGCGGTCGTAGCGGTGCGAGCCGATCGGCGTCGGTGACCGGCGCGTCATCGAATCCGGACAGCTCCAGCCCTTCGAGGGACGACAGCTCCAGCACCGGTGCGGCGATCGACAGCATGTACGCGATCCGGTCGGCCGGAAGGTCCGGATCGACCGGCACGTACCCGCCGCCCGCGGCCTGCACCGCGTACGTGGCGGTGACCTGGTCCAGTGAACGCCGCATCCGCAGCGCCACCAACGACTCCGGACCCACTCCGCGGGAGATCAACCACCGCGCCAACCGGTATACGCGAGACGCGAATTCCGCATAGGTCAGCGACTGTTCTCCGACTATTATCGCGGGCCGGTCCGCATGCGCCGCTACGGAGTGGGCGAAGACGGAGACCAGCGTCTCGTCGGGACGGAGCCGGCGATCGGTCGCATTCCACCGCGTCAGAACGGCTTCCCGTTCATCTGCGTCGAGCAGATCCACCTCGTGCACCGGCTGTGCCGAATCGGTCACCAGTGCGCCGAGCAACCGCAGCAGGCGATCGACGATCGTGGTCACCGTTGTCGCGTCGAAGAGGTCGCTCGCGTAGGTCACCGCGCCGCTGATGCCGGCCGCGGCACCGGTGGAGTCGTAGGAATCCGACACCGTGATCTGCAGATCGAACAGTGCGGTGTCGATGTCGGCCGTCACAGCCGACGCCGAGAGCCCCGGAAGTTCGAACTGGGCACTGCCGACGTTCTGGAATGCCAGCATCACCTGGAACAGTGGATGGTGGGCATGCGACCGCACCGGATTCAGCTCCTGCACCAGTCGCTCGAACGGAACATCGGCGTGCGCTAACGCGGCCAGATCGGTCCCGCGCACGTGCTCGAGCAGCTGTGTGAAGGTCATCCCCGGGGTCAACCGGGTCCGCAGCACCAGCGTGTTGACGAACATCCCGACCAGATCGTCGAGTTCGGGTTCGCCGCGTCCCGCATGCGGAGTGCCGATCGCGATATCGTCCGTATCGGCCAGCCGGGCCAGCGTAGCCGCCAGCGCAGCGTGCAAGACCATGAACAGCGTCGCGTTGTGTGCTCGCGCGACCTGCTGCAATCGCGCGTGCAGATCGGCACCGACGGTTATCGGTACGCTCGCGCCCGCGTGGGTCTGTACGGGCGGGCGCGTTCGGTCGGTCGGCAGCTCGAGCAAAACCGGAAGTTCCGCCAATTCGACTGTCCAGTAGTCGATCTGGGCGCGTAGCAGCGAGTCGGGATCGTCTTCGGTCCCCAGCACGGTCCGCTGCCAGATCGCGTAGTCGGCGTACTGCACCGGCAGCGGCGGGCGGCTCGGTATCTCCCCGACCAGGCGTGCCGTGTACGCGGTCATCATGTCCCGTGCCAGCGGGCCGAGCGACGACCCGTCGCAGGAGATGTGATGCACCACTACGGCCAGGATCCACTCGTTCGGCCCGAGCTCGAACAACCGGACCCGCACCGGCGCCTCGACCGTCAGATCGAACACCGTCGAGACGAACGCCGACAACGCTTCGGCCAGTTCATATTCCGTGACCGAGGTCACGGTCACCGGCGCGATCGCCTCGGCGGCGGGAAGGACAACCTGCGACAGCTCGCCCTCACCATACGGGTATACGGTCCGCAGTACCTCGTGCCGGTTCAGCACATCCTCGACGGCCGCGCGCAGCGCGTCGAGATTCAGCTGTCCAGACAGTCGTAGCACGATCGGAATGCCGTAGGCCGCCGAGCCGGGGTCGAGCCGGTTCAGGAACCACATTCGCTGCTGTGCGTACGACAGGGGAATTCGCTGCGGCCGTTGCTGTGCGGTCAGCGCCACCCGACCGGTGTCGACCCGCGATTCGGCGCGCGCGGCCAACCGCGCGACCGTCGGCGCCTCGAAAATCATCGACGCCGGGATGGTCGCGTCGAGGGCGGCACCGATCCGTGCGGCTAGGCGGGTGGCCACCAGGCTGTTGCCACCCAGTTCGAAGAAGTCGTCGTCGGCGCCTATCGGACCATCGATGCCGAGGACGTCGGCGAATACGCCGGCCACTATTTCCTGCACCGGTGACGCCGGGGCCCGGAATCGCTTGGCCTGGACGACGGGTGCGGGCAGGGTCGCGCGGTCGAGTTTTCCATTCGGCAACAGGGGGATCGCGTCCAGGATCATCACCGCGGCGGGTACCAGGTACGACGGCAACACCTCGGCCAACGACGCCCGCAACTGTTCACCCGACAAGCTCACCCCGGCTTCCGGCACCGCGTAGGACACCAACATCACCGCACCGGTGTCCTCCCGCCGCGCCACGGTGACCGCGTATGCGACATCCGCTCGCGCGCTCAACACCGCGTCGATCTCGCCGAGCTCGATACGGTAACCGCGGATCTTCACCTGGGAATCGTTGCGCCCCAGAAATTCCAGGGCACCGTCGGTATTCCAGCGCACCACATCACCCGTGCGATACATGCGACGTCCCGGTTCCCCGAACGGGTGCGCCACGAACCGCGCCGCATTCGTCGCCGCCCTGTTCAGGTACCCGCGCGCCAGCGCAGGACCCGCCAGATACAGCTCTCCGGCCACCCCTATCGGCACCGGCTGCAACCGGGCATCCAAAACCAGCGTCTGTATTCCCGGCAGCGGGGTACCGATCGTCGGCCGGTCGGCCGGTCGCAGCGCACCTGTCGCCGTGGCGGCGATCGTGGCCTCGGTCGGCCCGTACAGCACCTGGAACTTCCTGGCGCCCGCGGTGTCGGTGCCTGCCCATCGGCTCACCAGATCCGCCGGGACCTCCTCACCACCGGACATCACCACCCGCAAGTCGTCCAGCCCGGCCGGATCCACCGAGGCGAGCGCGGCCGGGGTCAGAAACGCGTGGGTGACCCGCTGTACGCGCAAGAGCTCGGCCAGCTCGCCACCGCCGTAGATCCCTGTCGGCGCCACGACCAGTACAGCGGCCCGGCTGACCGCGATCAGGATCTCCATCAGTGCGGCGTCGAACGACGGCGTCGCGAAGTGCAAGACCCTGGACGTGTGCCGAAGCTCGCGGTCGGCGCGCCACCCCGAGACGAAGTCTGCGATGCCGGAATGTGTCATGGCGACGCCCTTCGGCACCCCGGTCGTTCCGGAGGTGAAGATCACGTAGGCGACATCCGAGGCCCGCAGCGGCCGCGGTCGCTCGTCATCACCGATCGGGCCGCTCGCCGCCGCGTCGATCTGCGCGGCGACGGCCGGGTCGTCGAGCACGATCCAGTCCACCGAATCGGGCACCTTGGCACGCGCCGAGGACACCGTAATTCCCAGCGTCGCATCGGAATCCGAGACCATCTGCTCGATCCGGCTCGCGGGATAGCCTGGGTCCACCGGCACGTACGCCGCACCCGTCTTGACCACCGCCCACCACGCGACGACGGATTCCATCGACCGCGCTGCCGCCACCAGGACCGGATGCTCCGGTCCGGCGCCACGGCGGATCAGTACCCTCGCCAGCCGGCTGGACCGCTTGTCCAGCTGTGCATACGACAACGTGACATCCCCCGCGACAACAGCGATACCGTCGCCGTTGTCCCGCACGGCCGAGGCGAACACGTCCGGCAGCAATCCGGAGGGCTCCGGTGCCGCCACGGTATGCGCCCCCACCCGCGATGTGAGCGCCGAGCGCTCGTCGGCTTCCAGCCAGTCGATATCCCCGATCACTACGGCCGGATCGTCGGCGACGGCTTCCAGCACCCGCACCAACCGTCGGATGATCGCCGCCACGGTCGCCTCGTCGAACAGATCCCGCGCATAGGTCATCGTTCCCGAGATGCCCTGCACCACACCGGCATTGCCGAACGAATCGGACAGCGCCAGTTGCAAGTCGAACTGGGTCGCCCCGGTATCAACATCCGCTCGGGCGACCCGGACATCGGGCAGCGCGATATCGACCGTCGACACGTTCTGGAACGCCAGGGCCACCTGGAACAACGGATGCCGCGCCGCCGATCGTTCCGGGCTCAACGCCTCCACGACCCGCTCGAACGGCACGTCCGAGTGCTCGAACGCAAGCAGGTCCGTCTCGCGAGTGCGCATCAGCAACTCGGCGAACGGCTCGCCCATATCCACCCGGGTCCGCAATGCGAGGGTGTTCACGAACATCCCCACCAGATCGTCCAGAGCGGGCTCGCCGCGCCCCGCGACCGGGGTGCCGATCACTACATCATCGCTGCCACCGAGACGCCCCAATACCGTTGCCAGCGCCGCATGCATCACCATGAACAGCGACGACCCGCGCGACCGTGCCAGCGTGAGCAACCGCTCGTGCAGCCTCGCATCGATCTCCACCGGAACCCGGCTTCCCGACAGTGATGCGACGGTCGGGCGTGATCGGTCCGCGGGCAGTTCCAGCCGGTCCGGTGCGTCCGCGAGCGTCGAGCGCCAGAACTCCAGCTGCGTGGACATCAACGACGCCGGATCGTCCTCAGTCCCCAGCATCTGCCGTTGCCACCACGCGAAATCCGCGTACTGCACGGCCAGCGGCTCCCATTCCGGCGCGTGCCCTGCCAGTCGCGCGGTATACGCCGCCATCACGTCACGGGCCAGCGGCCCCATCGACTGACCATCGCCTGCGATGTGATGGACCACCAGCACCAGCAGGAATTCTCCTGTGTCACCGTCGAGCTCGAACAATCCCACTCGCATCGGCACTCCGGCCGTCACATCGAATCCGCGCCGCACGAACTCGCCCACCACATCGGGGACCGAATCCACCGGCACTCGCACCGGCTGCACTGGCACCGCGGGCTCGTCGAGAACGACCTGCCGCGGCTCACCGGAGACTTCCGGATATATCGTTCGCAGTACCTCGTGACGTGCCATCACATCCGCGAGCGCGGCCGCCAGCGCCGCGGTGTCCAGCTGTCCCGACAGCCGCAGCATCACCGGAATGTTGTATGCCGCCGAGTCCGGCTCGAACCGGTTCAGGAACCACATCCGCTGCTGTGCCAGCGACAGCGGCACGGGGTCGGGGTGCACTCCGGGCAGTAGGGGCAACCGGCCCCCACCGCTGAGTGTCCCTGCGAGCGCGGCCAATTCGCCGACGGTCGGCGCCTCGAATACCGATCGCACCGGCACGCGCACGTCCATGGCCGCACCTATGCGCGCCACCACAAGCGAGGCGCTCAGCGAATCGCCGCCCAGCGCGAAGAAGTCGTCGTCGACTCCCACCCGGTCCACGTCGAGTACCTGCTCGAATGTCCGCGCGACCAACTCTTCCAACCCCGGCGATGGCGCCCGGAATTCGCGGGCGACGGCAACGGGTTCGGGCAACCGCTCGCGATCCAGCTTCCCGTTGGCGGTCAGCGGCACCTCGTCCAGCACCACCACCGCGGATGGCACCATGTACCGGGGCAACGCCTCGGCCAGCGCCGCACGCAACTCCTCGCCCGATACCTCCGCCCCGGTCGCGGGCACGACATAGGACACCAGCAGCACCGGTCGCCCCTCATCGCTGCGCGGCACGGTGACGGCGTATGCCACATCCGCACGCGCACCCAGCACCGCGTCGATTTCCCCCAGCTCGATCCTGGTGCCACGCACCTTCACCTGAAAATCGTTGCGACCCAAGAACTCCATCTCACCATCGGCGGTGCGACGCACCACGTCACCGGTCGCGTACATGCGCTGACCCGACTCCCCGAACGGGCATGCGACGAACCGCGCCGCAGTCAACCCCATCCTGGCGATATACCCATTGGCCAGGCCGGGGCCGAACAGGTACAGCTCGCCCGCGACACCGGCCGGCACGGGCCGCAACCAGGTATCCAGGACCACGGCCGCGACCGGGCCGACCGGCCTGCCGATCGTGATCGTGACACCCGGTGCCAGAGCGTCGCCGGAGGTAGCCCAGATAGTGCATTCCGTCGGCCCGTAGACATTGACCATGGCGCGATGTGGCGCCCACCGATCGACCAGTTCCGGCCCGACCGGCTCACCGGCCGCTGCCAGCACGCGCAGCCCGTCGAGACCATCGCACGGGACTGTCGCCAGCGCCGAAGGGGTCACTATGGCATGCGAAATACCTTCTCGCCGAATCAGATTCGCCAGCTCGGGGCCGGCGTAGACATCGGCAGGCGAGACGACGAGCCGACCGCCCGAGCCGTGCGCCATCAACAGCTCGAACACCGAGGCGTCGAAACTGGGCGAGGCGACCTGCAGCACCACCGACGTCGGGTCGACGTCGAGTATTCGCCGCTGGGCCGCGACGATATCGGCCAAGCCGCGATGGCTGACGAGAACGCCCTTGGGCGTTCCGGTCGACCCGGAGGTGTAACTCACGTACGCGGTCTGATCCCGCCGAATCGGCCCGCCGCGTTCGGCATCGCTGATCGGCACGGCAGGAACCGAGTCCATGGCGCCGAGCGTCTGCTCCGCGTCGAGGATCAGCCAGTCGACGCCATCCGGAAGGTGCTTCCTGATGGACGTATCGGTAAGCCCGAGGATGGTTTTCGAGTCCGACAGCAGAAATGCGATGCGGTCCGATGGCAGGGCCGGATCAATCGGTAGGAAGGCGGCGCCCGTCTTGGACACGGCCCACAGTGCCACCGTCGCCGCAAGGGATCGCGGAAGCACAGAGGCGACGACCTGTCCTCGCCGGGCGCCGTGCCGCAGCAGGACCCGAGCCAGACGTGCGGAGCGCTCGTCGAGCTGCCGGTAGGTCATGGCGGCCGTACCACACCGCACGGCGATCGCGTCGAGTTCGGCGGCAGCGGAAGCGGAAGCGGCGAGTATGCGGTCCAACGTGTCCGGAATCGCAGCTTCCGCACCCGAAACCGGCCACGACGGCCCCGGTTCCGCGTCGAGCGGCAGCTCACCCAGCCGCACGTCCGCGTTCGCGGCGATCCGGCACAGCAACTCGACGAAGCGGTCGAGGATGCGGCGCGCCGACGCGGTATCGAATGCACGGTCGTGGAATCGGAGGATGATCCGCAGCCCCTGTGCCTCACCGTCCTCGGACTGCTTCGGTTCCACGACCAGGCTCAGCGGGTACGGCGTCGCGTCCACACCGCTGAGTTCGTCCACCCGCAGGCCCGCCGAATCGACGAGTTCCTGCAGCGCCGTCCGGTCGACCGGGAACGACTGGAAGGCGATCGCGGTGTCGAAGAGTTCGGGCAGTCCGACGCTGCGGTGAATCTCGGGCAGACCGATATGGTGATGCTCCAGCATGCGCGCGTGCCGCGCCTGAATGCCGGTCAGCAACTCGCGTACCGTCATTGTGGGTTCGAGCGGGACTCGCACCGGAACCGTAGTCAGGAACATGCCGAGCGTCTGATCGACCAGCGGCAACTCCGGCGGTCGGCCCGACACCGCGGCGCCGAAGATCACATCGGTCTCACCGGTCAGCACGCGCAGATTCAGGGCCCAGGCCGCGGTGACGGCCGTATTGACAGTGACACCCGCCTGCGCCGCCACTCGACGGAGTTCTCCGAAACGATCCGCCGTCAGCTCGGCCCCGACCTCGGCGGCGGATACCGGGCCCGCCGCGCCGATGTCGCGGGACACCCGGGTGGGTGCGCCGACATCCGAAAAGGCTTGCGCCCATGCCGCTTTGGATGCGGTGCTGTCCTGCCGACCCAGCCAGGACAGATAGTCGCGGTAGGAGGGCGCGGGTTCGGCGGAGTCGATATGCGCGGGAGATCCGTAGTAGTCGAGCAGTTCCCGCATCAGCAGCGGCATCGACCAGCCATCCAGGATCACATGGTGATTCGTGACGAGCAGCCGGAAAGACCCCGCATCGAGACGGATCAGCGTCAAGCGCAGCAGCGGAGGAGCCGACAGGTCGAATCCCGCCGCCGCGTCCGCCGCGGCAATGGATCGCGGGTCGGCGGGGGATTCCGCATCGCCGGCATCGGCGAGATCGATCTCCCGGAACGGGATTTCGGCATGGTCCAGCACGATCTGGCACGGCCCGGCTGCCGTCTCCACAAATGCGGCCCGCAGGATATCGTGCCGGTCGACCACGGCCTGAGCGGCACGTCGCAGGCGCGCACCGTCGACCGCGCCGGAAAGTCCGATCATCGTCTGGACGGTGTAGTTGTCCCCGGCATCCGGGTCGAACATCGAGTGGAAGTGCATCCCGGATTGCGTGGGCGACAACGGCCATACGTCCGACAGGCCGCGGTACTGCCGTTCGAGCCGATCGATGTCGGGTTGTGTGAGCGCGACGAGCGGAAACTCCGAAGCATGATCCGCCGTCGGGATTGTCACCGGAGCCGCTCCGCCGCCCGCCATCGCGGCGAGGGCGGCAACTGTCTTGCCTTCGAATACATCTCGCGGCGTGAACGTGAGCCCGGCGGATCTCGCCAGCGCCACCAGCCGCATCGAGACGATACTGTCCCCGCCGAGCGCGAAGAAGTTGCTATCGGCGGACACCGTATCGAGATGGAGCACATCGGCGAACAGTTGCGCCACGACCTGCTCAGTATGCGTCGACGGCGGCCTGCCGGCTGCGGTGTCGGAGTCGAAGGCGCGCTGCCGCAATGCTTTCCGATCGATCTTTCCCGTGGGGGTGCACGGCATCTCTTCGAGCTGCACGATCGCCGCAGGATTCATATAACGAGGTAGCCTGCCCGCGAGATCGTCGCCGAGTGCCGCCACATCCACGGCAGCGCCCGTCGCGGAGACGACATAGGACACCAGAACCGGTTCGCCGGCAGGCCCTTGCACCGCAACGGTGGCGACGCTCGCCATGTCCGGGTGCCGGGCCAGGTGGGCATCGATTTCCCCCGGCTCGATCCGCAGGCCGTGAATCTTGACCTGTTGATCGCTGCGGCCCAGATATTCCAGTGCCAACCCGGCGCTTCCGCGCACCCAGCGCACGGAATCACCGGTGCGGTAGATCCGCTGGCCGCGGGTGGATCGCGGATCGGCAACGAAGCGCGACGCGGTCACGCCCGGTCGATCGACGTACCCGCGGGCAAGTCCGGGCCCACCGATATAGAGTTCGCCCGCGACACCGACCGGCACCGGTCGCAGCCACGTGTCGAGAACCATCGCGGACGCGCCTCGGATCGGGCCACCGATCGTCACCGGCTCGCCGGGTACGAGGGCATCCGACCCCGTCGCCCAGATCGTGCACTCGGTCGGTCCGTAATGATTCATCAGCCGTCGCCCAGCGCCCCATCGGTTCACGGTGTCCGGCCCGGTCGCTTCACCGACGACCGCGAGCGATGCCAACGACGGCGTCCGGGACGGATCCATGGTGCCCAGCACGGACGGGGTGATGATCGCGTGCGAAACCTGCTGCGACCGAAGCAATTCCTCGAGGTCGGCCCCGCCGTACACCTCCGGTGGCGCCACCACGAGACAGGCGCCACTGCCGTGCGCCAACAGCAACTCCGACAAGCAGGCGTCGAATCCCGGCGACGCGACCTGCAACACCACCGAATCCGTACCCACACCGAAGGCGTCGACTTGCGCCGCGACAAGGTCGGCCAGACCTCGATGGCTGAGGTGGACCGCCTTCGGTTTGCCGGTCGATCCGGATGTATGGATCACGTATGCCGCATTGTCGGCCGACAGCCGGTCGGCCCCGGCCGGGACACCGGACGGACGAGGTAGATCCTCATGAACGTCCGAAGCCGAAGCGTCCAGAATCAACCAGTCGACAGTATCCGGAAGCTGCGGTGCCACAGCGCTGGTCGTCACGCCCAGACTGGTCCGTGAGTCGGACAACAACTCCTCGATCCGCGCGGCGGGATTGCCGGGATCCAACGGCAGGAAGGCGGCGCCTGTTTTCGCCACCGCCCAGATCGCAACGACCAGTTCGACCGAACGGGGAACGGCCAATGCGACGATCGACTCGGCGCGAGCACCATGGCCGACCAGCAGACGAGCGCACCCGTTCGCGCGACGCTCCAGCTCACGATAGGTCCACGTGGTGTCACCGCACCGGACAGCCACGGCATCCGGATACCTCCGCGCGGTCCCCCACAGGATGTCGCGCAGCACGAGCTCCGCGGCCGGCTCTTCGCTGCCGACCGAAAGCAGTTCCGCGCGTTCGGAATCCCAGCAGGAGGAGATCGCGGCGACCTTCTGAGCGGGATCGCTGACGATCTGCGTGAGAAGCAGTTCGAATCGTTCGAGCAGTGTGCGGGCATCGTGTGAATCGAATCGGTCGGTGGCGAATTTCAGCATCACCGAGTAGGTGCCGGGCTCGTCGGCGTCCAGTCGTCCGTCGCGACTCGACCGCGGCGGGCTCACTTGCAAACTCAGCGGATACGGCGTGGCATCGTGTGCGTCGATCTCGACGAGCCGCAATCCGGCGTCGGAGAGATTGCGTGCCAACAGTTCCCGGTCGAGCGGATAGGACTCGAGCACCGTCGCGGTGTCGAACATATCGGTGATACCAGTGGCCCGTTGCAGCTCCGCCAAGCCGATGTGCTGGTGATCCAGCATGGCGGCCTGCTCGGATTGCACGCGGACGAGCAGGTCGCCGACGGTTTCGTCGGGTTCGAGTCGGACTCGGACGGGCAGCGTGTTGACGAGGAGCCCGACCGTACGCTCGATATCCGGAATCTGCGGCGGGCGGTTCGACAACGTGTTGCCGAACACCACGTCCGACCGTCCGGTCAGGACGGCCACCAGCAATGCCCACGCCACCTGCAGGGCCGTGTTGGCAGTGACGCCGTGCGAGCGGCCCAGATCGAGAATCGCAGCGGTGGTCGCGGCGTCCAGGTTCAGGCCGACTTCGCCGGCGTGCATGGTGACGATCCGATCCGGCCCGCTCGTGACCCGCGTCGGACTGTCGATTCCAGCAAGCATCTCCCGCCACGCGGCGGTTGCGGCGTCGCGATCCTGAACCTGTAGCCACTGCAGATACTCTCGATACGAACGAGGGGGCGCGAGCTCGGCGGTATCGCCGTCGGATGTGTACAACGCGAGCAATTCGTGGATCAGCAGGGGCATCGACCAGCCGTCCAGCACGAGGTGGTGGTTGGTGACCAGCAACTGGAACATATCGACGCCGGTGCGCACGAGGTGGAAACGCACCAGCGGCGGGCGGGCCGGGTCGAACGGAGCCGCGGCCGCCGTCGCGAGTCGCCGAAGCGCTTCGGCCTGCCGGCCGGCATCGCTGATATCGGTGATACTCGACTCGGCCCAATCGACCTTGGTGTCGCGCAACACGATCTGACGTGGCCCATCGGCACTTTCGACGAACGCGGTCCGCAGACTGTCGTGCCGGTCGATGAGCACCTGCGCGGCCCGCCGCATCCGCTCCGCATCCACCTGCCCGGCAAACGTCAGCGCCGCCTGCACGATGTAGCCGTCGTCGCCGTCCCGGTCGTAGATCGTGTGGAACAGCAGCCCGGACTGCAGGGCGGTGAGTGGCCACACATCGGTCATCGACGGGTAGTCCCGCAGCCAGTTGTCGACATCGTCCTGCGATACCGCGGTAAGCGGGAAGTCGGAGGGGGTGAAGCCGGGTGTGGTGTCGGATCGGACATGATCGGCAAGTGCCCCCAGAGCTCGAGCCCACAGCCCGGCGAGCTCGTCGACGTCCTGACCTCCCAATACCTGCGAGGCGAACTCCCAGGTCGCGTCGAGTTCGAGCCCGTCGCGGCCTTCCTCGGCGATCGCATTGATATCGAGCACGGCGGACAGCGTCATCCCCGGATCGCTCGTCGCGGTCAGTGCGGTGAATTCGGTCGTCGGCGCCCAGGGCACCGAGCGTTCACCGACACCCACCCGCCCGAGATAGTTGAAACTGATCTGAGGTTCGGGCAGGTCTGCGAGCTCGGCGCTGCCCTGGGAATCGAGGTGACGCAGCATCTGATAGCCGATGCCGTTGCCGGGCACCGCGCGCAGCTGCTCCTTCACCTGCTTTATCGCCAGTCTCGCACTCAGGCCGCCGGCCAGCGCATCATCGAGGTCGATATTCTCCCCTCCGATCCGGACCGGGAAGCGTGTGGTGAACCAGCCCACGGTGGCGCCGAGATCGGCGCCGGGGACGGCCCGCTCCTCGCGGCCGTGCCCTTCCAGCGAGATCAACTCTCCGGCGGCCGCCGCCGAACCACGCCTGCGCCGCCACTCACCGAGTGCCAGTACCAGGGCCGCGAGCAACGGATCGTTGGCACTGCAGTGGAAGCGGTCCGGAATGGTGATGAGAACCGCCTCGGCAACCGCTGCCGGGATGCGCTGATGTACCCGGCCCGCCGTGGCCCCGACGTCTCGATCCGGGACAAGACGGCGCGACCCGATGAGCTGATCGCCTCGCTCGAGCATGTCTTTCCACAGGTCGAGCTCCGCCGACCGCCTGTCCGGCGCCTGCTCGACCAGCCCGTGCACCCACCGCCGGAACGAGGTGGTGACCGGGCCGAAATGCGGTTCGCCGCCGCCGGAAACCTGCGACCAGGCTTGCGCGAGGTCGGCGAGGATGATGCGCCACGACACCGCGTCGACGGCGAGATGGTGGATCACCAGCCACATCAGGTCGGGTCCCGAGCCGTTGCCATCCTGAATCCAGACGGCCTGAATGAGCACACCGTTACTCGGGTCCAATCGATCCGCGGCGTTGTGCAGGTGCCGGTCGACTTCGGCGGCGTCACGCCGATCGAGCCGAACATCGACGAGCGCGGCGTCCGGGTCGACCGCTTCCCGATCGAGTACTTCGACGTACCGATCAACCGAATCACCGCCGCGCAGTGCCGCGCGCAGCATATCGTGGCGGTCCAGCAGGGATCCCAGTACGCGCACAAGGCCCGCTCGATCAACCCCCTCGGGCAGCTGCACGAGCGCGGCCTGCGCAAATCGGTCGTAGTGACCCCGATCGAGCATTGCGCGCATAATCGGTGACAACGGCATCGGCCCTATGCCGCCACCGGGCAACTCGGCCAAACCGGGGGTATCGCCGGCTTCCGTCGCCGTGGCCGCCAGGCCCGCGACGGTCTTGTGCACGAACACATCCTGTGTGGAGAAACTCAGGCCCTCGGCCTTGGCCCGCGCCACCAACCGGATCGACAGAATGCTATCGCCGCCGAGGGCGAAGAAGCTGTCGTCCGCCCCGACTCGAGGCACGCCGAGCACCTCGGTGAACAGCCTTGCGACCGTCTTTTCCCGGGCTGTGGCCGGCGCCCGACCGACCGGCGCGGTCCCGAATTCGGGCTTCGGCAAAGCGCTGCGATCGAGCTTGCCGAAGGCGTTCACCGGGAGGCTGTCCATCCAGAGGATCACCGCCGGGGCCATATGCGGCGGCAGCGAATCGCGGGCGAAGCCTTGGAGTTCGAGCGGATCGATCCGACGGCCGTTGAGCGGGACGACATAGGACACCAGCACGGTCGTGCCGGTGTTGTTCTGCACCGGCACCGTGACGGAAAGGGCCACGTCCTCGTGTGTGGTGAGCACGGAGTCGATTTCACCCGGTTCGATCCGGTATCCGCGGATCTTGACCTGGAAGTCGCTGCGCCCCATCAACTCCAGCGTCAGATCGGCATTGTCGCCGGTCCAGCGCGCGATGTCGCCGGTGCGGTACATCCGATCGCCGGTGCCGCCGTACGGATCGGCGACGAACCGGGCGGCGGTTTCGACGCACAGATGGCTGTATCCACGGGCCAATCCCGGCCCGGCGAGATACAACTCGCCCGCGGCGCCTTTGGGCACCGGTTGGAGCGTTCGGTCCAGCACCATCGCCGAGACGCCACGGATGGGGCCACCGACCGTGTGGGCACGACCGGGTCTCAGCATGGCACCGACGGCGGTCACGGTGGTTTCGGTGGGACCGTATTCGTTGTACATGGACACCGACGGTGTCCACCGCTCGATGACGTGCGGTGGACATACGTCGCCACCGACCACGACCACCCGCAAGTCGGTCGTCGGAGGCGGGTCCACGGTTGCCAGCATCGTGGGCGTCAGCGTCAGGTGGGTCACGTGCTCGTCGGCCAGCAGTTGCGTGAGCGGCTCACCGCCGGTCACCTCAGGCGGCACGATCACCAGCGTGGATCCGTTCGCGAAGCAGGTCAGAAACTGTTCCAGGGAGGCGTCGAAACTGGGTGAGAGGGCATAGGACACGCGGGATGTTGTGTCGATGCCGTACGTGGTGGCGCGGTCGGCAACGAGATTCGCGAGGCCGGTGTGCGTGACCTGGACGCCTTTCGGCGCTCCGGTGGATCCGGAGGTATAGGTGATATAGGCGACGTTGGACGGCCGTAGTGGGCGGACACGGTCATCGTCGGAAATCGGCCCGCTCGCAGCGTCGCATTCCCCCAGCGTTGCGGGGTCGTCGAGAACCACGTGGGGCATCGCCAGCGGGAGCCGCCCGCGCAGGGCGTCGACGGTGATTGCCACAGCTGCGCCGCTGTCGGCGACCATATGTTCTATCCGCTTCGACGGGTACTCGGGGGCCAACTGGACAAACGCGGCCCCGCATTTCGCGACCGCCCAGGTCGCCACGACCGATTCGACCGAGCGTCGCAGCATGATCGCCACCGCCGTGTCCGGCCCACAACCCAGAGCTATCAGATGCCGGGCCAGCTGGGAGGATCTGGTGTCCAGCTCGCCATACGTCATTGTCTGCCCGGCCGAGGTGATTGCGCACGCACTACGATTCCGGCGCACGCTCTCGGTCAGAATCTCCGGAAGTAGCCGTGTTTCGACCCCGCTGGGCCCCCGGACAGGTAGCAGCGCAGACCGTTCCTGTGCTTCGAGCAGCGGCAGTCTGCTGACCGGACATCCCTCTCCCCCGGCGAGGAACTCGTGCAGAAACATGCAGAACCGCCGATGGTGAGCAGCGAGCTCGTCGGGGCTGTAGGCATTCGGGTTCCCTTGGAAGTCGATATGTGTACTGTCTCTGCCCGCGCCCGGGTAGATATTGACGAAAAGGTCGGCGGTAGGGCCTGAGGTGAGGACGTTCAGGCGGCCCGTCGTGTTGCCCAGCACAACCTCGTTCTCGATCATCATGAGGTTCACGGCCGGCCCGAAGGATGCCGCCTCGTCGCGGGCAATCCCCATATCGTGGAATATGTCCTCTTGGCGGTAGCGCTGCCGCCGAAGAGCACTCGTCAACTCGCTTTGCACAGCGGCGATCAGTTCACCGACGCTGCGGCCGGCGACCTGCACTCGCAGCGGGACCACATTTGCCACCATCCCTCCCGAACGGCGCAGCACGGCAGAGTGCCGACCCGAAACCGGCAGACTCAGCAATACTTCATCGCTTCCGGTCATCCGCGCGAGATAAGCGGCGAACGCCGCGACGATGACCGGAGCCACACTCGGGCCGTGCTCGAGCGCGACGCTTTCCAGAAGATGCGCGGTGGCCTCCGGCAGCTCTGTGCTGACCAGCGCCGGATGAATGGTGGGCTTGCCCACGCGACCGGCCAGGCTGACGACGGGAGGTGCGCCTGCCAGGTGCTCCAGCCAGTACTTGCGGTCGTTGTCGAAACGCGCCGAACCCCGGTACGCCAGATCCTGCTCGACGACGTCCCCCAGGTCCTGCGCCGCGCACGGTGCCGCTTCCTCGGACCTCACCCAAGCGTTGTACAACTCGGTTATCCGGTGCAGCATTGTTACCGCAGCAAATCCGTCGAGCGCGATATGGTGCGCGCGCTGGTACCACAGGAAATGGTCCTCGCCGACCTGGAACACAATGCTCGTCATGAGGTCGTCATTCAGCAAGTCCAACGGAGCTGAATAATCCTGAACCATAAGTCTGTGCGCAGTTGCCACCGGATCGGTGTGCCGGCGCAAGTCCACGACCGACACCTGACCTCCACTTTCGTGGACGAACTGACACGGCTCTCCGTCGACCTCGATCAGTCGCATATGTCCGGATCCGAACTCGCGACTGGCGGTTCTGCAGGCCTCGGCAAGCAGTTCCACGTCCAACTCGCCTACGATCTCGACGTATTGGGCCACAGATATCGGCGACGATTCCGCGAGATGCTGGGCAAACCAGATCCCCCGCTGCGCCGCAGTCAGTGGAAGAATGTCGAATGACGGCAGTCGCGTGTCTCCATTACCGTTGGAGCGCGCGCCGGACCCGTTACCAGAATCCGGGTTTCCGGAAGAGCGGAATGAGCTGATTTCCAACCATTTCGATAAGTCCGGGCTGTCACTCTTTTGGCCCATTTCGACCTCCGCTGACATCGTTGCATTCAGGATCTCAGTTATATTGCTGCAAAGTTGCCTGTACCGGCTTGTTGGAATTTTGCAATATGGTAACGATAACCGGATCGTGTGCTCAGGAAGGGATAGTCGTGGCGATCGGCACCCGATCTCGCCGACGATGCGCGGCGTTCTCGTCGGCCGGACGTTTCAGTCATTCGTCCATCGTCCGGTCGCCCGCAGCGCAGAGCCCAGGGACTGAAGCCACAAGTTTAGAGTACGATTCGACATCCGGCCGCAAATATGGTGCAGACACTTGTCGCGCCGTCAAAATGGCTCTATCGTGGTACGATCGGCCATGCGAGCCTGAGAGAGCAGTTCATACCGGTAGAGCAGCAAAGATACAGCTAACGTCCGCCATGATGGGCCGGATTAGGCTATCGACAGTTCCACCGCCCCACAATAGGCCTTGAAATCCCGAACAACTGCGCGACCTGTTTCGAATGCTTCAGCACCAGGTAGACATCGAATCCTGCGGGAGATCCAGGGGCTCCCCACTCGCCAGCGCGACTCCTCGATCAGATGGTTGCTTATGATTAACCGCGCTATGTTTTGGACCGCCTGCGGCACTCCGTAGACTGCGGGATTGCCGAGTCATTACGAGCCGCTGAATTTGCGCTGCGAAATCCCCGTTTACGCCCATGGACGAGCCGGGGACGGTCCGAATTGGGAATAGCTATCTGCAACGGTATTAATTCGCTCGCTCGACAGCGAGCTCGTTATCGAGGGTCTGATCGGCGACGCGCCGTTCCCGCGACAGGATCCGCCGCTCGCCTGCGTCATGCCCGTGCTCCAACGTGGACGTGACGAATTCGGATCCGTTACCGCCGACCTCGTGCCCGGCGCCCGCGATTCGCTCGGGCTGCGCCACTGGCAAGACCGCGCCACGGTGCACGGCGACAGGATTTCGTTCGAGCATCTACCGCCATCGCTGCCACGTCCGCTCCTTGGAGTTCGGCCTCATGTATCACTCGCCTGGCCCAAGGTCCCGAGGCCGCCACGCCCGAACCTCAGGCTGCCACCACACGCGCCATCGGACTGCCCCACACCCACCCCGGCCCCACCAGAAGTGGCGGCTGCCTCTCCCATGGAAATTGGCCGGTTTGCCGCCGATGCGTCCTGCGCTCTTCGACATTTCGGCTGCCTGCTGCTCACCACCGCGGCAGCAACCGTCGTGACACTGGTCATCGTGGCTCGCCGCGATATGCACGACTGGCGCCCTGGCCTTCGCCATCATCCCGGGGCTGGTTGCCGGCCGGAGAAATCTCGTGCCCCCAGTCGGATTCGAACCGACACTTTGCAGATTTTAAGTCTGCTGCCTCTGCCAATTGGGCTATAGGGGCGCCCGGTCAGCGTACCGACTCGTACTGCCGTACCGAAATACTCCTCGGACGGCTGTGCCTGCCACGCTAGGCCGGATGGGCATGCCTGGGCGACGAGTGGCGCATGATGGCGGAGTTCACGGCGTGTCGCCGCCCTCGTGTGCTGCTCGTCGAAGAATTCGCCGGTTCAGTCGGTGGCGTCTGCGGGCTGAGCTGTGCCGGGGGTAGTGCGCAGCACGGAGTGGCGGCGGCCGTAGGCGACGTAGACGAGCAGGCCCAGAGCCATCCAGACCACGAAGCGGAGCCAAGTTTCGACGGAGAGGTTGAGCATCAGCCACGCGCAGGCCAGGACCGCGAGGACGGGGATGAGCGGGACAAGGGGGACTCGGAAGCCACGCGGGAGGTCCGGACGGGTGCGGCGCAGGATGAGCACGCCGATGGCGACGAGCACGAAGGCGAACAAGGTGCCGATATTGACCATCTCTTCGAGGGTGCCGAAGTCGATGAAGCCGGCCAGGATCGCGCAAATGACGCCCACGATGACGGTCAGGCGCACCGGGGTGCCATGTTTACCGGTGTGGGCCAACCTGCGCGGCAACAGCCCGTCGCGGGACATGGCGAACAGGACTCGGGTCTGCCCGAGGTACATCACCATGACAACGGTGGTCAGACCGGCGAGCGCGCCGACGGAGATGATGTTCTTCACCCAGGTCGCGCCGTGGATCGCGAAGGCGGTGGCAAGCGTGGCATTGTCACCGGCGAGGGCGGTGTAAGGGACCATTCCGGTGAGCACGAGGGAGACCGCGACATAGAGCACCGTGACGATCAGCAGTGAACCGAGAATGCCCCGAGGCAAGGATTTTTGCGGGTTCTTCGTTTCCTCGGCGGTGGTCGCGACGACATCGAAGCCGATGAACGCGAAGAACACCAGACTGGCGGCCGCGAGCAAGCCGTACCAGCCGAAGGTGCTGTGGCCCGCGCCGGTGAGGAACGAGAACAGCGACTGGTGCAACCCCTCACCTTCCGCTCCCGGCTGCGACGGCGGAATGTAGGGCTTCAGATTCGAAGAGTCGAAATAGGTGGCACCAACGACCAGCACCAGCGCGACCACACACAATTTGATGGCCACCGCCACTGCGGAAACCCGGGATGAGACCTTCGTTCCGACCGCGAGCAACACCGCGAGAATCGCGATGAGAAGTACTGCGCCCCAATCGAAGGTGATAGGCCCGAGATGCACGACCGGCTGTCGAGACCCCATCACTTCGCCGAGGTATTGCGACCAGCCCTTGGCCACAACGGAAGTCGCGAGCGCGAACTCCAAAATCAAGTCCCAGCCGATGATCCAGGCGACCAGCTCACCAAAGGTTGCGTAGGAGAACGTGTATGCACTGCCGGCTACCGGCACGGTCGAGGCGAACTCTGCGTAACAGAGCGCCGTGAGCCCACAGGCGATCGCGGCGAAGACAAAAGCGAGCGAAACCGACGGCCCGGCAACATTTCCGGCGGTCCGCGCGGTGAGGGTGAAGATACCGGCACCGACGACGACGGCGACACCGAAGACCGTGAGGTCCCAGGCGGTCAGATCCTTGCGTAGCTTGGAGTCCGGCTCGTCGGTGTCTTGGATCGACTGCTCCACGGATTTGGTGCGGAACAGAGCGTTTCGACGATCGGGTCGCGAAGTCGTCACACGGTCTCCTTGTATCGTTGATCTCGAAGGGGTACTCGAGACCTCGCTGAATGCTAGTGAACGCCTTGCATGTGTCGGCTCACCAAGGGTGACAAGGCAACGACTACCAGCCCCGCCAGGATCGCGACCGCGCCGGTGATGCCGAAGTAGGCGAATTCGTGGTCGGCATCGTAGAAGCGGGCCAGCGTGCCCGACATCGAGGTGCCGAGGCCGACCGAGAAGAAGTACAGCGCCATCATCTGGGCGCGGAAGGCTTCGGGAGCCAACTGCGTGGTGACCGAAAGACCGATGGGCGAGAGCAGCAACTCCGAGACGGCGAACGCGGCCATGACAGCAAACACCGCCAGGGCGGGAACCGACTTGCCCTCGGCACTCGAGAACAGCACGAACAGCCAGAATGCCAAGCCCATTCCGATGACGCCCATGGCGAACTTGTGCGGGGTACTCGGCGCTCGGTTGCCGAGTTTGGTCCACATCAACGCGAAAAGCGGTGACAGCAGAATGATCCAGACCGGCTCCACCGAACCGATCCAGCTCGACGGTGCGGTCCAGCCGAAAATGCTCCAGTTCATTCGCTCATCGGAGTACACCGCGAGCACCGTGAAGATCTGCTGGAACAGCGACCAGAACACAGCGTTCGCAATGAACAGCGGAATGAACGCACGGACTCGGCTGCGCTCGACCGTGGACACCTTGGCGCTGGTCAGCATGACGACGAAATAGGCGATCGACGCGACGACGATGACGCCGGTGGTGACCTCCGAAAGGTTGTTCAGATTCACCAGCCCGGTTGCCAGCACTATCGCGACAACGATCGCGGCACCGACGAACAGTGCGGCGATCGGGCGGAGGGCACTGCGCGGCAACGGATTAGGCACCTGCCTGCCCGCAGAGCCGAGGTTGCGGCGGAACACCACGTACTGCGTCAGACCGACCGCCATGCCGACCGCGGCAGCGCCGAACCCATAATGAAACCCCCAGTGCCGTTGCAACAGACCGGTGAGCATCGGGCCGCTGAAGGCGCCGAGGTTGATACCAAGATAGAACAACGTAAAGCCGCCGTCGAAACGCGGATCGCCGGGTTTGTAGAGGGTGCCCAGCAGCGAGGACGCATTGGCCTTCAGCCCGCCGCTTCCGAACGCGACGAGTACGAGGCCGACACCGACACCGACCAGGCCCGGCAACACTCCGAGCGCGACATGTCCAGCCATCACCACTACGCCGCCGTAGAACACGGTGCGTTCCATACCGAGCAGCCGGTCGGCGATCCAGCCGCCGAGCACCGTGGATAGATACACCAGGCCGCCGTAGGCACCGACGATCCCGACGCCGGTGCTCTGCGACAACCCGAGACCGCCCTCGGTCGTCGAGTAGTACAGGTAGTAGCCGAGGATGGTGAGCATCCCGTAGAACGAGAATCGTTCCCATAGCTCGACACCAAAAAGATTGGTCAGTCCAATGGGATGACCGAACAGGGTCCGCCCCTCGACCGGTTGCTCAGTTATGGCTGCGTCGGACATGGTCCGACGATCCCACGCTGGGCGGGAAATATCCGAGATCCGCGAGATCCGTAAGAATGTTTCACTGATCAGGGTTGATGTTCAGGTGATATGGCCGACGATCTGAACAAAACCTCGTATGACCGGATTGTCGGAGCTCATCTGTGCGGGCTCGACACCGTGCGGCGATCGCAGATCGTGGCGAAGGACAGTCATCGATACCACCTGGCCGTCAGCTTGCTCCGCTTGTCGACTCATTAGGCTGGACATCACGGCGATCGGCACTGATCGCGCGTTTTCATCGGCAGCGTCGCCGTGGCGTCCCGGCGGCACACGGTCCAAGAAGGCGGGTACACCGATGATCGAAGCCGAAGTCACCGTGACTGTCGCCCCCGAGCGGGCGTTCGCGGCCCTCGCTGACGGCTGGCTGTATGCGAGCTGGGTAGTCGGCGCGTCGCATATTCGGGAAGTCGATCCCGGCTGGCCCGCAGTCGGCACCCGTATTCACTACAGCCTCGGACTTTGGCCGCTGACCGTGCAGGATGTCACCGAGGTGCGCGCGGTAGACGCACCTCGGATGCTCGACCTGGAGGCGCGGCTGTGGCCGGTAGGCTCGGCGCGCATCCGCTTGGACCTGGATGAGGTCGCGCCGGGTGTGACGCGCAT
Organism: Nocardia sp. CWNU-33; assembly: GCF_046764895.1. Classification (NCBI taxonomy): domain Bacteria; kingdom Bacillati; phylum Actinomycetota; class Actinomycetes; order Mycobacteriales; family Nocardiaceae; genus Nocardia; species Nocardia sp. CWNU-33. The sequence goes on along the minus strand of NZ_JBKOQN010000004.1, from coordinate 148,115 downwards.
CAGAATGACCGAACACGCCATGAGCGGCCCCGGTCAGCTGCTGCCGAACGCCGTGCAGGGCCTGCTGCTCAAACCGCGCAACCAGGAGTCACTGGGACGACTGTCCGATCTCATCATCGGCAAGTCCCGCGCAGCGACCTGACCGGACCTCAGACGATGGACAGCGCGATGCCGTCGAGGATGTCGTGCTCACTGACGATGAGTTCGGAAATGCCTGCACGCCGGGACAATTCGTCGGCGAGGACCTCGGTGATCACCGCGCCGCCGCCGATGACGTCGACGCGGCCGGGATGCATGGGGCCGAGGGCGGCGCGCTGGTCGTGATTCATGGCGATCAGGCTGTCGCAGACCGCGTGGATCTGATCCGCGTTCAGGCGGGTCAGATGAACTCGCTCGGAGTCGTATTCGGGGAGATCCAGGGCGACGGCGGCGATGGTGGTCATGGTGCCCGCGACGCCGACCCACGTGTGCGCGCTCTCGACGGGAACGCGCGCGAAGGCCTCGGCTAGTCGCTGCGCGGCGAATTCCCTTGCGGCGCTGACCTGGTCGTCCGTCGGCGGGTTGCCAGGCAGACAGCGCTCGGTGATCCGGACACACCCGATGTCGGCCGAAAATGCGGCCTGCACACCGTCACTGTCGCCGAGCACGAGCTCGGTCGAGCCGCCGCCCAGGTCGACGACCACGAAAGGGCCACGCTCACTGGACAATTCGCCGACCGCTCCGGTGAACGACAGCCGCGCCTCCTCGTCACCGGTGATCACCTCGGCCTCTGCGCCGGGCACCACGGTGCCGAGTTCGGCACGGGCCATGTCGAAGAAGTCCTCCCGGTTGGAGGCATCGCGTGTGGCAGAGGTGGCGACCATCCGCACGCGGCTGACGCCGGCCTCGCGCATCAATACCGCGTAGTCGGCCAGCGCGACCCTGGTTCGTTCGATGGCCTCGGGGGCCAGCGAGCCGGACGCGTCGACGCCCTGGCCGAGCCGGACGATGCGCATCTCACGATGCACGTCCGCGAGGCGACCGTCGCCGAGCACGTCGGCGATCAATAGTCGGATCGAATTGGTGCCGCAGTCGACGGCTGCTACTCGGTCACTCATGCTGTGCTCCGTCCACTTCCACCGCGAGGTCCACTCGCCGCGAGGTCCAATTCCGCGCCGATCAGCGCTCGTCCGCCTGCGCCTCGGTCCGTTGGTATGTCGGCCAGTCGGCGGGAATCGCCGTGCCACGCAGACCATTGTCGGCCGCGAGAGCCACCGCCTCATCGCCGAACGGATTGACCCCTGGCCCCTTCGCCAAGGCGTGCGCGATCAGCACATGCAGGCATTTGACCCGCTCCGGCATCCCGCCACCGGTGAAATCGGTGCCGAGGGACTCGATTTCGTTGCGCTCGGCCAGATAACTCTCGTGCGCGGCACGGTAGGCGGCGGCCAATTCCGGGTCGGCAGCGAGCCGGTCGGTCATCTCCCGCATCACACCCGCCGATTCCTGCCTGCTCGCCTCGGCGGTCAGCCTCGGGTCGGTCAGGTAATACAGCGTCGGGAAGGGCGTGCCGTCGGGCAACCGGGGCGCGGTCTTCACTACCGCGGGCAGTCCGTCCGGGGTGCGATAGGCGACGGCGAGCACACCGCGCGGTTCGCGGCCGAGCTGCTTGGCGATGATCTCGAGATCGCGGTCGGTCGGTTCGGTCACCTGGGTCCTTCCGGTTCTGGCGGGGGCGGCGTGGCAGCCGGCGGGCCGGGCGGTGTCGGCGCCACCGGATCGGCCGCGGGGGCCTGCGGTTGGGAGATGCTGCGCCACAGCTCGGTGTACCAGGGGTCGGGCGCCTTGGATTTGGGCGCCGCGGCAGGCTGGGCAGGTGCTTCGATACCCGGCACCTGCACGATGTAGGGCGTTTCACCGGGCATCACCAGCCGCAGCCGGTCCCTGGCCTCGGTCTTGACGTAGGCCGGATCCTGTTGCTGCGCACGGCGATCACGCAACCGGGCCAGATCGGCTTCCAGCTCGGTGCGTTGCTGCGCCAATTGCGCCGCCTCGGCCCGCTGCGTGAAATAGGTGCGCAGCGGCACCGCCAGAGTGAGTGCCAGTGCGCACACCACGATGGCGAGGACTACCGCCTTGCCGGTGGACAGCCCGAGGATGGTGCGCTCATGCCGGTCGTCGTGTGCACCGGCCCGCGCTTCGACCTTCTGTGGCGCTGCTTTATTGTCCGAGTCCGCCCGCTTGCGCGAAGTGCGCGCGGCGGCGGGTCGGGCAGTGGTGTCGGCAGGGCGCGGCCGGACGGCACGCGACGTGCGGCGGTTCCCGCGTCCGGCCGGACTGGTACCACGCGCACGTCGCTCCGTCATACTGCTCCCCTAGTGACTAGCCTTCGAACGCGAACCGCGGGAACGCGACGTCACCCGCATAGCGAGCCGAGTCCCCGAGCGCGTCTTCGATACGCAGCAGCTGGTTGTACTTCGCGACCCGCTCGCTACGCGCCGGTGCACCGGTCTTGATCTGGCCACTGCCGACCGCGACTGCAAGGTCGGCGATGGTGGTGTCCTCGGTCTCGCCGGACCGGTGGCTCATCATGGTCTTGTACCCATTGCGATGCGCCAACTCCACCGCGTCCAAAGTCTCGGTGAGCGTGCCGATCTGGTTGACCTTCACCAGCAGCGCATTGGCCGCGCCCTTGGCGATGCCCTCTTCCAGACGCTCCGGGTTGGTGACGAACAGGTCGTCGCCGACGATCTGGATCTTGTCGCCGATCTCGTCGGTGAGCGCGACCCAGCCGTCCCAGTCGTCCTCCGACAGCGGGTCCTCGATGGAGACCAGCGGGTAGGCGGTGAGCAGTTCCGCGTAGAACTGCGTCATCTCGGCGGCGGTGCGAACACTGCCCTCGAACTTGTAGCCGCTGCCCGAGGTGTAGAACTCGGTGGCCGCGACATCGAGCGCCAGCGCGACATCGGTGCCGAGCTTCAGGCCGGTCTTCGCGATGGCGACGCTGATCAGGTCGAGCGCTTCCTTGGTGCCCGCCACCGATGGCGCGAAGCCACCCTCGTCACCGAGGCCGGTCGACAGGCCCTTCGACTTCAGCACCGACTTGAGCGCGTGGTACACCTCGGTGCCCCAGCGCAGGGACTCCTTGAAGGTGGCCGCGCCGATCGGGGCGACCATGAATTCCTGCACGTCCACGCCGCTGTCGGCGTGCGCGCCACCGTTGAGGATGTTCATCATCGGCACCGGGAGCACGTGCGCGTTCGGGCCACCGAGGTAGCGGAACAGCTCCAGCCCCGAGGATTCGGCGGCGGCGCGGGCCACTGCGAGCGAGACGCCGAGCAGCGCGTTGGCACCGAGGCGCGACTTGTCGGGGGTGCCATCGAGGTCGAGCAGCACCTGGTCGACGGTGCGCTGCTCGACGGCGTCCAAGCCGATGACGGCAGGCGCGATCTCGTCGAGCACACCCTCGACGGCCTTCTGTACGCCCTTGCCGCCGTAGCGCTCGCCGCCGTCACGAAGCTCGACGGCCTCGTGCTCGCCGGTAGAGGCGCCCGAGGGCACTGCTGCCCGGGTCAGGGTGCCGTCGTCGAGGGCGATCTCGACCTCGACAGTGGGGTTGCCGCGAGAATCCAGGATCTCGCGCGCTCCGACCTGTTCGATGATGGCCACGAAAACGACACTCCTTCGGCTGCTGGCACGGTGGATAACACGGGAGAACCGTGCGCCTGCGAGCCTAACGCGCCGCACCCGCTCTGCCACATCGCCCCGGTCGGCGCGCCCTGGATCTGTGCACCCGATCCACCACACCACACCGATCGATACAGCCCGATCCATGCACCCGACCCACCACACACCGCCCGCCGAATTGCCCACCCGGGACCGCCCACGCTGCCGGACACAGCAGCGCCAGGTCTGCCACATCATGGCGGTCGACACGGTCGCACGTGCTGCGCCAGACGTCGGGATCTGCACCGAGTGTTGAGGCGGCCGGATCCCAGGCGAGGGCTTGGATGTAGCAGATGCGCCGGGTCCGAGTGCGGGTTATGCGCGGCGGCCGACGCTGTAGGCGGCGGCGCGGTCGCGAACTGTGAGGAGGTAGGTGTTGGACTGGTTATAGGTGAGCAGTGCGCTTTGCCAACCGCGCTCAGAGGTCAGGTCGCCACCGCTGGCGCAGAGGTAGCGGGCGGCAGTGAGGGCGGCATCGTCGATGTTCTGCGGGTCGATCACACCGTCGCCGTTGGCGTCGACGCCCCAGCGTTTCCAGGTTTCGGGGATGAATTGCAGTGGGCCGAGTGCTCGGTCGTAGACCGGGTCACCGTCGAGCTTGCCGCCGTCGGTGTCACGCACGAGCGCGACGCCGGGGGACCCGTCCAGCGGGATGCCGATGATCGACGGGCGTACGGAGCCGTCAGCGCCGACCCCCGCACCCCGGTGGGTGCCGTGCTTGCTTTCCACACTCGCGATGCCCGCGAGGGTCGTCCACGCGATGCCGCAGTCCGGCCGCGATCGCGTCAGCACCGCCGCCGCATACCCATACGCCTCCAAAGCGATCGACGGTATGCCGAGCCGGTCGGCCTGCTCGTCGGCCCAACCACGCAACTGCACTGCGGTCCGACCCGGCGCATCCAGATCGATCACGGGCAACGCAGTACCGGGCCCGGGCGGAATACCCTCGGGAATCGGGGGCAGATTGCGTTCACCTCCACAACCGGCAAGTACAACGGCCACCATCGCAACGGCCAGAACGCCGGTCATCCTCAGGAGCATCCCTACATCATCCAGATCCGCCGAACCATTCCCGCGAAACCGGAGCACGATCAGTAGAGGAGGAGTTCTCGGATGGCGTTGCGGGTCGAGGAATTCGAGGATTGTGGGGGTGTTGCCGGATTCGACGATTCTGCCGTGGTCGAGGACACGCAGTGGGTGACTGCCAGGGATGTCGTGGGATGAGTAGGGCGGTGTAGTCATCGGAGCGGATGACATAATCCCAGTGATGCATTCTCGCTATTTTTCGCGACTCGCTTAGGTAAGCCTTGCTTAAGGCGCCGAGAGGCGATAGCTTCGCACATCGAATCGTCCCAACCGGCTTTTCGACCCGATGCGAAGAAGGGAACCCCCGGTGAAAAGCGTTCTCGCCGAACGTAAGACGTTTCACCCGCAGGAGATCGAACAACGCGAGCTGCCCACCGCCGCCGGGCGTGCGGTCCGCGAGCTGGCGCAAGAGATATGCACCACACTGGACAGCCGCGCCGGTGGTGCTGCACACATGACGCACACGCTGACCGATCCCGAACTGCTCGCGCAGATCGACGGCCGCGTCAGCGAATTGCCTGCCGACGTGCGCACGGCGATGCGCCCACCCGGCACCACCGCGGGCGCGACCATCGTCAGCAGACTGCCGCTGACCGACCAAGAATTCGGCCCGACCCCGCCCAGCTGGCACGACGCGGCACAGTGGAGCGGCGAAGCAGCCCGTCGCGCAAGCTCTTTCCAGCTCGACATCGTCATGCTGCTGCTGGCCAGGAGCGCGGGCGAACCATTCGGCTGGCACGGTCAGCAGGGTGGTCGCCTTGTCAACAACATCGTCCCGTCGCCCGGCCACGAACACGAACAGTCGGGCGCGAGTAGCAAAACGCTACTCAGCCCACATACCGAAGATGCCTTCCACCCGCAGCGGGCCAACCTGCTGATGCTCGCATCCCTGCGCAATCCGGATCGGGTCGCCACCACCGTCTCCTCGGTGCGCCGCACCGAACTCACCGCGGCGCAACGCACTCTGCTCAGCACGCCCACGCTGCCGATCCTGCCCGACGTGTCCTACGGTTCCGGCCACGAGCGCTACCCGGCGACTCCGTTGCCCACTCTCTGGCACGCCGAATCCACCGGCAACACCACAGATCTGACGCTTCGATACGACCCGGCCTACACCCCGCTCGCCGATGCCGACGCCGAATTCCGCAGTGCCTACGCACACCTCACCGCAGAGCTGGAGCGCGTCTGCGTCACCGCGGCGCTCGCACCCGGTCAGCTGCTGCTGGTCGACAATGACGTCGCCGTGCACGGTCGGGTGCCGTTCACCGCGCGTTACGACGGCACCGATCGATGGCTCAAGCGGGTGAACGTCCGCCTGCCCGAACGACGTCGCCGCGCCGCCGAGGCCGACGAGAATGGCTATGGGCAACAGATCGTCGCCCCGTTCCGCTCGGCTCGCACTGCCCCGCTCGTGACCGGCGGAGCAGTACCGATTCGAGCGGGTGCCGGCCGCGGCCCCGCCTCGGCCGGAGCAGAGCGGGACACAGCCGATGATCGAGCAACCGTTGAACACTCGTGACCGGAGCACACCTCCCGGTGCCGCCCGGCCGGGCACCGAAACCGCGCCGAACCGCGGATTGCGCCAGATCCACGCGGCACCGATGCCCGCGCTCACCGACGAATGGGAGCGGCGGGCATACGACGATCCGAATCTGCTCGGTGATATCGCCTTCGCGGTCGGCGGGCCGTTCCATCTCATGTATCCCCAGCGGGTCGGGCGGAATATCGACCGATTCCATGCCGCGTTCGAGCAGGCGGGCGTCGACGGGGTCGTCTACTACGGAAAGAAGGCCAACAAGGCCGCCTGCGTCGCACGGGTCTGTGCGCAACAGGGTGCTGGTGTCGATGTCTCCAGCATCGGCGAGCTGACTTCCGCACTGGCACAGGGTGTTCGCGGGCACGAATTGATGGTGACCGGCCCGGCCAAATCCGATGACCTGCTGTGGCTCGCGGTCCGGCACGGCGCACTGATCGCGGTGGACAGTCTCGACGAACTCGACCGCCTCGCCACGCTCACCACCGTGGCCGCACCCGCCGAGGTAGTACTTCGCGTGCTGCCCGCCACATCGACGAGCAGATTCGGGATGACCGACGGCGAGCTGGGCGGGGCGCTGTCGCTCATCGGCTCCTCCGGCACCGTCGGCAACGAGTCGATCCGGTTGACGGGTTTCAGTTTCCACCTGTCGGGCTACGACGCCGTCGCGCGCGCGGAGCAGGCGCACGCGCTGATCGACCGGTGCCGGGACGCCCGGACGCTCGGACATCCGGTGACGACCATCTCCATCGGCGGCGGATTCGGCGTCGACTATGTCCCGGCGTCGGCATGGGCCGAGTTCACCGCTGCCGCCGACCCGCGGTGGTTCCATGCGGGCAAGTCCTTCGGTTCGTACTACCCCTACCACTTCCCCGCCCCTGGCCCGGCCATGCTGACCACCATCCTGGACCACCACGGCTTAGCAGGACGCCTGCGCGACAACGGCATCCGCCTCGCCGTCGAACCGGGCCGTGCCCTGCTCGACCACGCGGGCTGCACCGTCTTCCGGGTGCAGGGCAGCAAAACCCGCCACACGGACGGGCAGCCCTACCGCCTGCTCACCGTCGACGGGAGCAGTCTGAGCCTGTCCGAGCAATGGTTCGACAGCGAATACCTTCCGGACCCGATGCTGTGGCCGCCGCAACCCGGTGGCACACCCACACCAACCTGTGTCGGCGCGGCGACCTGCCTGGAATCCGACATGCTCAGCTGGCGGCGCATCCGACTGCCGCGGCCCGCGACGATCGGCGATCTGCTGATCTACCCGAATGCCGCTGGCTACCAAATGGATTCGAACGAGTCGGCTTTTCACGAACTACCCATACCGCCGAAGGCGGTGCTGCACGAAGCACCCGGCGGACGGTTGCGCTGGACGCTCGACGCCGGATAACCGGAACCCATTCACCCTGGCCCCGAACGATGGAGACACCCATGCCGCTCATCACGCGCGTGACGGATCTGATCGGTCGCACCCCTCTGTTCGAACTGGCGACCACTGCGACCGGCACCCGGCTGCTGCTCAAGCTCGAGCAGTTCAACCCGACAGGCGCGGCGAAGATCCGGATGGCGCGTGCGATGGTGCTCGATGCCGAGCGCAGAGGGTTGCTGGCCGGTGGCGGGCACATCATCGAATCCACATCCGGGAATACCGGACTCGGCCTTGCGGTAGTTGCTGCCGAACGTGGGTACCGCTTCACTGCCGTGGTCGATCATCACGCATGTAAGGACAAACTGCGCGCTATGCGGGCAATGGGAGCCGAATTGGTATTCGTCGCCGACGGGGACGACGACAACCTGGCCACCTCGGCACGAGAGGACCTCGCCGAGGCGATGGCCGCCGGACTTTCCGACGCGTATTTCACCGAACAGCACAACAACGACGCCAACGCGGTCGGCTACTACGCGGTGGCCGAGGAATTGCTGAAGGACGTGGCGCGGGTCGACATCCTGCTGTCTGCGGTGGGCACCGGCGGTTCGCTGTTCGGCACCGCGACCCGGCTGCGCCAGCTCGGCTGCACGCCGCGGGTGATCGGTGTCGAGCCGGTCGGTTCCATCGCCTTCGGCGGCCCCGGCGGGCCGTACTGGCAGTCGGGCACTGGCACGCCGCCCGGCGCGAGCATCGGCACCGCCGTCGACTACTCCCTGCTCGATGAGGGCGTGAAGGTGTCCGATACCGCGGCTTTCGCTACCGCCCGCGCGATCGCGGCCAAGCTCGGCCTGATGATCGGCGGCTCCGCGGGCGGCTCCGTGCACGCCGCGCTCACCAGGCTGGCGGAATTCCCGCCCGGCTCAACCGTGGTCACCATCGTCTGTGACGGTGGCGAAAAGTACCTGGACACCGTTTTCGACGACGACTGGATGAACGACCGCGACCTGCTCGACGCCGCCACCGAACGCGAGGTCTGGGAGATGCTGGACCGTTACTCCCCCACCGCCCGACGCGCCCAGCTCGTGGAGGCGCGATGAACGCTCTTTCCCTGCTGAGCGCGCCGCCGGCGGAGGCACCGCGCAGCCTGGCTGAATCGGGCCCGACTCCACCTGAATCGGGCCCAGCTCAGTCCGAACGGCCGGCCCAGCCTCAGCCGAGTCGGGCCCAGCCCTGCTGAATCAGATATGGACGCCGTAGTCGCGCGCGATTCCGGCGAGCCCGGACGCGTAACCCTGGCCGATGGCACGGAACTTCCACTCGTTGCCGTACCGGTACAGCTCACCGAACACCATCGCGGTCTCGGTGGAGGCGTCCTCGGTCAGGTCGTAGCGGGCCAGTTCGGCGCCGGTGTTCTGGTCCACGACCCGGATGAACGCATTGCGGATCTGCCCGAAGGACTGGCCACGCGCGTCGGCATCGTGGATCGAAACGGGGAAGAAGATGTTGGTGATGGTCGGCGGTGTCGCAACCAGGTCGACAACGATCGTCTCGTCGTCGCCCTCGCCCTCACCGGTGAGGTTGTCACCGGTGTGTTCGATGGTGCCCTCGGGCGAGCGGAGGTTGTTGTAGAAAATGAAATGCTGATCCGACAGCACTTTCAGGCTCGGCCCGGTGGCGAGCGCGCTCGCATCGAGGTCGTAGTCGGCCCCGGTGGTGGTGCGGACGTCCCAGCCGAGCCCGACCGTCACCTTGGTGAGGTTCGGTGCCTGCTTGGACAGCGAAACATTTCCGCCTTTGGCCAATGTGACGCTCATGATCCCCTTCCGCTCGGCGCGTTCGCGCCGCCTTTCTCCACAATTATGACTCGGTACCAGAAGTGCTGCGCGGGTTCAGTTCTGGTTTTCTGCCCAGGCACGCAACGTTGTCACGCGGCCTTCCAGCGCACGTAACTCGCTCGCGTCGAGCACCTTACGCTGGATGCCGTCGGCCACCTCGAATGCCGACTGCCGATGATCGTCGATCACCTCGACATCGATCCGAACCGCCACATAATCGGGCGCGCCGGGCAGGTCCTCAGGGATCACCTGCGCCTTGCCCCGCGCACACAATGCGACGTCGCCACCCCCGAGAATCAGCAGCGCGACATCGGCGCGCTCCCGCAGCCGGGCCAGCGAACCGCGATCGGATTTCAGGCTGAGCAGGATGCGCCGGTCACCGGCACGGACCGGCCAGGACACCGGAATCGCATGCGGCGCCGGGTCGGTGGTGACGAGTACCGCGATCGTTTCCTGCGGCCATTCGGGCAACACGTCCAGCACGGGGTGATCATCGGTCGAGTGGTCTTGACGTTGCGCAGGGCTCGCTCCGGCTGCCATCTTCGTCACCTCATGGATCGTCACGCGCGACGGGCTGTGCCGCGCTGATAGCAGTCTAAGGTGCTGTGCCCCTTGTCCGCTGGCCCTGCCACCTTTGTCCGAACTGCTTTCAGCCGACTATTAGGCCGAGGTCAGGACAGCCTTGGCTGAGTCGAGGAGTGCGCAGGCCCAGTCGCGTGCCATGTCCTTGACGCGAACTTCGGACGACGCGTCGTGGCGCGCATGCTCACCCACTTGGGTCGCGCCGCACCAACGGAACTTCTCCGCGATGATCTCGCCGCCGCGGTTGAACGTGTCACCGTAGACGGAATCACCCAGACCGAACACGGCGAAGCGCAGTCCCCTCAGATCGGGACTGCGCGCATCGAGGGCGTCGATGAGAGGTTCCGCTCCGGTCGGCAGATCGCCGTCACCGTAGGTGGAGCACACCAGGACGTGGAAAACCCGAACGTCGAGATCGTCGACATCGAAATCGAACATGTCGTACACCGAGGCATCGTGGGCGGCAGCCATGACGTCCGCGATGCTGTCGGCGGCGGTCTCCGCCGTACCCATCTCGGATCCGAACAGAATGACAACACGCACCGAGATTGCTCCTCTCCGTAGGATATAGTGAGGCTATCCTAACTAGACCGACCGGCTGTTAGGCGGCGCAATGGCATCGACAGGGCAGTGTGTTCGGATTGACGGCAGGTCGCCATGGATGCATCATTTTCTAGCAACGCCCTGTTCATCTGGGGCTTCTCCCTTGTTTTCGCCGGCCGATGATTGTCCGGCCAAGCGTGCTGTTCCCGTTCGCGCTCGCCTCGACTCACTGTGCGCACGCCACAGCACTTCCCACGACGCCATGGCGTCCCGCCGTAAGAGAGGTGAGAACGAATGGTTTACCGATCGTCTGGATATCGTGCCGTCAATACGTTTCTCCTCCGCTACGGCACTGTCCCCAATTTCTGACTGCGGCCGCATCGGACGCGGTACCCCTGTCGACGTTCCCGCGTCGGCGGGCCGACCGCTCGGGTGATGCACCCGGTTCGATGCGGCAGCCGGCGAAGTCCCGACGCGCGGCGTCTGCGGACCTTTCGATATGCGGACAGATGTGGAGACGGAAATGGTGGATATGGGGGCAGTGGATCCAAGGGCCGTGGAGATGGTGCTCCGGCCGACGGCCGGGAATCTGATCGTATCGACGACGCTGATCGACGACCTGGGTTATCTGCGAGCGGAACTCGCGGCAGCAGAGGTGCCGTTCCTGCTCGTGCGCGACTGCGGACATCGGCTCGTGCTCGCTGCCGACGCGGCACACCGAGCGATGCTGCAGCGTGTGATCGCGACCGCGATCACCTCGGGTTTCGCCTGCAAGGAAGTGCAGCACAACGTATTACGGCTCGGCCGCGACGCGGACCCGGCACACCACGTCGAGCTGGAGTTGTGGCAGTACCACGGCGACACTGTCGAATGCCCGCGACCGAACGCCTTGACGCGCATGGTTTTCGACCTCGCCGATGTCGAGCAGACCACGGTGCGCCTGTTCGAACGCGGCTGGCCGACGCTGGTGGACATGTTCGCACCGCAGCCGACCGATGTCGCCTTCGATATCGACATCGTCTTCTCCTGGGTGGACGGCTCCGACCCGGAGTTCCGCGCCCGCCGCGCAGGCATGCTCGCGCAGGTCGTCGTCGGTGAAGGCGACGACGCCGACGCGCGCATCCGGCAGATCGACGAACTGAAATACGCACTGCGGTCGGTGGATAAGAACGCGCCGTGGATCCGGCGCATCTTCATCGCGACCGATTCCGCGGTGCCGGACTGGCTCGGCGCGCACCCGAAGGTGACTGTCGTGCGTGCGGTCGACCACTTCAGCGACACCAGTGGGCTGCCGACCTTCAATTCCCATGCGGTGGAATGCCAGTTGCAGCACATCGAGGGGCTCAGCGAGCACTTCTTGTACTCCAACGACGACATGTTCTTCGCCCGGCCGGTGCGCCCTTCGATGTTCTTTACCCCGGCCGGGGTGAGCCGGTTCATCGAGGCCGGCACCAGGATCGGCCCCGGCCGAAACAACGAGCGCCGCAGCGGTTTCGAGAATGCGGCGCGGGTGAACCGCGAGTTGCTCGCCGCGCGGTTCGGCCATGTCATCACTCGGCATCTCGAGCACACGCCGGTGCCGTTGCGCCGCAGTGTGCTCCTCGAAATGGAGGATGAATTCTCGGGGGATTTCGCGCGGACCCGGACGAGCCGATTCCGGTCTGCTACCGATATTTCGGTGACCAACTCGCTTTATCACTACTACGCGTTGTTCTCCGGACGCGCAGTGCCGCAAGAGTCCGCGCGGATGCGCTACGTCGACACCACGAGCCGGACCGGGCTCACACTGCTCGACGGACTCGCCGCGCATCGCGATGTCGACTTCTTCTGCCTCAACGACGGGAGCTTCCCCGAGATTACCGAAGCCGAACGGGTCCGCGCGGTCTCGGAATTCCTGTCCGGCTATTTCCCCGACCGGGCGCCGTGGGAGCGCGTCAGTACACCGCCTCGTCATCAGATTTCGGAGTCTGCGTCTGGCGCCGCATAACCCGTGGAATGCGGGTGGCGGGCGGGATCACGATGCCCTCGTCCGCCAGCGTGCGCGCGGCTTCCTCGGGCGTCGACGGGGTCCCGACGGTAGGTCCTCGATCGATGGGGACAACCGAATGGACCACCGTGTCGGGGTAGACGTGGACATAGTTGAACGACTGCGCCCCGTCGCGACCACGCAACCCGCCCTCCGCGACCCCGAGATCCTGGCTATAGCAGGTCGCCGACGCCACCGATACCGGGATGCCCGCGAATGTCGCGCTCGTCGAAAAATGCAAATGCCCGGCCAGAATGGCGCGCACATCGCTGCCGTCGAGCACATCGGCGAGCCTGCGCTGATCACGCAGCTCCACGGTGACGGCCAGGTCGATGACGCATGGCACCGGCGGATGATGCATCGCCAGAATCGTGCCGAACGGGGCAGGCTCGGCGAGCACCGACCGCAACCAGGCCAGTTGGCCGTCGGTGATCTCGCCGTAGTGGTGGCCGGGCACCGACGTGTCGAGGGCGACGATGCGCAAACCGTCGACCATGTGCACTCGGTCGAGCGGCGCAGTGGACTCCCGCTCCCCGAGCAATCGTCGGCGCAGCGCTCCCCGATCGTCGTGATTGCCGGTCACCCAGACGATGGGCGCGTGCAATCGTCGCGCGAACGGCTCGACCAGCGCGCGCAACTTGTCGTAGGCGGCGGGCTCACCCTGGTCGGTGAGATCACCGGTGAACACGAGCGCGGTCGGCCGGATATGACTGGCAGCGGCCTGGTCGAGCAGCTGGCGTAACCGCTGTTCAGCGTCGACGGCACCGTACAGTTCGCCGTCGCCTGCGATCAGATGGGTATCGCTGAAATGGAACAACACGTGATTCGGCCGCGGGTGCTCCGCGACTCTGCTCATGGGCACCGGACCGAACGTCCTCCCCGGCGGTTTGCCCGCCATTGGCTTCGGGTTCCACCGCCAGGATAGCGAAGGCCCACTGACGGGTTTCCCGACGCACGGTGACGACATGCTTGCGGGGAGGTGTGGGTTCGGTGACAAAACTGCCGATCAGAAGCGACGTGCGCCGGCCTGGGGCATCGAGGTCATCGGAGAGGTCTCGACACCGCTGCCGTACGTCGAGGCGTGGATGACAGTCGTTTCGCCTGTGTACAGACCGGCGTGGCCGCCGGCGTAGCACGACAACGGGTCGCCTGGTTCCAGTTCATCGACCGATACCAGGGTGCCCGAACCGAGTTGTTCGTAGCTGGTGCGATGCACCTCTGTGCCCGCTCGGTCATAGAACCACGGCGCCAACCCCGAGCAGTCGAAGGTATCCGGGCCCGCGCCGCCGGCGTACTGCGACTCGAGCTCGGAGCGCCCGAGGTCGACGGCGGGCTCATCGATGGTTCGCGGCGCCGCGACCCGAGGGAGCACAGGGGGCCTGCTGCCGGGAACATCTGTCAGGAACGGGAATTCGACGCCCGGCACACCAGCGAGCAGGGACTGCACCGCGGCGGGAAGGCCGGACAGGAACGGGAGTCCAACTCCAGGAATCACACGGAGCCCGACTGCACGAATCACCCGGGGATCGTCGACACCGAGTGCACTTGGGGAAGTGAGTGACTCGAGTCCGGCGGCGTCGATGACACTCTGCGGCTCGGCCCCCGGAATAACGGTGAGCGGCGCGAATTCGAAGCCCGGAACCTCGGTGCGGCCCGGCAACTCGCCGCCGAGCGCATCCATCGGAATCGAGATGCCGTTCAGGGCTTCGATGGCGCCAGAGTCGGGAATCGGAATCGGTTGAGCCGCCGCGGGTGCGGCAGTCAACACCAGACAGCCGATACCCGCGGCGGCTGTGGCAACAGTCCAGCCGGCTGCCGCGTGCGAACGTTTTCGATGAACAGAAATCTTCATACGGTCCTCCGATGCTCACATCGAGGCCCAGATGGTCGAACACGGACTCCATCAAGGCCTCGAAAGGATTTCGAAACACATGTATAGAAAGTCCAGCGGATCCAAGTGAAATCTTGCGGCACAACTCGCCGATTGCGGTATCGACACACCGAATAACTATAACGAAACAATAACGAGCGTTAGAAAACGTGGTTATCTCACAACAAGTCCCGTTCACATAAAGGCCAAAATCACTAACTACCTGCGAGGTTACCGCGAATCGAAGACGGCGCAGCTCGGTCGGATTCGGTTCGACACATGAGTGAACCCACTGTATTTCACGCCGTCGACGACCGATCTCGTTGACCGTCAACCCGATCAGGCAGCCCTGCGGCCGAACCACAGGCTAATCCGCAGCGGACCAATGCTTCCGCCAGTCCGAGACCGATAGCGCAGCCCGTTCGCCACGGCTCGCTTCGGCGGCATCCTCGGCGGCGCGAATCTCGGCTGCGAACGCGAGAGTCGCCTTGCGGAGCCGTTCTTCGGCGCTACCGGGGCCGCCCAGCCGCACCGTGCGAAGGGCATCGGGAACGAGGTCGTCCGGTAGGCCGGCCTTGGCGCTGCGCTCGCAAATCTTTTCGGCGAGGGCGAGGGCGGGCTGCGCCATGGCGATGCCGTCCAGGCAGGAACGCCGGGACTTTTCGCTGGACTTGCGCTCTTCCCACGCTTTTTCCTGGGCCGCGACCTTCTCGGCGACCGTCGCACCGGGGTCGATGGGCGCATCGACGAGGTGCGGGCTGCGATTGACGAGCTTGGCGACCAACGCCGCCGCGACATCGTCGACCGTGAATTCCCCTGCAGCCTCGGCGATCCGGGAGTGGAACAGCACCTGCAGCAGCAGATCGCCGAGTTCCTCCTTGATGGTTTCGACGTCGTTGTGCTGGATGGCGTCGAGGAGTTCGTAGGTTTCCTCGAGCAGGTAGGGACGCAACGAGTCGTGGGTCTGGGTGACCTCCCACCCGCCGAAGTTCCAGAGCCGGTCCATCACCTCCACCGCCTCGGCCAATCCCTCGGCGAGCCTGGCCGTGTCGGAGGCGGTGCCCTCCGATGCCGAGGAGCCGGTCATCGCGACGCCGAAACCTCGGTGGCGACGGTGAGATCGACCGCGCCCTGTGCTTTTCCGTCCAACGCCAGCAGCAAGTCGGCGACGAACTGCAGCAGCACCACGTCACGGACCCGCTCGGCGCCGACACTGTCCTCGACCCTCGGCAGCGGCAGCTGGACCACGCCGCTAGCGGCCCGGTAGCCCGCGCTGGGGTAGATGCGCTTGAGTCGCATCTGCTTGGAGTCCGGCAGGCTCAGCGGCGCAACCTTGAGAGTGGTTCCGGTGACCGCGATTTCGGTGACGCCGTATTCGCGGGCCAGCAGGCGCAGCTTGGCCACCGAGATCAACCGGCCGACCTCGACCGGCAGCGGGCCGTAGCGGTCGACGAGTTCCTCCACCACCAGGGCCAGGGCCGGATCGTCCTGGGCAGCCGCGAGCTTGCGATAGGCCTCCAAGCGGAGGCGATCGCTGGCGATGTAGTCGGGCGGGATATGCGCGTCGACGGGGAGGTCGATGCGCACCTCCTTGATCTCCTCGGTGGTGATCGGCTTGCCGTCCGCGGCGGCGCGGTAGGCCTCCACGGCCTCGCCGACCAGGCGCACGTACAGATCGAAGCCGACGCCCGCGACATGACCGGACTGTTCGGCACCGAGCACGTTTCCTGCGCCACGGATTTCGAGGTCCTTCATGGCCACGGCCATGCCCGCGCCCAGATCGGAGTTCTGCGCGATGGTGGCGAGACGGTCGTAGGCCGTTTCGGTGAGCGGCTTCTCCGGCGGATACAGGAAGTAGGCATAGCCGCGCTCACGGCTGCGCCCGACCCGGCCGCGCAGCTGGTGCAACTGCGAAAGGCCGAGGGAGTCGCCGCGTTCCACGATCAGCGTGTTCGCATTGGAGATGTCGAGCCCCGTCTCGATGATCGTGGTGCAGACCAGCACGTCGAATTCCCGCTCCCAGAAACCCTGCACGGTCCCTTCCAGCGCGTCCTCGTTCATCTGACCGTGCGCGACCGCGACCCTGGCCTCCGGCACCAGATCGCGAATCCGCTTGGCGGCCTTGTCGATCGAGGACACCCGGTTGTGCACATAGAAGACCTGGCCGTCGCGCAGCAGCTCGCGGCGGATGGCGGCGGTGACCTGCTTGTCGTTGTACCCGCCGACATAGGTGAGCACCGGATGGCGCTCCTCGGGCGGAGTGAGGATGGTGGACATCTCGCGAATGCCGGCCAGGCTCATCTCCAGCGTGCGCGGAATCGGCGTCGCGGACATGGTCAGCACATCGACGTGGGTGCGCAGCGCTTTGATGTGCTCCTTGTGCTCGACACCGAAACGCTGTTCCTCGTCGACGACGACCAGGCCGAGGTCCTTCCAGCGCACGCCGGTCTGCAGTAATCGGTGCGTGCCGACCACAATGTCGACACTGCCGTCGGCCAGGCCCTCCAGCACCGCCCGCGACTCGGCCGGATCGGTGAAACGCGACAGCCCCTTCACCGTGACGGGGAAGCCGGCGACGCGTTCGGCGAAGGTCTGCAGATGTTGTTGTGCGAGCAGCGTTGTCGGGACCAGAACCGCGACCTGCTTACCGTCCTGAACTGCCTTGAACGCGGCGCGCACCGCGATCTCGGTCTTGCCATAGCCGACGTCGCCGCACACCACGCGGTCCATCGGGACCGGCTTCTCCATGTCGGCCTTCACCTCGGAGATGGCGGTCATCTGGTCGACGGTCTCGGTAAAGGCGAACGCGTCCTCCATCTCCTTCTGCCACGGACTGTCGGACGCGAACGCATGCCCGGGCGCGGCCTGTCGTGCCGCGTACAACTGCACCAGTTCACCGGCGATCTCGCGAACGGCCTTGCGCGCCTTGCGTTTCGTATTCGCCCAGTCGGAGCCGCCGAGCTTGGACAGGCTCGGCATCTCCCCACCGACGTAGCGGGAGAGCTGATCGAGGGATTCCATCGGCACGAACAGCCGGTCGCCCGGCTGGCCCCGCTTGCCGGGTGCGTATTCGATGACCAGGTACTCGCGGCGCGCTCCGCCGACGGTCCGCTCGATCATCTCTACGAACCGGCCGATGCCGTGCTGGTCGTGCACCACCATGTCGCCCGCGTTCAGCGCAAGCGGGTCGACCTGGTTGCGCCGCTTGGCGGGTAGTCGCTTGCCTTCGCCCGGTGCAGTGACCCGGTTGCCGGTGAGATCCGATTCGGCGACGACAACCAATCCGGCGTCGTCGAGCACCATCCCGTCGTGCAGCGAACCGCACAGCACCCCGACCACACCCGCGGTCGGTTCGGCACCCGCCGCCAGCGCCGCGGCGGGCACCTCGGCGTCGGCGAGTCGCTCCAGAATGCGTTGCGCCGTACCGTGTCCGGCGACGACAATCACGGCACGGCCACCCGTCGCCACGTGCGCACGCATCGACGCGAAGATCGTCGCGACCAGTTCGTCGGAACCGCGCGCCGCGGGACCGGCCAGCACCGGCAACACAACCTCGGCGGGATCGCCGGAGGTGAGCGGGCTCAGGCTCCACCAGGGCAGTCCCTGCGCGTTCGCGCTGTCGTGGATTTCCGGCAGCGCACGGTAGCCCGACGCGGCGAGATCGAGACCATGTGCGCCCAGCGGCGCGTCGCTGCCGAACGAGGCCGCGGTCCAGGAGGCTTCGAGAAATTCCTCGCCGGTGCGCACCAGATCGGCTGCGCGAGTGCGGATCTTCTCCGGATCACACAGCAGCAGATGGGTTCCGTCCGGCAGTACCTCGGTGAGCAGCCGCAGCTCACCGGGCTGCAGCACCGGAAGCAGTGCTTCCATGCCCTCGACCGGGATGCCCTCGGCCAGCTTCTCCAGCATCTCGACCAGCGCGGCATCGGCCGCGTTCTCGACGGCGACCTCGGCGGCGCGATCCCGGACCGCCGCGGTCAGCAGCAGTTCGCGACACGGCGGCGCGACGACGAGGTCTACATCGACGTCGAGCAGCGATCGCTGGTCGGCGACCGCGAACGGCCGCAGCTCGGTGATCTCGTCGCCCCAGAACTCCACGCGCACCGGGTGATCGGCGGTCGGCGGGAAGAGATCGAGGATGCCGCCACGCACCGCGAACTCGCCGCGCTTACCGACCATGTCGACTCTGGTGTAAGCGAATTCGACCAGGCGCGTGAGCAATTCGTCGAAATCCAGTTCGGCGCCGACGCGCAGCACCACCGGCTCGATATCGCCGAGCCCGGCAGCCATCGGCTGCATCAGCGATCGCACCGTGGTCACCACTACACGCAGCGGCTCCGGGAACGTCGGATCCTCCGGATGCGCCAGCCGTCGCAGCACCGAAAGCCTGCGCCCGACGGTGTCCGCCCCCGGCGAGAGCCGCTCGTGCGGCAGCGTCTCCCAGGAGGGGAACTGCGCAACGGCGGGGCCGAGAATCTCCTCGAGCTCGACAGTCAGGTCGTCGGCCTCACGACCGGTCGCGGTCACCACCACCAGCGGCTTGCGCGCCGCGATCGTCGCCGCCACGAACGGCCGCACCGCGGACGGCGCGACCAACTCGACCGGCGACTTCCCGACCAGGTCGGCGACGGTTCGCAGCGCGGCGTCGGCACCGGCCACCGCGGCCAGTCCCGCCAATGGTGGACGATGGGTGGACATGCGGGCTCCTGAGCTCAGGCGGGGTTTAGGACGGCCAACCGAGTCTAGCCACTCCCCCTGACAGGCAACCCGGCCCCACATGGGGACAGGATCTCGACCGAACATTCCATCCTGGCCGACCCGCACAGGTGAGTCCTACGGGCCCGTTCGCGGCCACGCGGCAAAATTACGGCACGTAGCGGCGGAGACGGCGAGCGGCGAACTCACGGAAGTACGACAATTTCTCCGGCGGCACGATCGACGGCAGCAGGAAGAACCACATGCGTTCCATCCGCGCGGCCATCTGATCCATCGAATCGGTGCCGACGGCGATGATGTGCACGCCCGCGGTCATCTCCTGCAGTAGCACCCCGATCACCTCGGGATCGAGCTCGGGCTCCAGATCGCCCTGGGTGATGGCGCGTTCGGAGAGCACGCGGTAGGTGTCGCCCCACGTCTTGGCGATGTTGTCGCCCTGGGCGCCGCGGTAGTCACCGATCTGGTGGGTCAGCTTGAGCATCGCGCCGACCATCGGGTCGTTCATCGATAGGTCCGCGACCACATAGGTGATCCCGATGCACGCTTCGAGCGCGGGCACCCGGGGATCGAAGAAACCCTGGCACGAACTGACCAGGCGCTCGTTGCCCTGGTCGACCACGGCGCGCGCTAGCTCTTCCTTCGAACCGAAGTGAAAGTACAAGGCGCCCTTGGTCACGTTCGACTGCGCGATGATCTCGCTCAGGCTCGCATTCGCATATCCCAAGCGCAGAAAGACATCGGCAGCGCCCGCAAGGACGGAATCGCGGGTGATCTCCGCGCGCGCTTGCCTAGCCATCAGATCCGCCTGTCATCCCTAAAACCAGCCATCCTGAAGTAGACCGACATCACGAACAAGACCGACTTACCGCCCGAACAGCACCCAGAGGATGCGTGAACCGTACCACCAGGTGGGCGCCCGCCAATCAATTCGAGCATTCGATCGGACCTCCGTCGCAATTTGCTGGTTACCAACCCGGTCTTGCACCGAACAATCCCGGTTACCCCAACCGTGTCAATCACCCTTGTCAGTGCGCCATTCCGAGCTCAACTGCGGATCGGCCTCCAGGTTGCTGAGCCCATTCCAGCAGAGGTTCACCAGATGTGCCGCGACAACCTCTTTCGACGGTTTGCGCTCATCCAGCCACCAGGTTGCCGCGGTGGAAACCATGCCGACCAATGCCTGCGCGTACATCGGCGCGAGACTGGTATCGAAGCCTCTGCGCTCGAAATCCCCGGCAAGGAGGTGGGATACCTGATTGACCGCTTCGTTGAGCAGACTCGAGTAACGCCCATCGGTGGTCGTCGCAGGCTGATCGCGGAGCAGGATTCGGAAGCCGTCGGTGCGCTCGTCGATATAGGTCAGCAGCGCGAGCGCGACCTGCTCGAGTCGGATCCGCGACCGGTTCTGGGTCAGCGAGGAGGTGATCATGTCGAGCAGCATCGACATCTCCCGGTCGACGACGACCGCGTACAGACCTTCCTTGCCGCCGAAGTGTTCGTACACCACGGGTTTGGAGACCTGGGCCCGCTGCGCGATCTCCTCGATCGAGGTCGCGTCGTACCCGCGTTCGGCGAACAGTGCGCGACCGATCTCGATCAACTGCTGCCGCCGCTGCGTGCCCGTCATCCGGGGCCGGGGCACGCGAGGCTCACCCGAAGACATCGCTCCCGCCTCCCTTGCGCACGACCATAAGTTGGCAACAACTGTTCCAGACAGCCCCACTGCACCACGAGTCACCCCGGGCAGCGCCGATCGATCGGCACTGCGCCGACGCCGAACCAAACATCCGACGACCGGCAAAAAGACGCCGGGAGACGGGGAGCATTCGCCCGAGAGCGCAACAGTATGCGAGGATCTTCATCGTGCTCGAGCACAGCGGCGGGTTCACCCATCCGCCGGTGTGATAATCCGCCGTAGTGTAATGGCAGCACCTCTGATTTTGGTTCAGATAGTTCAGGTTCGAGTCCTGGCGGCGGAGCTCACCGGCACGATGGCCTATCGTTGGCCCCGCACGTTGGCCAGCACGATGACAGGCAGCCGAGGGAGATCCATGCCACAGCAGACCGCCGTCGTCGTTCTCGCAGCTGGTGCCGGGACGCGGATGCGGTCGAAGACCCCTAAAGTGCTGCATTCGCTCGCCGGTCGAAGCATGCTCGCACACGCGCTGCATGCGGCTAACGAGATCGACCCCGCGTTTCTCATCACCGTGGTTGGACACGACCGCGAACAAGTCGGCGCCGCGGTCGGCGCCGTCGCCGCCGATCTCGGCCGCGAGATCATTACCGCAATCCAAGAACAACAGCTCGGCACCGGACACGCCGTGCAATGCGCGCTGCAGGCGCTGCCCGAAGATTTCACCGGCGACCTGCTCGTCACCTCAGCCGATGTGCCGCTGCTCGACGGGCACACCCTGTCCGCGCTGCTCGATGAGCACCGCAGCTATGCCGAACGCTCCGCGGTCACGGTGCTGACCTTCGTGCCCGACGACCCGAACGGCTACGGCCGCATCGTCCGCAATGCCAACGGTCAGGTCACCGAGATCGTCGAACATGCCGACGCCACACCGGAACAGAGCGCGATCAACGAGGTCAACTCCGGTGTGTACACCTTCGACGCCGCAGTGCTTCGCACCATGATCGGCCGACTGTCCACCGCCAACGCCCAGCATGAGCTGTACCTCACCGATGTGCTGCGATTGGCCCGCGAAGCCGGACATCCGGTGCACGGCGCCCGGCTCATCGACGCGGCGAAGGTCACCGGCGTCAACGATCGGGTGCAGCTGTCGGACGCCGCGCGCACGCTCAACCGCTACATCTTGGAGCGGCATATGCGGGCCGGGGTGACCATCGTCGATCCCGCGACCACCTGGGTCGACGCGAACGTGAAGATCGCGCGGGACGCGGTGATCCGGCCGGGGGTGCAGCTGCTCGGCGGCACCGACATCGGCGAGGACGCCGAGATCGGACCGGACACCACCTTGACCGATGTGGTCGTCGGCGTCGGCGCTCGCGTCGTGCGGACCCACGGCGACCAGGCCATGATCGGCCCGGGCGCGACTATCGGCCCCTTCAGTTACCTGCGACCCGGCACCGTGGTCGGGGAGTCCGGCAAGCTCGGCGCATTCGTCGAAACCAAGAACGCCACGATCGGCGCGCATTCGAAAGTACCGCACCTCACCTATGTCGGCGATGCCACCATCGGCGAACACAGCAACATCGGTGCGTCGAGCGTTTTCGTGAATTACGACGGAGTGAAGAAGCATCACACCACTGTCGGATCGCATGTGCGCACCGGGAGCGACACCATGTTCGTCGCACCGGTCACCGTGGGTGACGGCGCGTATACGGCGGCGGGTACTGTACTGCGCAGAAGCGTTCCACCGGGGGCTCTCGCGGTGTCAGGTGGACCACAGCGCAATATCGAAAACTGGGTCCAGCGGTACCGTCCCGGAACTGCTGCGGCGCACGCGGCGGCGGAAGCCATCGCGGCCAACGAGATGTCGAGTCAGGCAATCGAGCAAAAGGATGGCAAACAGCAGTGACCGCGTCATGGACCGACAATCAGAAGAACCTGATGCTCTTCTCTGGGCGCGCGCATCCTGAGCTGGCCGAGCAGGTCGCCAAAGAGCTCGACGTACACGTCACCCCACAGACCGCGCGCGACTTCGCCAACGGCGAGATCTTCGTCCGCTTCGAGGAGTCGGTCCGCGGATCCGATGCGTTTGTCCTGCAAAGCTTTCCGGCGCCGCTTAACCAGTGGCTCATGGAGCAGCTCATCATGATCGATGCGCTCAAGCGTGGTTCGGCCAAGCGGATCACCGCGGTGCTGCCGTTCTACCCGTACGCCCGCCAGGACAAGAAGCACCGCGGCCGTGAGCCCATCTCCGCCCGCCTGGTTGCCGACCTGCTGAAGACCGCAGGCGCCGACCGCATCATCACCGTCGACCTGCACACCGATCAGATCCAGGGCTTCTTCGACGGGCCCGTCGATCACATGCATGCGCAGCTGCAGCTCGCCGAGTACGTGCGCAACAACTACAGCCTCGAGCACATCACCGTGGTCTCCCCCGACTCCGGTCGCGTGCGCGTCGCCGAGAAGTGGGCCGACTCGCTCGGTGGCTCGCCGCTGGCGTTCATCCACAAGACCCGCGACCCGCTGGTGCCCAACCAGGTCAAGTCCAACCGGGTCGTCGGTGAGGTCGAGGGCCGCACCTGCATCCTGATCGACGACATGATCGACACCGGTGGCACCATCGCGGGCGCGGTCAAGGTCCTCAAGGAAGCCGGCGCGGGCGACGTCGTTATCGCCGCCACGCACGGCGTGCTGAGCGATCCTGCCGCCGAGCGCCTCGCGAACTGCGGTGCCAAAGAGGTCGTCGTCACCAACACGCTGCCGATCAGCGAGGACAAGAAGTTCCCGCAGCTGACCGTCCTCTCCATCGCGCCGCTGCTGGCCCGCACCATCCGTGAGGTCTTCGAAAACGGTTCCGTCACCGGCCTTTTCAACGGCAACGCCTGAGACATTGCCCCGGAAACGGCGGCCGGGACCACGGGTCCCGGCCGCCGTTTCGCGTCGGTGGTCCGCGGCTGCGATTACCGTTCGCCGTGTCGGGTCCCATTTGCAGGATGGGCGCCGGAGGATACTGGTCGTATGGACCGTGAATCGCTGGACACCGACATGGGGGACGACAAGCAGGCGAACGAGATCAGGGAGTACGAGCGCAATATCGAGGATCCACCCGCCGACCTGCTGATTTGTAACCATGAGAACGACGACGCCGGCCGCCTCGGCATCGCCGACGAGCTCGAGCAGGAGTGGACGCCAGACAGTCAGGCCACCGAGGACGCCGAAGCCGACGAACGTCCCGCGGAGGTCGCCGCCATGGTGATCATCGACGATTCCGAGGTATGACACCGTTGCCTGCCGAGTAAAAAGGCCCGACGCGTCCGGGGAATCGGAACGCGTGACCGTGCGAGGGCCGGCTCCACCGTGGTACCCCGCAGAGCGCGACCGGACACACACGAGGAGGGCGTCATGACTACTCCGCAGCATCCCGACAACAATGACAAGCCGGCCGCGCCGACCGGCAGCGCGCCCCGACCGCCCGAAGACGAAGCGCCCCCGGCGCAACCCGGCAGCGCGCCCCAGCCCACTGGCAGCGCGCCCCAGCCCACTGGCGATGCGCCACAGCCCACCGGCGATGCGCCACAGCCGCCGGATGCCGGATCACCGTCGCTCGCCAAAGAGCCTGAGCCGCTGCAACCTTCAGGCACGGAGTGGGCAACCCCCGCGGCCGGCGGGCCGGACAACTACCCGCAGACCGGAGCCCCGCAGGAATCGCGCTACGGCGGGTTCCCCGCCTACACCCAGCAGCCGTATCAGGAGTACGGTGCCGCGCCCCAACGATCCGGCGCTCAGATCTATTCGATCATCGCCTTCGTCTGCGCGGCGCTCTCGCTGCTGTTCTGCCCCATCCTGTTCGGCCCAGCGGGCATCATTCTCGGCGTCATCGGTCGCAACAAGGGCGAATCCCTCGGCAAGGTCGCCGTCATCGTCGCCGCGGTCGCCATGGTCATCGGAATCGTCGTGAGCTACATCGTGCTGGCCGGCGACGCACTCCCCGACCAGAGCTGACCGGGGAACCCACCGGGTAGATTTTTCTCCATGAGCGGATTCGGTGGGTTCCCCCTGGCGGGATTGGACTTCTACGAGGACCTCGCATCAGATACGCATTGTCCAAGAGCTGGTCATCGCACGCTAGGTTGATCTCATGAGCGGATTCACCGGCTTCCCGCTGGCGGCACTCGACCTGTATGAAGATCTCGAGGCCGACAATTCGAAGGCCTTCTGGAATGCGCACAAGGACGTCTACGAACAGTCGGTGAAAGCGCCGATGGTCGCACTCGCCGCGGAACTGGAGCCGGACTTCGGCACCGCGAAGATCTTCCGCCCGTACCGCGACGTCCGCTTCTCGAAGGACAAATCGCCGTACAAGACCGCGCAGGGCGCGGTGGCAGGCGTCGCACCGGGTACCGGGTGGTACGTGCAGATCAGCGCGGCCGGGTTGTTCATCGGCGGCGGCTTCTATTCGGGCTCCCCCGCCCAGGTCGCCCAACTGCGCGCCACCATCGCCGACGAGGTGCGCGGCGCCGAGCTGGAGGCCATCCTCGCGAAGCTGACCAAAGCGGGGTACACGATCGGCGGGGACAAGCTCAAAACCAAGCCGAAAGGCTACGAAGCGGACCATCCCCGCATCGATCTGCTGCGCCACAAATCCCTCACCTGCAGTAAAGAATTCGGCGCACCGCCATGGCTCGACAAGCCTAGGGCCGCGAAGGAGATTCGCGCCGCGTGGGAAGGGATGCGTCCCCTCATCGAATGGCTTGCGGCCGTCGTGGGATGAGCCCGGCTCAGTGCCGGGGCGGCAGCGGGATTCTCGCCAGGTCTTCCGCGACAACGATCGGGCCGGTGAAATGCCGTGCGGCTTCGGCGAAATGCTCGTCAAGATCCCGGTATCGCTGGGAGAAGTGCGTCAGCACGAGCGTGCGCACGCCCGCTGCCGCGGCCACCCTGGCCGCTTGTCCTGCGGTGAGGTGCCCGTACTCCTCGGCGAGGCCGGCATCGGCGTCCAGGAATGTCGCCTCGATCACCAGCATGTCCACCTCGGCGGCCAGCTCGTGGACGCCCGCGCAGAGCCGAGTGTCCATCACGAACGCAAAACTCTGCCCCCTCCGCGGCGCACTGACTTCGGCCAAAGTGATTGTGCGCCCGCCCCATTCGATCGAACCCTGTCGCTGCAACTGCCCGACGATCGGTCCGCGCAGCCCGATGGCACGGAGTCGATCCGGCAGCATACGGACACCGTCGGGTTCGGTGATCCGGTAGCCGAAGGCCTCGACCGGATGCGACAGCGGCACCGTGGCCAGGGTGAAAGGCGCGCCGGAGGCGGCCAACGAGCCCGGCCCGGTGATCGGATGCCTGCGCAGCTCGACCGTGTGATGGAAGGCGGTGGCATTACTGAGCCGATCGAGATACTGCTCGCCGGAGGCGGGGTAGTACACGTCGACCGGATGTGGGACTCGGTCCAGATTGATCCGCTGGATCACCCCGGGCAGGCCGAGGCAGTGGTCGCCGTGGAAGTGGGTCACCGCGATGCGGGTGATATCGGTGACCGAAACCCCCGCGTACGCCATCTGCCGCTGCGTGCCCTCGCCGGGATCGAAGAGCAGGCCCTCCTTGCCCCATCTGAGCAGGTACCCGTTGTGGTTGCGCTGTTTGGTCGGCACCTGGCTCGCGGTGCCGAGGACGACGAGTTCGCGTGGTGACATGGGTGCTCAGAGCGCTGCGACGGCGGCCACGAAACGGTCCAGCTCCTCGAAGCTGACGAAGCAGTGCGGGGAGGCACGGACCACCGACGCCAGACCACGCGCGGTCATATCCAACAGCGTAGAGGAGGCGTGACTGACCGTCACCGTAATTTCTTGTGCCGCAAGATGATCGCGGACCTCGACGGAGTCGATACCGTCGACGGTGAAGGAGACGATGCCGTTGTGCCTGATGCCGATGTCACGGACGGTGACGCCGTCGATCTCCGGCAGCGACTTGCGCAAGTACGCCGCGCGGGCCGCGATGGCGGCGTAGACGTCGTCGGGGCCGAGGTCGAGCAGGTACTGCACGGCGGCGCCCAAGCCGAGGCGGGCCGCGACATCGCATTCCCAGAATTCGAATCGCCTCGCATCGGGGGCGAGGGTGTAGGTGTCGGGCGCCGTCCACCCTGCGCTGTGCAGGTCGAGACGTTGGGGCACCATCGACGTGGCCAATTCCGGGCGCAGGTATAGAAATCCGGTGCCGCGCGGTCCGCGCAGCCACTTGCGGCCGGTCACCGAGAGCGCGTCGACGCCGAGTTCGACCACATCGATCGGGAGCTGCCCTGCGGACTGGCAGGCATCCAGCAACACCAAGGCGCCGACCGTATGCGCGATCCTGGTGGCCTCGGCGGCCGGGTTGACCAGTCCGCCGTTGGTCGGCACGTGCAACAGCGAGACCAGCTTGACGCGCTCGTCCATCATGGCCGCGAGGGCGTCGAGATCGAGCTGGCCACTGCTGTCGCTGGGGATGTGCTGCACGGTTGCCCCGGTCGCCTCCGCGCGCTGTAATGCCGCGATGGCGTTGCTCGCGTAGTCGGCGCCGGAGATCAGGATGCGATCGCCGGGCGAGAGCGGCACCGAGTAGAAGAAATCAGCCCAGGAGCGGGTGGCGCTGTCGCTGAGCGCGATGCTGACCGGGTCGGCGTTGATGAGCCTGCCGATCACGGTTTTCACGCCGGCGAGATCGTCGAGACGTTCGTTTGCTGCACGGTAGCCACCGATCTCGGCTTCGCGACGCAGGTGATCGACGACGGTGTCGGTGACAGTCCGCGGTGGCAGTGACGATCCCGCGCTGTCGAGGAAAACCAACCCGGTTCCCGAACTCGACGAGATGCCTGGAGTGTCGTCCCGTACGCGATGGTCGTCCAGCATGCCGACGACCATATCCGGTCAGGAGTTCGAAATCTTGTCGCTTTTTTGTCGGTCTCGCTCGCTACCCTGGTTTGAGCCGGCGTACGCGGAATGCAACAGGCTGTCGCAGCGATACACCAGCTAAGGCGGACACGAACCCGCCGACCAGGGCGCTCGGACGGACCTACCCGTCCGGCCGCCGACGGACTCATCAGCGGAGGTTGGCATGGCGGTCACGCTGGAACATCCGGAATCGGTCAGCGCCATCCAGGACGGGGATCTGTCCTCGCGGGTCGCGGCCGAGGCCTATGTGGGGGGCGTCTGTTTCAAATTGGGACCACCGACGCTGATCGGCGCCGAACTCGAGTGGCTCACTGTGCAGGGTGAGTGTTCGACGTCAGGCCGATCGGCCGCTCCCCGCCCGCAACTGGCTGCACTCGCAGCTGCTCTCGGACCCTATGCACCGAGGTCCATCGCCCCCGATTCACCGGCGCTCTCACTGCCGGGGGGCAGCCGGGTCACCATCGAACCCGGCGGTCAGATCGAACTCTCCAGCGCCCCGTTCGCCGCTGCCGCGCAGCTGTGCGAGGGATTGCGCATCGACTCCCGGATGTTGCGGGATCTTCTCGAATCACGATCCATCCGCACTGTCTCCGGCGCCGCCGACGCAGACCGCCGCCCCAAACGGGTGTTGCAGCTGCCGCGCTATCGCGCCATGGAGCAGTCCTTCGGCGGTATCGGCCCCTTCGGCAAACTCATGATGTGCAATACCGCCGCCACCCAGGTCAGCGTCGATGCGGGCGCCGATCGCACGGAGGTCACGGCCCGCTGGACGGCGCTGTACACGATCGGTCCCGCACTGCTTGCCGCATTCGCCTGTTCGCCCGCACTGCGTGGTGCGCCAGTGGGCGATTGGGCCTCGCAGCGGATGCGCACCTGGTTGCGACTCGACCACGCGCGCACCCGCCCACCGGTGGAGGCCTGGCCGGATCCGGTTGCCGACTACGGCAGGTGGGCGCTGGACGTGCCGCTGCTGTGCGTGCGCAGGCCGGACCCGGCGCACGATGGCGATGCCGCCGCGAAGGAAGCAGGCGACAACGGGCACGATCCCGGTTGGTCCGCACCGCCGGGGGCTTCGTTCGCCGATTGGCTTTCCGGCGCGCTGGACGACGAGGTGGGTCGCCGCCCTGATATC
This sequence comes from Nocardia sp. CWNU-33, assembly GCF_046764895.1. Taxonomy (NCBI): domain Bacteria; kingdom Bacillati; phylum Actinomycetota; class Actinomycetes; order Mycobacteriales; family Nocardiaceae; genus Nocardia; species Nocardia sp. CWNU-33. Next base: position 119,155 of record NZ_JBKOQN010000004.1, on the reverse strand, counting down.
GGAGATCTCGACTACCACCTGACCACGCTGTTCCCGCCGGTACGCGCGGCGGGGCACCTCGAGGTCCGCTACCTCGACGCCCAGCCCGACGACGACTGGATGGTCCCGATCCATGTGGTCGACGCGCTCATGTCGACCCCTGCCGCGGTGGCCGAGGCGACCGCGGTGGCCGCGCCGCTCGCCGGACAGTGGCTGCACGCGGCGCGATGCGGCCTGGCCGACCCGCAGATCCGGTCGGTAGCTGTCGAGCTGTTGACCCTCGCCGAGGCTTATGCGGCCACACCGGACGCGGCCCGCGAGATCGCCGGAGCGCTCCGGCGATGTCGTGGTGGTCGGACTCCGACCGACGAGGCCGTCGCCGACGGCGCAGGAGGAGGGTCGTGATCACGGTTGCGCGCGTTGGAGTTTCCCACGCGGGCAACCGATTACCCGCCGACGTGCCGACGACACCAACGGCCGCGCGGGGAAAGGTCGCGCGCAGCGGCCGAATCAGCTCGTCGGCCGACCATGACCAACTGTGGAGAGCAGTCTCGTGACCATTCATCACCCGAGCACCGACAACACCGAGACCGAACGGCTCCGGGACCAGATCGCCGAAGTTCTGACCCGGGCGCGCGACCGCACCCTCACCCTCACCGACAGCCTCGACGAGACCGAGCTGATCGCCCAGCATTCCCGGCTGATGAGCCCGCTGGTGTGGGACCTCGCGCACATCGGCAACCAGGAGGAGCTGTGGCTGGTGCGCGATGTCGGCGGACGTGAGCCGGTGCGCGCCGACATCGATGAGCTCTACGACGCCTTCAAGCACGCGCGCGCCAACCGGCCCGAGCTGCCGCTGCTGGACCCGACACAGGCCAGAGGGTATGTCGGCACTGTGCGCGACAGGGTGTGGGAGGTGCTGGACCGCAGCGCATTACGCGGCAGGGAGCTCGTCGACGGCGGTTTTGCCTTCGGCATGATCGCCCAGCACGAGCAACAGCACGACGAGACCATGCTGGCCACCCATCAGCTGCGAACCGGGCCCGCCGTGTTGTCCGCGCCCGCAGCGCCGACGGTGACCACCCCGGTCAGCGGCGAAGTGATCATTCCCGCAGGGGAATTCACCATGGGTACTTCGACCGAGCCGTGGGCCCTGGACAACGAGCGCCCCGCGCACCGAGTGCAGGTGCCCGCCTTTGCCATCGACGCCGCGCCGGTGACCAACGCGCAGTACCTGGCCTTCGTCGGTGACGGCGGCTACGACCGACCCGAGCTCTGGTCGGAGCGCGGCTGGGCGCATCGTCAGCAGGCCGGGCTCGTCGCGCCGCAGTTCTGGGAGCGCGATCCGGCCGGGCAGTGGTGGCGCCGGGTTTTCGGCGTGCCGACACCGCTGCGTCTGCATCAGCCGGTGCTGCACGTGTGCTGGTTCGAGGCCGAGGCCTACGCCAACTGGGCGGGCAAGCGCCTGCCCACCGAAGCCGAATGGGAGAAGGCGGCCCGCGTCGATCCGGCCACCGGGGAGTCGCGCCGCTACCCGTGGGGTAATGCCGAACCCGATTCCAGCACCGCGAATCTCGGGCAGCGGCATCTGGAGCCCGCCGATGTCGGCGCGTACCCGGCGGGTGCGTCCCCGGCCGGCGTGCACCAACTCATCGGTGATGTCTGGGAGTGGACCGCTTCCGGCTTCGATCCGTACCCGGGCTTCCGTGCCTTTCCGTATGCGGAGTACTCGGATGTCTTCTTCGGTGGTGACTATCGAGTGCTGCGCGGCGGGTCGTTCGGCACCGATCCCGTTGCCTGCCGCAGCACTTTCCGTAACTGGGACCATCCGATCCGGCGGCAGATCTTCTCCGGCTTCCGGCTGGCCCGCGACCTTCGACAGGGTGAAGGCGAATGAGCACTACGGCAGCGGCAGGCCACGATCGCCACGGCGGCCGGGATGCAGTGCTCGGCATCGGCTTTCATCGTTGCTACCCGCGAGCCGCCGATGTGTAGGCAGCTCGGTTACCTCGGCCCGCAGGTGCGGGTGGGTGACATGCTCACGCTCGGAACACATTCACTGCGCACCCAGGCGTGGGCGCCGAAGGACATGCGTCGTGGCGGCACGATCAACGCCGACGGGTTCGGTGTCTCCTGGTGGCGCGACGGCGAAGACTCGGTGACGGTCAGCCGCTACCGCAATTCGGCGCCGATCTGGACCGACCCGGCCGTCGAAGAGGTGCTGCCGCAACTGGAATCGTGGGCGGTGCTTGCCGCGGTACGCTCGGCCACCGTCGGCATGCCGATCGAGCGGAGCGCCTGCGCGCCGTTCACCCACGGCCGCTGGGCATTCAGCCACAACGGCATGGTGCCGGATTGGCGGCGCACGCTCGCCGCGGTTGCCGCGGAATTCGACAGCACCGCAACCGAACTCGGCGCCGGGCTGTTCACGCCGACCCGGTTGCTCGAAGCGGAATCGGCCACCGATTCGGCAACGCTCTGGGTGATTCTGCGCGGCCTGCTCGCCACCGGCGCGCCCGACGGCGAGTGGGGGGCCGCGCCCGCCGCACTGAGGCTGCTGGTCTCCGCCGTGCTCGCCCACGCCCCGCAATCGCGGCTGAACTTCCTGCTCGGCGATGGCGCCCAACTGTGGGCGACCACCTGGCATCACTCGCTGTCGGCGCTGGTCACCGATGACTTCGCCATCCTCTCCTCCGAACCGTTCGATGACGACCCCCGCTGGCAGCCGATCCCCGATCGGAGCCTGGTCACCGCACGGCCCGGCGTGCTGTCGGTCGATCCGCTTCCCTCCGCACCCGCGTCACCCGAGAACGACGCGATACCGAAAGGCACTCCGCTATGACTGCACCGACGCTGGAGATCTACCTATCCGACGACGACCTCACCTCGGCGTTGCGGGCGGATGCCAGGCTCGGGCTCACCGCGGACCCGAAGTGGTTGCCACCCAAGTGGTTCTACGACGCCTGCGGCAGCGAACTGTTCGAGCAGATCACCGAACTGCCGGAGTACTACCCGACGCGCACCGAACGCGCATTGCTGCAACAGGTTGTCGGCGAGATCGCGCGCACCGCGCAGGCCGAGGTCCTCGTCGAGTTGGGCGCCGGTTCGGCAGCCAAAACTCGGCTGCTGCTCTCCGCGCTCACCAGCGAGGGGCCGCTGAAGACCTATGTCCCGCAGGATGTCTCGTCCTCGGCGCTGCGCGCGGCCGCCGACGAGATCGCGGCGGAATTCCCCGGTCTCGCCGTCCACGGCGTGGTCAGCGATTTCACCGACACCCTGCACAACCTGCCCGGCGGCGGCCGCCGCATGATCGCCTTCCTCGGTGGCACCATCGGCAATCTCGTCCCGGCCGAACGCGCCGAGTTCCTTGCGAGCATCCACGACGTGCTGGAACCCGGTGAACAACTGCTGCTCGGCGCCGGCCTGGTCATCGACCCCGCCGTCCTCGTCCCCGCCTACGACGATGCCGCAGGGGTCACTGCGGAGTTCAACCGAAATGTCCTGCATGTTCTCAACAACCGGCTCGACGCCGACTTCGAACCCGACAAGTTCGAGCACATTGCCCTCTGGGATGCCGAGAACGAATGGATCGAAATGCGCCTGGAGGCAGTCGAGGACATGACCGTCGGGGTCCGCGCTCTCGACCTGACCGTCGAATTCGCCCGCGGTGAGCAGCTACGCACCGAGATCTCCGCCAAGTTCCGTATCAATGGGCTCGACGCCGAACTGACGGCAGCAGGTTTCCGCACCGAACACGTCTGGACCGACCCGGACAACCGTTTCGCGCTGGTACTCGCAGCCAGAATATGACCGGTTGCCTCTCGTTCAGGCGACGTGCAATTCGATCACCCGGGCGACCAGTGCCCGCACATCGATAGCCGGACCGACCAGTCGAAGGCTGCGGTTGGCTTGCAGCGCCGCGATGCCGTGCAGATTGGTCCACAGCGCAATCGCCCGCTCCCCCGGCGGACCGGAGTCGGTGTCCGCCGGGGTCGCCTCGTGGACGAGCGCGGCGAACCGCCGGAACAGCGGCAGCGTCGTCGAGCGCAGGTTCTCGCCGGAGCCCTCGAGCAGATCGTGGCGGAACATCAGGGTGAACATCTCGGGCCGCAGTCCCGCGAACTCGACATATGCCGCGCCCATGCGCTCCAGGTGCTCGCGTGCCGTCGCCGCACCCGCCTCGACCACATCGAACCATTCGATGAGATCCGCGAAGCCACGGGCGGCGATGGCGGCCAGCAAGGCATTGTGGGTGGGGAAGTGCCTGCGCGGCGCACCGTGTGACACCCCTGCCGCCCTGGTGATCGCGCGCAGCCCGAGCCGGCCCGCGCCGACTTCCTCCAACAGCTCGACACCGGCACCGACCAGCCGTTCCCGCAGTGACTCGTTTCCGACCATGGCGACATTGTCGCAGCGTCGAGTAGACACTGTCTACTCCGTGCTGTAGACAGTGTCTACAAACAACTTTCTCGGAGGCTCTTTTGTGGTACCGGCTGTTCAAGTACGTGTTGCTAGGCCCGCTGTTGCGGTTACTCGGCAGACCCGAAGTGGAAGGGTTGCAGCATGTTCCGAAAGAGGGACCGGTCATCATCGCGGCCAACCACCTGGCCGTGATCGACTCGCTATACCTGGCGCTGGTCATACCGCGGCGAGTCACCTTCCTGGCCAAGCAGGAGTACTTCACCGGCACCGGGGTGAAGGGACGCTTCCAGCGCTGGTTCTTTACCGCGTCAGGCCAGGTGCCGGTGGACCGGACCGGCGGCACCGCGGCCGCGGACGCTCTCGCCGCCGCCACGAAGATCCTGCGGTCGGGCGGCGTCTGGGCGATCCACCCCGAAGGCACCCGCTCCCCCGACGGCCGGATCTACCGCGGCCGAACAGGTGCGCTGCGCGTCGCCATGGCGACGGGCGCTCCGGTGATCCCGGTGGTGTTGTCCGGCACCGACAAGGTGAACCCGCGCGGCAGCCGGTTCTGGCGCTTCGCCAAGGTCCGCATCGATGTGGGCGCACCGCGCTACTACCCGCCGATCGTGCTGCACACCGAGGTGCCCATCGAGCGCGTTCGTGCCGCAACCGATCTGTTGATGCGGGAGCTCGCCGCGCGGTCGGGCCGCCACTACGTCGACCGCTACGCGGCCACCTTCGGCAGCAGGCAGTAGCCGGAATTACCAGAACAGATCGGCCGGCGAATCGAAAAGAGGGTTAACGCCGGGCCGAAATGGCGGGATAGTGGAGACAGGCCGGAAAACGGCTGCAGTGTGCTCGGGCGAGGCGGATCCGGCCACTGCGTTCGTGATGAGGGAGTTGGACGTTGAGCAGGTTCACCGACGAGATGTACGCGACGGCCAACACCTCCACCCACGGGCTTGTCACCGGAGAACCCGACGCCCCGCGACGCCAGACCTGGGGCGAAATCCATCAGATCGCACGCCGCATGGCGGGTGCACTTGCCGAAGCCGGGATCGGACATAGCGACGCCGTCGGCGTGCTCGCCGGCCTGCCAGTCGATATCGCACCCGCATGCCAGGCCATCTGGATGCGGGGCGCGTCGATCACCATGTTGCATCAGCCGACCCCGCGCACCGATCTGATGATGTGGGCTCGTGACACCGAGACCGTGCTCACCATGATCGAGGCGCGGGCCGTGGTGCTCGGCGCTCCCTTCGAGGCCGCGGAGCCGCTGCTGCGCGAGCGCGGCATCACGGTGGTGCGCATCGATCAGCTGCACAACGGCAAGGACACCGATCCGGTGCCCACCACCGAATCCGATATCGCGTTGCAGCAGTTGACTTCCGGGTCGACCGGATCGCCCAAAGCGGTGCAGATCACGCACGGAAACTTCTTCGTCAACGCGTACGCCATGTTCGATCGGGTGAAGTTCCAGCTCGACGACGATGTGATGATCAGCTGGCTGCCCCTGTTCCACGATATGGGCATGGTCGGATTCCTCAGCGTCCCGATGCAATTCGGCGCCGAGGTGGTGTGCGTGACGCCGCTGGACTTCCTGATGCGGCCCCTGCTGTGGGCGGAGCTGATCGACAAATACCGCGGCACCGTCACGGCGGCACCGAATTTCGCGTACTCCCTGCTGGCTCGCCGGCTGAAGCAGGCGGAGGCGGGATCACTCGATCTCAGCAGCGTCCGCTACATGTGGAACGGTGCGGAGCCGGTCGATCCCGACACCATGGACGCGCTTGCCGCGGCCGGACAACGCTTCGGGCTCAACCCGATGGCACTGACCCCCGTCTACGGCATGGCCGAAACCACCCTGGCCGTCTCGGTCCCGGACCCGGGCCACGGCCAGGTGCTCGACATTGTCGACGCCGACCTGCTCGAGGCGCTCGGTAAGGCGGTGCCGGTGCACGACGACCATACGCACCAGGGCAATGTCCGCAGACTGCCGACGCTGGGCTACCTGGTCGACAACCTGGAGGGCCGGGTAGTCGACGCCGAACGCCAGCCGCTGCCGACCCGATCGGTAGGCGTCATCGAATTGCGCGGCCCGGCGGTTACTGCCGGCTATATCACCGTCAACGGCTTCCGCTCCGCACAGGACGACGAGGGCTGGCTCGACACCGGCGACATCGGCTACTTCACCGAAGAGGGCCTTGTCGTGGTCTGTGGCCGCATCAAGGACGTCATCATCATGGGCGGTCGCAATATTTACCCCACCGACATCGAGCGCGCTGCGATGCACGTCACCGGCGTCCGGCCGGGCAATGCGGTCGCCGTCCGTCTCGACGCCGGTGAGAAACGCGAAAGCTTCGCGGTGGTGGTGGAGAGCAACGACCACCAGAACGCCGACGAGGTCAAACGCATCGAACACGAGATCGTGCATGCGGTCTTCACCGAGGTCGGCGTCCGCCCTCGCACCGTCACGGTGCTCGGTCCGGGTGCGCTTCCCAAGACCTCCTCGGGCAAACTCCGCCGCTCCGCCACCGCCATCCACCTGCACTGAACATCAGCATGCACGGCGCAGCGATAAATGCCTGCCACGGCCGTCGTCTCGGCACCGCCCCCACCGAGGTCCTCGCCTTCGGCAAGGGCGAGGACGACCCCCTGACGCGCTATCGCTTTCCCCGCTGATCTGGCGACATGCCTTGTACCCGTAGAGAATTGGTGCCGCGAGCGGGCGTTCAGTGCAGCTGGTTCTGTGCCGTCTCCAGCCCGACGCGCAGCAGTAGCTCGACCGCGTCGGCGGTCTGCTCGACGATCACCGGAACTTCCTTGCGCTCAGGGGCCGAGAACGGCTTGAGCACATAATCCGCAGGATCCTGACGACCGGGCGGACGGCCGATGCCGAACCGAACCCGCAGGTAGTCCTTCGTGGTCAGGGCGCTGGACACGGAGCGAAGACCATTGTGGCCGCCCTCGCCGCCACCGCGCTTGAGTCGCACGGCGCCGAAGGGGAGATCGAGTTCGTCGTGGATGACGATCACCTCGGTGAGCGGCACGGAGAAGAAGCGGGCCAGTGCGGCGACCGGGCGACCGGACAAGTTCATGAACGATCGAGGTTTGGCGATCAGCACCTGACGACCGTCGAGGCGGGCCTGCAGTAGATCCGCGCCCGACTTCTTGTGCACGGCAAAACGGCCGCCGACGCGCTCCGCGAGCACGTCGGCGACCATGAAGCCGACATTGTGCCGGGTGCGCTCGTATTCGGGACCTGGATTACCCAGTCCGACTACGAGCGCGGGCCCGGTCGTGGATTCGGTCATGAAGTAACCGACCCGTTGGAGTTCTTACTCGGCGCTCTCGGCAGCACCCTCGGCGGCAGCCGCAGCGGCCTCCTCGGTCTCCTGCGCGGAGGCCGGGGCGGCGATGATGTTGACGATCAGGGCTTCCGGATCGCCGGCCAGGGTGACGCCGCTCGGCAGCTCGATGCCACCGGCGGTGATCTGGGTGCCCGCCTCGATGCCTTCGATCGACACCTCGATGGACTCGGGGAGCTTGGTGGCGTCGGCCTCGATGGAGAGGGTGGTGCTCTCCTGGGTGATCAGGGTGGCCGAGGCGGCCTCGCCGGTCAGCACGATCTGCACATCGGCGGTGACACGCTCACCGCGCTTGATGATCAGCAGGTCGGCGTGCTCGATGTAACGGCGAATCGGGTGCACGACAACGGATTTGGTCAGCGCGAGCTGCTTCTTGCCGTCGATGACGAGGTTCAGCAGCGCGTTGGTGCCGTGCTCACGCAGGATGGCGGCGAAGTCGCGTGCGTTGAGGGAAAGGTGCTGCGGTTCGGCGGCGTGGCCGTACAGCACGGCGGGGACGTTGCCGGAACGACGGGTGCGGCGGGCGGCGCCCTTGCCGAACTCCGTACGAACGGCGGCTTCGAGAACGTTGGCGTCGGACATGACTGGATCTACTCCCTACGGCTCTTCCGGGCTTGGTCAACAGTGCTCACCAGGGACTGTTTCCGCCCTGGCTCTAAGTTGGTCAACTCGTCGGGCGAAGACCGAACGAGGACGGCCGGAAGCCGAGCCGCGTCGATCACGGTGAGCGCAAAGGTCTGCGGTCACCCTCGCCGAGACAACCCGAACACCATAGCGCAATGGTCATGCGCGAGGTGAATCGGGTGGTTACTGCGCGTCGAGCAATGGTCATACCGGTCGCGTACGCTGGAGCGGTTGCCGATCGGACGTTTGCGAAAGGTTGTTGAAGTTGACCGCCTCCACTGAGGGTGTCGTCGCGCCCACGCCGCGCGGGCTGCCCGCCGAGGTTGCCCGGCGCCGCACCTTCGCGGTGATCTCCCACCCCGACGCGGGCAAGTCGACGCTCACCGAGGCGCTCGCACTGCACGCCAAGATGATCTCCGAAGCGGGCGCGATCCACGGCAAGGCCGGACGCCGCTCGACGGTCTCGGACTGGATGGAGATGGAGAAGGCCCGTGGCATCTCGGTCTCCTCGACCGCGCTGCAGTTCAATTACCGCGCCGCGGGCTCCGATGTCGACAACGTGATCAACCTGGTCGACACCCCCGGTCACTCGGACTTCTCGGAGGACACCTACCGGGTACTCACCGCCGTCGACGCCGCGGTCATGCTCATCGACGCCGCGAAAGGCCTGGAACCACAGACACTGAAGCTCTTCCAGGTGTGCCGCCACCGCGGTATCCCGGTGATCACCGTCATCAACAAGTGGGACCGGCCGGGCCAGGCACCGCTGGAACTGCTCGACGAGATCCACGAACGAATCGGCCTCACGCCTACCCCGCTGTTCCTGCCCGTCGGCATCGCAGGTGACTTCCGCGGCCTGCTGCGCCGCGGTCCCGACGGCGCCGCGGTCGAATATATCCACTTCACCCGCACCGCCGGCGGCGCGACCATCGCGCCGGAGGAATCGCTGACACCGGAATCCGCCGAAGCGCGCGAGGGCGAAGCCTGGACCACGGCCGCCGAGGAGAGCGAATTGCTCTCGGCCACCGGACAGGACCACGATCAGGAACTGTTCCTCGCCGGTCAGACCTCACCGGTCATCTACGCCTCGGCGATGTTGAACTTCGGTGTCCGGCAGCTGCTGGAGGCACTGGTGGCGCTCGCGCCCGCGCCCGGCTCGCGTCCCGATGTGGCGGGTACGGCGCGCACCACCACCGACCCGTTCAGTGCTGTGGTGTTCAAGGTGCAGGCGGGCATGGACGCGGCGCACCGCGACCGGCTGGCGTTCATGCGGATCGTCTCGGGCGAGTTCGAGCGCGGCATGGTGGTCACGCATGCACAGACCGGCAGGCCCTTCGCGACGAAGTACGCGTTGACCGTGTTCGGCCGCGAGCGTTCCACCGTCGACACCGCCTACCCCGGCGACGTGGTCGGCTTGGTCAACGCGACCGCGCTGGCGCCGGGACACACGTTGTTCGTGGACAAGAAAGTGGAGTTCCCGCCGATCCCGTCGTTCGCGCCGGAGCACTTCGCGGTGCTGCGCGCGGAGAGCGCGGGCAAGTACAAGCAGTTCCGCAAGGCCATCGACCAGCTCGACTCCGAGGGCGTGGTGCAGGTACTGCGCAACGACATCCGCGGCGACGCTTCCCCCGTGCTCGCGGCCGTCGGTCCGATGCAGTTCGAGGTGGTCACCGCCAGGATGATGGCAGAATTCAATGTGGAGACCAGGATGGAAAACCTGGCCTACACCTTGGCGCGGCGCACCGACGCCGAGTCGGCGCCCGAGCTGAGCCGTCAGCGCGGGGTGGAGGTCTTCACCCGCAGCGACGGCGCGCTACTTGCGTTGTTCAGCGATAAGTGGCGGCTGCAGTACATCGAGAAGGAACACCCGAGCCTCACGCTGGAACCGCTGGTCGCCGCCGCCGACTGAGTCACCCGGCGTCCGGCTCCCGCCGCAACGGGGTGGTTGGTTCTCGTTCGACCGAGGCGAAGCTGCCGTCTTCCTGGGCGATGAGGCCCCAGCGGCTGGAGGTCAGGCGCAGGCTCGGGAGGTCGCTCAGCGAGAGGACCACCTCATAGGTGCGCTCGTAGCCGGTGTGCGAAATGCGCCAGTTGCCATCGCCGCAGCGCACGTAACTGTCGGTGTAGAACGCCGCGCCGCGCAGCAGCATATTGTGCGCCGGGATGAGCACGGTGTCGGCGAGATACCAAGTACCGGTGGCGGCGTCACCGTCGACGTCGATCTCCGGATGATCGCATCTGTGCTCGGTGATGACGTGCGGACCGAGGGTGTTGCGCATAAAGGCAAGGAACGCATCGCGGGACTCGAACTGCAGGTATTCGCTGTAGGTCGCCGTTGCCTCCGGCACCATGGTGTCGGCGAATTCTTCCCACGATTTGGTGTCGAGGGCGCGCAGGTATCGGAACTTCAACCGGCCGATGGCGGACACAGCATCCTGATCCATACCTCAAACAATCCCATTCGAAGCGGCCGTACTGCGGGATTTGCGAGATTTGTATCAGATTGCTATGACGGGGCCGCCCGATTCGGAAAGCCGGGGGTGTCGAAGATCAACTTCCGATCGTGAAGCAGGTGCGGCAGAAGTCCTCGCCGAACTCGGTCAGACGCAGACTTTTGCGCACGATCTTCGGTGCCCTGCCCGCCTTTTTCAGCGCCGCCTCGACCTCGGGCTGCACTTCCAGCACCATGTAGCGGCTGAGCACCACCGGATCGTCCGAGGTCAGCGTCAGCCCGAGCCGGTTGAGGTTGATCAGATAGGTGCGCGACCGATCGGGGTAGCGGACGCCGGCCTGCTCCGGCACCGAGGTCAGATCACCGGTCACCAGCTCCGAGCCGATGCCCAGCGGCCGATTGGTCCGCACATCGACCGAGGGCTGCGGACCGTTCAACGCCATGAAGCGCAGAATGCGCGCCTCGTCCGGAGCCAGCTCGTCGAGAATGCGGTCGTAGGCCGGATGGACGTCCTCGGAGAAGTAGACATCCGCCGAGCGGGCCAGCAGCGCGTCACCGCGGCGGCGCAGGTCCTCGATGGAGGCCGAATGCAGCGGCGCGCCGAGGCCGATCGCCTGCTGTGCGGCCGGGCCATTGGAAGTCGGCACATAGCTGACGATTTCGCGCACCGAGCCCTCGGTGACACCGAGCGCGCTGCGGGCGATAGACCGCAGTGCATTGCCGGTCCGCTCGGCGATATCGGCCGAGGACTCTCCCTCCAGCGCGGCCTGCGTTATCTCCTTGGTCACCTCGTAGGAGGTGTTCACCGCCCACTGACTACCACGCACCACAGTGCCCGCCGCCAGCCCTGCCGCCCGGAACACACCGCGGATCAGCCGTGCCTCATTGCTGATCTGCCGCTGTTCGACATCCGAGCTGCGCTCGACCGCGCGGGAACCGGCCTGGGCCACGTCCTGTCCGGTCCTGTCGTCTGCCACGTCCTACTCCGATGTATTGCCTAGTGAACGAATACGCCCACAGATTATTGCCCGACAGCGTTCCAGGTATGCCCAACTCGCCAGCCGTGTGGCTTCCGCTCACAACTCCTGCCGTTCACGACCGGCCCCGCGCCGACGCAAACCCCAAGCACCCGTACCTGTGGTGAGTGGGATGTGGTTGGTCGTCATTGTCTCCGCTCCGGATGGGCAGTACGACATTCTGGACATGCACTGTGACTGATGTCTCAGACAATCCGGCGTGGCCCGCCACACTCGATGTTGGCCGCATTCCGTACTTCACAGTAGGGTCCAGTCGCCGACAGGGTGCTACTTTGAGTTCCCGGTGAAGCGGCGATCACCGGTTTATCGGCAGGAGGGTGTCGTGTTAGAGAGTGTGTTCCACCCAACCATTGCGCTGGAACTGATTACGATTCCGCTCTTCACCGGCATCATCGGCTACATCACCAACTGGACCGGTGTCCTGATGCTGTTCCGCCCTATCGCCTTTCACGGCATTCGGTTACCCGGACTGCGTGCGTTATACCCGTACCTGCCCAAGCGAATTCAGGTACTGCCGTTGCTGAGCTACGACGGCCGAATCGGCTGGCAGGGCATCGTGCCGTCGCGTGCGGACAAGATGGCGAGCATTGCCGTCGACAAAGGGCTCGCGAAACTGGGCAGCGTCGCCGACTTCTATCGAGAGATTGAACCGGATGCCCTCGCCGAACATTTGACTACTATCGCGGAAACGCAAATCCACGACATCGTCGAGGAAATCTTGCGCCGCGAACATCCCCAGTTCTGGTACAACCTGCCGACCCAGGTACGCGACATGGTGCACGACCGGGTCCGTCAGCAACTGCCCGAAATCCTGCGCAACCTCACCGACGAACTCGGCGCGAATATCGATCAGCTGCTCGATGTGAAACAGATGGTCATCCGCTACTTCCAGGCCCGGCCGCAGCTGCTCAATCAGCTGTTCCAGGTGCTCGGCGCCAAAGAGTTGCGGTTCATGATCAACTTCGGCTTCTACTTCGGCGCGCCGATGGGCGCCGTGCTCGTCGCGATCCTGCACGTGACCGGATGGTCCACGCTCGCGGTGCTGCCGATCGGCGGCGTCGTCATCGGCTGGGTGGTCAACTGGGTCGGCATCAATATGATCTTCGCGCCCGCCTACCCGAAGTGGTGGTGCCCGTGGCGGCAAGGCCTGCTGATCAAGCGGCAGTCCGAAATCACCGCGGGCTACGCGGAATTGGTCTCCAGCCAGGTCATGACCGTTGCCAATATCGGCGACGAACTCCTCAACGGTCCGCGCTCGGACCGCACGATGCAGATGCTGGAGGACACCCTGCGCCCGGCCGCCGACCGGGCGCTCGGACCGGCGAAGTCGGCGGTCAAGTTCGTGCTCGGCAGCCGCGAGTACAACGCGCTGCAGTCGACGCTCACCGCAGAGGCCATGAACATCGCCCCGATCGCGTTCGCCGATCCGGAGTTCAACGTCCGGCAGGGCAAGCAGATCAACGAGTACATCGCCAAGCAAATGTCCGCCCTATCGCCCACCGATCTGGTCGACATGCTGCGATCGGCGATCAAACAGGACGAATGGCTGCTTTTCCTCCATGGCGGTGTGCTCGGCCTGTTTGCCGGATACGCTCATATCCTGATCTTCGGGACAGGAGTGGCAACAGCATGGTGGTGAGGGAACCCGGTGACGACGGCGACGATATGCAGGCCGTCGAGCCTCTAGAGCCGGCCGCGCCGTCGAAGGAGATCGCGCGACGGCCCGTCACCGAAATCCAGTTTGCGGACGAATCACCAACGCGCGGAAGACAATCCGGCGTGCGCAAGACCGTGCGTGCGGCGACCGGCGTTGCGCGGGTCGCGGTGACCGCAGCCACCGAGGTCGCCGCGTGGAGCTTCGACACCGCACTCGGCGTCGGCGCGACGGTCGTGCGCGGCAGCGTCGCCGGTGTGCCACCACGGGAGGTCCTCGCGGAGGCAGAGGCCGAAGTGCGCGACGCGGTGCGCCGGGCGCTGCGCCTGCCCGCCACGCCGGAGCCGCCCGACCCCGCCGCGCTGCCCACCTTGCGCGAACAGGGCGCCGCGCTGCTGCGATTGTCGGCGAGCACGCAGGGGGAGCACAGCGACAGCCACCCGGCCTTCGCCAGGATGCTGGCGGACCTGACCCCCGACGAGGCACGCATCCTGCGTTTCCTGCACCTCGACGGGCCGCAGCCCTCGATCGATATCCGCACCGGCCGCCCGCGTGGCCTCGGCGCCGAACGAATCATGTCCGGACTCAACCTGATCGGCGAACACGCGGGACTGCGCTTCCCGAACCGCATTCAGCAATACCTGCCCAACCTGCGCAGGCTCGGCCTGATCGAGTTCGTCAAGGAACCGGTCGGCAACGCGAATCGCTACCAGCTCCTCGAAGCACAGTCCCCCGTGCGCGAGGTGCTCAAACGGTCCGGATTCGGCACCAAGGTGCACTACCGCAGCATCGCACTCACCGGCTTCGGCGCCGACTTCGTACAAACCTGCCTACCGGTCGTCGTCCAGGACGGCCGCGCCGCAGGCACCAGCTGACCCACGATCAGACGCCTTCGGCCAGTTCCATCCAACGCTCTTCGGCGGCTTCCTTTTCCGTGACCACCTGCTTGAGCTCCGCGCCGAGCGCGAGCAGCTTGTCCGGCTCCGTCGCGGCCTCTGCCAACGCGGCGTGTAGTCGCTGCTCGCGTTCGTCGAACTTCTCGATGGCCCGTTCGAGCTTGGAGAGTTCCTTGCGTGCGGCGCGCTGAGCCGCGGCGTCGGTCACAGGTGCGGACTTCACCTCGGCGGCGCCCGCGCGAATCGCGACATCGCCCTGCGCGGCGCGCTTCTTCAGGTACTCATCGATGCCGCCGGGCAGGTTGGTGAGTTTGCCGTCGCCGAACAACGCCCAGGTGGAGTCGCAGATGCGCTCGATCAGGTAGCGGTCGTGGCTGATGACGACCAGGGTGCCCGCCCAGTTGTCGAGCAGGTCCTCCAGCTGCTGCAGGGTGTCGATGTCCAGGTCGTTGGTCGGCTCGTCGAGCAGCAGCACGTTGGGCTCGGCCATCAGGATGCGGGTCAGCTGCAGCCTGCGCCGCTCACCACCGGACAGATCCCCGACCGGCGTGCGCTGGCGAGCCGGGGTGAAGCCGAGCCGTTCGGCCAGCTGGCCCGCGGAGATCTCCTTGTCGCCGAGCATGATTCGCTGCGCGACCTGTTGCACGGCTTCCAGCACGCGCATATCGGTCGGCAGATCGTCGAGTTCCTGACGCAGCCAGCCGATCTGCACCGTCTGGCCCTGAATGCGCTTGCCCGCGGCCGGTTCCGTGTCCCCGGCCAGGGTGCGCAGCAGGGTCGTCTTGCCGGATCCGTTCACGCCGACCAGGCCGACCCGCTCCCCCGGCGCGAGACGCCAGGTCAAGTCGCGCACCAACTCCCGGCCGTCCGGGGTGGCGAGAGTGGTGTCCTCCAGCTCGATAACGACCCGTCCGAGACGTTTTCTGGCGAACGCGGCCAGCGAGACGCTGTCGCGCGGCGGCGGCACATCGGCGATCAGCGCCTCGGCCGCCTCCACCCGGTAGCGCGGTTTGGAGGTGCGTGCCTTCGCGCCGCGCCGCAGCCAGGCCAACTCCTTGCGGGCCAGATTGCTGCGTCGCGCTTCGGAGGCGTCGGCCTGCCGTGCACGTTCGGCGCGGGCGAAGATCCAGTCGCCGTAACCGCCCTCATAGCTTTCCACCTTGCCGCCGACGACCTCCCAGGTATTGGTGGCGACGGTGTCGAGGAACCAGCGATCGTGGGTCACGACCACCAGTGCACTGCGGCGGTTGAGCAGATGTTCGGCCAGCCACTGCACACCCTCGACGTCGAGGTGGTTGGTCGGCTCGTCGAGCACGAGCAGATCGAGATCGCGGACCAGCGCGGCGGCCAGGGCAACTCGACGGCGCTCGCCACCGGATAGGTTGTCGATCGAGGTCTCCAGGCCGAGCCCAGCGATCCCGATGCCCTCCATCACCGAGCGGATGCGCGGATTGGCAGCCCATTCGTGTTCGGCGACATCGTCGGTCATCGCGTCGTCGGCCAGCCCGGCCAGCACCACGGAACCGACCGTCGCACCAGGTGGCAGCACCCCGCGCTGGGTCACGACCGCGATTCGCAGACCGCCGACTCGGCTCACCCGGCCACTGTCGGGTGGCTCGAGGCCGGTCAGCACCTCCAACAGGGTGGTCTTGCCGCCGCCGTTGAGGCCGACGACACCGATCCGCTCGCCCGCGTGCACGCCGAGCGACACGGTGTCCAGGAGCGGGGTGATCCCGAAGCTCTTGGAGACCTGTTCGAGGTTGATCAGGTTGGACATAGATCCTTCCGAGTCATGCGCGGGCGGAGTGCTCGCCCCGGAGCAAGCGTACTGTTCCGGCTCTTCGCCTACTCAGGCCATACGAGTGGGCGGGCGAAAAGCGCTGCTCTCTATACGACACTCGCCCGGTACCAGTCGGCAGTCACCGATGCGACGATCCGGTCATGGCCATGACCGCCTTCCAGCCGACGCCGCGCACGGGTTGCGGAACGAACGGCGTTCGTTTACAGTAATCACAACGAACAACGTTCGTTACGAACAATGTTAATCCGAATGGCGCTCTCGAAGTAAAGCCGCAGAATGGGAGCCCCACCTCAGCCCGAGGTGCGAGGGGCGGCACTGTTCAACTACCCCTTACGTGGAGGTTCTCATGCATATCGGTCTCGGCCTGCCCATTTCCGATCCCGCCGCCCTGCTCGACTGGGCCCGCCGCGCCGACGCGGGCCCCTTCTCCACCCTCGGCCTGCTCGACCGGCTCGTGTACGACAACCCGGAACCCCTTGTCGCACTCGGCATGCTCGCAGGCGCGACCAGCCGCATCAAAGTGCAGACCGAGGTGCTCATCGCACCGCTGCGCGAGCCGACGCTGCTCGCCAAACAAGCCGCCACTCTCGACCGCATGTCCGGCGGCCGCCTTGTCCTCGGTCTCGGCGTCGGTGGTCGCGAAGACGATCACATCGCCTCTTGCACCGACATCCGCACCCGCGGCCGCCGCCTGGACGAGCAGATGGAGATCATGCGTCGCCTGTGGTCCGGCCAGGCCTACGGCACCGACTGCGGCCCGGTCGGTCCCACGCCGCTGCGCCCCGAAGGCCCCGAGGTGCTCTTCGGCGGTTTCCAGCCCGCCGCCATCGACCGCGTCGGCCGCTGGGGCGGCGGCTTCCTCGCCGCCGCGGCACCGTCCTGGGCCGGTGGCCTCTTCGATACCGCCCGCCGTTCGTGGACCGAGCACGGCCGCGCCGGTGAGCCCCGCATCGTCGCCCAGGTCAATGTCGCGCTCGGCGCGCCCGACCTGGTCGAGGAAGCCAAGGCTGCCATGGGCGCCTACTACGAATTCAGTGGCCGCGCCGACTACATGGTCGCCGGAATGCTCACCACGCCCGACGAAATCCGCGCCGCCATCAAGCAATTCGACGATCTCGGCGCCGACGAAGTGATGCTCTACTGCTACGGCGGCGACGCCGACCAGGTCGACCGCCTCGCCGACGTCATCGGCTAGTCGCGAGTCGTCAGCGCTTGCCCTGGCCCTCGCCGCTCAATATGCGAGCGCCGGGGACCGGGCCGCTCGCGGTGCGAACACTGCGACAGACACCGGCGCCCGCGAGTTCGGCGGCGACCGCCACGGCGGATTCCGCACTGTCGCAAAGGAAGGCACAGGTGGGGCCGGAGCCGGAGACCAGACCGGCCAGCGCGCCCGCGGTGACACCCGCACGCAGGGTGCGACGCAGCTCCGGTTTCAGCGAAAGCGCCGCGGCTTGCATGTCGTTACCGAGTAGTGGCGCGAGCTGGTTCGGGTCGCCGGAGGCCAACGCCTGCATCAGCTCTTGCGGCTCGCCGAGGCGAGGCGGGACGCCGTGCGCACGCAGGCGATCGAGTTCGCCGAATACCGCGGGGGTGGACAGCCCGCCCTTGGCCAGTGCGAGCACCCAGTGAAAGGTACTGCGGGACAACACCGGAAGCAGCCGCTCGCCGCGGCCGGTGCCCAGCGCGGTGCCACCGTGCAGCGCGAAGGGGACATCACTACCCAGTTCGGCTGCGACCGCGGATAATTCGTCGCGAGTCAGTCCGAGGTCCCATAGCTCGTTCAAGCCGACCAACGCAGCCGCGGCATCCGCGCTACCACCCGCCATACCGCCCGCCACCGGAATGCCTTTGCTGATGGCGATTTCCACCAGTGGGGCCCGGCCGGCCAGGTGCGCGAGCCGGACGGCCGCCTTCCACACCAGGTTGGTGCGGTCGGTCGGCACGTCCGCCGCGCCCTCGCCGGCGACCCGCACCATGAGCGAGGCCGACGGCGAGATCTCGAGATCGTCGCTCAGCGATAGCGCCTGGAACACCGTGGTCAGATCGTGATAGCCGTCCGCGCGCAGGTCGCCGACGCCGAGATGGAGATTCACCTTGGACGGGGCGCGCACGACGACTGGGCTGGGCACAACTGACAACACGGTGGTCAAGCTTAGTGGGCACAGCCGGACAACGTCCGTCCCAAACCTGCGACGGACCGAGCAAAAGCAAGCCACCCGCGCAAGCCCTGGACCGAGCGAAGGCACGGCACCCCCACAAGCCCCGGACCGAGCGAAGGCACGGCACCCCCACAAGCCCCGGACCGAGCGCAGGCACGGCACCCCCACAAGCCCCGGACCGAGCGAAGGCACGGCACCCCCACAAGCCCCGGACCAAGCGGAGGCGAGGTAGCCGCTCATGCGCCGGACCGAGCGGAGGCGAGGTAGCCGCTCATGCGCCGGACCGAGCGGAGGCGAGGTAGCCGCTCATGCGCCGGACCGAGCGGAGGCGAGGTAGCCGCTCGTGCGCCGGACCGAGCGGAGGCGAGGTAGCCGCTCGTGCGCCGGACCGAGCGGAGGCGAGGTAGCCGCTCGTGCGCCGGACCGAGCGGAGGCGAGGTAGCCGCCTATCGGCTGCCTACGACAGGTGCGCGGCTCGCGATGAGCCATGCACCGGATGTGTGCCATTCGGTTACAGGAGGGCGCCTCCGGTGGCATCGATCCATTGACCGGTGACCCAGCGCGAGTCGTCCGAGGCGAGGAACGCCACCACATCCGCGATATCGGCGGGCTGCCCGACGCGCTCGAGCGGAGAGTAGGCGGCCACCATCGCCTCGGCCTGGTCGTTGCGCAACCAGGCCGCATTCATATCGGTGTCGATTATGCCGGGCGCAACTGCGTTCACCGTGATGCCGCGGGCGCCGAGTTGCTTGGCCAGGTTGGCGGTGAAGACGTCGATCGCACCCTTGCTCATCGTGTAAGCGATCAGCTGGGGCATCGCGAAGCCGTGGGTGAGCCCGGTAGAGATATTGATGACGCGGCCGCCGTCGCGCAGTCGCTCGAGGCCGTGCTTCGTGACGAAGAACGGCGCTTTGGCGTTGACCGCGAACACGCGGTCGAAGGCGGCTTCGTCGGTGTCGCCGATGGGCGTGCGGACATCGCCGACACCCGCATTGTTGACAATGATGTCCACGCCGTCGGCGTGCGCGTCGAACGCCGCCCACAGTGCCGCGGCGTCGCCGGGCACACCGAGCTCGGCCCGGATCGCGAACGCGGAGCCGCCCGCCGCTTCGATCGCCGCAACGGTCTCCTTCGCCGCATCTTCGTTCCCGTTGTAGTGCACGGCAACCCGCGCACCGTCCCGTCCCAGCCGTTCGGCGATGGCGCGGCCGATGCCTCGGCTGCCGCCGGTGACCAGTGCCGTCTTGCCTGTGAGTGCACCCATGAGGCGAGTTCCTTTCTCTAGCGATCGCTACAGAAAGGACGTTAGCACATTTTCTA
The DNA here is from genome assembly GCF_046764895.1 of Nocardia sp. CWNU-33. Classification (NCBI taxonomy): domain Bacteria; kingdom Bacillati; phylum Actinomycetota; class Actinomycetes; order Mycobacteriales; family Nocardiaceae; genus Nocardia; species Nocardia sp. CWNU-33. Next base: position 99,461 of record NZ_JBKOQN010000004.1, on the reverse strand, counting down.
GCGATCGCTATAGAATGATTTCCATGAGCGCACCCACCCGGGGCCGACCCCGTTCCTTCGATCGCGATGCGGCACTGGAGCAGGCGTTGCGACTGTTCTGGGCGCGTGGATACGAAGCAACCTCGATCGGCGACCTGACCGCCGCGATGGGCATCGGAGCGCCGAGTCTGTACGCCGCCTTCGGCGACAAGGCCAAGCTGTTCAACGAGGTGGTGGCAACCTTCGGCACGCGCTACGGCGGATTCGTCGCGCGCGCACTCGCCGAAGAACCGACGGCCGAGGCGACGGTGCGGCGCATCCTGCGCGAGGCGGCGACGGAGTACACCCAGCCCGACTGCCCGCACGGCTGCCTGGTGATGAGCGCCGGACTGAACACCACCAGCACCGAGATCGCCGCCCTGCTGCGCGGCATGCGCAACCGGAACATCGAGGTCTTCACCGCCCGCATCCAGGCGGATATCGACGCGGGAATCCTGCCTGCGGACATCGACGCGGCCATGCTCGCCCGCTACATCGGCACAGTCATGCAGGGCATGTCCCAGGCCGCGCGCGATGGAGCCGCGTCGGCCCAGCTCCAGCAAGTCGCCGAATGGGCCATGCACGGCTGGCCGGGCGCCGCTCCAGCGAACACCAACAGGTCGGCATCGACCGCACGGCGATAGCCGAGCCCCGTGCTCGAACTCCGGCGTTCACCAACACGACGCCACAGCCACAGGAACTATGAGCACGACGCAAACGACTACCCGACGACGCGGCGGCGCGGCCGATCGATCAACACTTGCGCGCAATACCCATGGGGGGTATGTTAATTCGTGTCGGGGATACCCCGGGTCCGTATGATCAACCACGAACGAAGGAGTCGGACATGGCCACCACCACTTACACCGTTACGGGGATGACCTGCGGGCACTGCGTCAGCTCGGTCCGCGAGGAGATCGGCAAGATCGACGGCGTGACCGGTGTCGATGTGGACCTCGCCACCGGCGCGGTCAAGGTCGACAGCACCACCCCGGTCACCGATGCCGATATCGTCGCCGCCGTGGACGAGGCAGGCTACGAGGTCGCCGTCTGATGCAGGACCGGCTGAAGTTCGCCGCGGTCGGCGGCGGGCTCGTCGCGCTGTTGGGCATCGCGCTCGGCATCGGCGCGCTGGTGGGCGGTCCGGCCGAGCAGGCGCCGGACCACAGCGCGATGCCGCACACCGGCCAAGATGCGGCCACCGGGCTGTCGAATGCACAATCCGGCTATGCGATATCCGATGTGACCGCTCCGGCGGAACCGAACCAGGCCGGTTCACTGCAGTTCCGGATCACCGGGCCCGACGGGGCTCCGGTGACCCGATTCACCACCCAACACGACAAGAAGCTGCATCTGATCGTCGTCCGATCCGACACCACCGGGTATCGGCACCTGCATCCGACCATGGACGACGCGGGCACCTGGTCGATCGAGTGGAGTTGGGCGGCCCCGGGCACGTATCGCATATTTGCCGACTTCGTCCCGGAAACCAGCGGCGCCGGGCCGGGTGATCTGGTGCTCAGCCGCACCGTCACCGTCTCGGGAGCGGCCGTGCCGCAACCACTTCCCCCACCGACACGGCGCGCAACGGTGGACGGATATCAGGTGACGTTGGCAGGCGATCTCGGTACCGCGGGCAGCGAATTACGCTTCACCATCGCGCGCGACGGCCTTCCGGTGTCCGATCTGGAGCCGTATCTCGGCGCATACGCACACCTGGTCGCCTTACGCGCCGGCGACCTTGCCTACCTGCATGTGCACCCACAGGGCGAGGTCGGCCGCACCCCTGCGGGTCCCGAGGTGTCCTTCCATGCGCAGGCCCCGAGCGCGGGCGCGTATCGGCTGTATCTGGACTTCGCACACGGCCGATCCGTCCACACCGCGGAGTTCACCGTCGAGGTCGAATCATCCACAGTGCCATCCACATCCGGTAGTCACTCGCATCCGGGTGGCGATCGCTGATGGCCACGCCCGCCGACCAGCGCTCGATCGAGCTGGAGATCGGCGGGATGACCTGCGCATCCTGTGCCGCGCGGATCGAGAAACGGCTCGGAAAAATCGAGGGCGTCACGGCCACCGTCAATTTCGCGACGGAAAAGGCAAAAGTTAGTTATCCACAATCCGTTTCGCCGGAACAGCTGGTCGAGCAGGTACACGCCGCGGGATATACCGCGCACGTTCCCGCGCCGCCCACAACAGAAACCGACCGGTCCGATGAAAGATCCACCGCACTCGATCGACTTCGACAACGACTGCTGATCAGCACCGGGCTTGCGCTGCCGGTGGTCGCGATGGCGATGATCCCCGCGCTGCAATTCGATAACTGGCAATGGCTTTCGCTCGCGCTCGCAGGGCCAGTGGTGTTCTGGGGCGGCGCCGATTTCCATCGGGCCGCGCTGAGCAATGCCAGGCACGGCGCCGCGACCATGGACACCCTGATCTCGGTCGGCACCCTGGCCGCCTTCGGCTGGTCGGTGTACGCGCTGTTCTTCGGTCACGCCGGAATGCCCGGCATGAAGCACTCGTTCAGCCTGGGCATCGAGCGGGCCGATGCGGCGTCCAACGTGTACTTCGAGGTTGCCGCCGGGGTGATCGTCTTCATCCTGGCCGGGCGATATCTGGAAACCCGAGCCAAGGATCGGGCAGGCTCTGCGCTGCGAGCGCTGCTCGAGCTCGGGGCAAAGGACGTTTCCGTGCTGCGCGGCGGCGTCGAAATCCGGGTTTCGGTTGCGGAATTGCGCGTGGACGAGCTGTTTCTCGTCCGCCCCGGCGAGAAGGTCGCCACGGACGGTGTGGTGGTCGAAGGCAATTCGGCCCTCGATCTGAGCCTCCTGACCGGAGAATCACTGCCCGTCGACGTCGGTCCGGGCGATGTCGTGATCGGCGCGACGGTGAACGCGGGCGGGCTACTGACCGTGTGCGCCACCCGAATCGGTGCCGATACCCAACTGGCACAGATGGTCGCACTGGTCGAAGAGGCGCAGAACAGCAAGGCGCCGGTGCAACGACTTGCCGATCGAGTCGCGAGCATTTTCGTCCCGATCGTCTTCGTCATTTCGGCGCTCACGCTGGCAGTGTGGCTGGTCACCGGGGCATCGACAGCAGTGGCGTGCGGCGCGGCCGTGGCGGTACTGATCATCGCCTGCCCCTGCGCGCTCGGCCTGGCCACGCCCACCGCACTCCTCGTCGGCACCGGGCGCGGCGCTCAACTCGGCATCCTGATCAAGGGCCCGCAGGTACTGGAATCGACCCGACGGATCGACACGGTCGTGCTCGACAAGACCGGCACGGTGACCACCGGACGAATGACGTTGGCGGACATCGTCACCACGAACGGCACCGGCGCTGCGGGCATGATCACCTTCGGAGACGAGATCCCGCCCGCGGGCGACCCGCTTGCCGGCCGTGGCGTGTCCGCAGACGAGCTGCTGACCATCGCCGCGGCAGTGGAGTACGGGTCCGAGCATCCGGTAGCGCAGGCGGTCGTCGCCGCCGCGGCCGAACGCAGACTGGTGGTACCCCCCGTGCAGCAGTTCAGCAACCATGGCGGCAAGGGTGTGCAGGGCGTCGTCGACGGTCGTGCGGTGATTGTCGGCCGCAGCGCCCTGCTGGAAGAGTGGTCGATCGCACTGCCCACACCGCTGGCGGCGGCCAAAGCCGCGGCCGAAAGCGCAGGCAATACCGCGATCGCTGTCGCATGGGACGGCGCGGCGCGTGGCGTGCTCGTGGTCACCGATGCGATCAAACCGACCAGCGCCGAGGCTATTACCGAACTCCGCCGCCTCGGAATGACCCCCGTGCTGCTGACCGGTGACAACGCCGCCGCCGCAGGTACCGTCGCCGACCGGGTCGGCATCGACGAGGTGATCGCCGAAGCACTGCCGATCGAGAAGCTGGAAGCAATACGGCGACTACAGAATTCGGGCAGAGTCGTGGCAATGGTCGGCGACGGAGTCAACGATGCCGCCGCGCTCACCGCAGCCGACCTCGGCTTGGCCATGGGCACCGGCACCGACCTCGCCATCGAAGCAGGCGATATCACCCTCGTCCGAGGTGACCTCCGCACCGTCGGTGCGGCCATCCGCCTCTCCCGCGCCACCCTGCGCACCATCAAGGGAAACCTGTTCTGGGCCTTCGGATACAACGTTGCCGCAATCCCCCTCGCCGCGGCCGGGCTCCTCAACCCCATGCTCGCAGGCGCCGCCATGGCCCTGTCCAGCGTCTTCGTCGTCAGCAACAGCCTGCGCCTGCGCTCCTTCCGCTGACCCCGTCGACCAACGCACCGCAACTGGCTTCAAATTCCACGCCGCTCTAATCGAACGCCGAGCAATGCCACAATTCATCGAGGTGAGTCGAATGGCGCCTATCCGTACTGTGCGCAACCGCCATTCGACTCCGCGCAGCTATCGGTGTCGGCGGGATCGGAGCCTACGCCTGATTCGCGAGGCGGACGAAGGCCGCGGTGTCCAGGGTTTCGCCGCGCGCTGTGGGGTCGATACCTGCGGCGACGAGGCGGCGTTCGGCCTCGGCGGGTGATCCCGCCCAGCCGGCAAGTGCCGCGCGAAGTGTCTTGCGGCGCTGGGCGAACGCCGCGTCGATCACGGTGAACACGCGACGGCGGTGTGCTTCGTCCATCGGCCACGGCGCTTCGCGGTAGCGCTCGACCCGCACCAGACCCGAATCGACGCGCGGCACCGGCCAGAAGACCTGGGTGCCGACCGCGCCCGCGCGGCGCACGGCGCCGAAGAAGCCTGCCTTGACGCTCGGCACCCCGTAGGTGCGGTTGCCTGGTTCGGCGGCAAGCCGATCGGCCACCTCGGCCTGCACCATCACCAATGACGTGGTGATGCTCGGCAATTCGGCGAGCAAATGCAGCAGCACGGGCACAGCCACGTTGTACGGCAGGTTCGCGACCAGGGCGGTCGGCACCGCGGGCAGGTCCTGCGCGGTGATTCGTAGTGCGTCGGCCGCGACAACCTGCAAGTGTCCGGCCAACTCCGGGGCCCGATCCGCCACGGTCACCGGCAGGTGCTCGGCGAGCACCGGATCGATCTCGACCGCTACCACCGATGCCACCACGTCCAGCAACGCCAACGTCAGCGACCCGAGACCGGGCCCGACCTCGAGCACCGTGTCCCCGCGCCCGACGCCCGCCGCCGCGACGATGCGCCGCACCGTGTTCGCGTCGTGCACGAAGTTCTGCCCGAGCTGCTTGGTCGGCCGCACACCGAGCCGCTCGGCCAGCGCCCGCACCTCGGCGGGCCCGAGCAGGGCAGCGCTCCCACGAGCGGAAATATCGGGTTCGGACACTGGAAGAACCTACCAACTCCGGCGCCGAGCCGACCTCTTGCCTCGACGCAACCGGTCCAGCAACAACGCGCTACCCGCACATCAGCGCACCACCGACACAACAGCGCACCACCCGGAAATTGGAGCACTGCATCCGAGGCGGCACCGGGAAATGGAACACCACACCCGAGGCAGCACCCCGAAACATCGAACACCACACCCGAAGCAGCACCCGGCCACAGCGCCCTGCACACGCATCAGTCTGCGATGCAGGGGTCCGCGGCGTCCGGAGAACCTGCCGAAGGCAGTCGGCCCGATCAGCAGTCCTCGCCACGGACCGGTGACATCAGGGCTGGGACGGCACCGCGAAGATGCGCGCGAGGAATTCGTCGAGCGCCGTCGACATCTGCTGGTTGAGCTGAGTATGTTTTCTGGTACCGACCACGGCCTGGAAGTCGACGCGATTGGCTACGAACTGGGCGACGAGCGCGGCGTGCAGTGGGGAGGGGACGACGGTGTCGGTCGCATTGAGCAGCAACAGGATCGGCGCGTCGTAGCCGCTGGTCGGCACGGTCATGTAAGCGTCGAGAGCGGCGCGCATCCGCGCGTCCGACAGCGGACGGGCCAGCAGGTCGCCGACGCCGAGACCCCGCACGCGCTCGATGATTTTGCCGGAGCATTCGGTACCGATGCCATCGAGGACGGACCGGCCGAGTGGGGTCAGGTATCCGTTGACATCGATATCGGGACGCGCCGCGCGTAGCCCGGCCAGGATGCTCACATAGAAGCTCATCCAGTCTTCGGTGTGCGGAATCGCCGGGATGGCGGGCCCGGTCAGCAGGAGCAACTTTTCGACGTCGGACTCGGGGTCGATCGCGATGGCGCCGCGGAAGTCGAGGTCAGGGGCGTAGCTCGCCTGAAGGTGTCCGGTGCCGAGCGCGGCCTGCCCGCCCTGGGAGGCGCCGATCACACCCCACGTCCGAGACAGTTCGGGCCGCGCCACGCGCGCCGCGCGAACCAGGTCGATGGTGGCGGTCGCCTCGGTGCCGATTTCCAGGTACGGGTGCGGCCCGGTGTCGAACCGCCCGAGTCCGAGATAGTCGGGCGCCACCACGGCGAACCCCTTCTCGACCGTGCGCCGCATCATCTCGTCTTGTTTGGTGCGGCCGCGCCGGAACGGACTTCCGACGGGGTCGGCCTGACCGCCGCAGCCCGCACCGAGCCCTGAAGTGCCATGGTCGAAGGCCATCACCGGCCATCCTCCCGCGGGCGGCGCACCCGCGGGAACGAAGAGTGCTCCGCTGGCCGGCCGCGGCGCGCCGTCGGAACCGCGCATCCAGTACTCGATCACCGACCCGCCGGACATTCCGTGCCAACCATCCGCCTGCGCGACCGCGGAAATCAACACGCCCGGTTTCGACGCGCCCACCGGCGCACTCGTCACCCCTAGCGCAACTCCAGCAGCGGCCACCGCGGCAATCACGGTCCGCGCGAACGTCCGCGGCAATCGCATCGAACAACTCATCTCGCCAACCCCAACCACCCCAAACTTGGACGAGTGTACAGTTCGGCGCCCCACCGCCAAGGTCTCTGCGGCGAATACTGAGCAATCCCATAAAGATACAGAGATCCTGTAGAAATCCGCGCACGCAACGCTTACTCGGCGAGCCCTTTCCGGCGACCGGGCAACTGATTTCGCAAGCACAGAGGCAATTCACCGGGGCACCCAGGAAAACTCGACCTGGCACCCAACACAGGAGCAGACCGCAACCTCGCAGCACCCAACTCGTGTGGCCCGAATACGCGCAGCGGCGAATCAGCCCCCGATACCGAGGCGGCTGGTGCATGCGGGCCAAGCACCCCAACCCTGACGACCACGCGTGACTTCAGCGATAGCGATCTGCTCTTCCCGGGTCGCCATATCGGCCCGTGGCGCATACTTCAAGCCGCCCTGCCGTTCCCAGGTGCCTTGATCGAACTGAATGCCACCGAAATAACCGTTGCCGGTATCGATCGCCCAATTACCGGTCGATTCACAACGGGCAAGTGCGTCCCAGATCGCACCATCGCGCACCGGCGGCACCTCGGTGCCCGGTTTGGCGCCCTTGCGAACAGTCTTGGGCTGCGCGGTTACCGTGATATTCGAGGCGATCGGCTGCCTGCTCTCTTCCTTACCGTTCACCATGGTGACCGCGAAGGTGACATCCTGCACCCCTGGCGCACCCGGCGTCTCCACCACGGTGCGGCTCATGTTCATCGTCGGGTCTTCGATCACGTTCTCCGGCGGATCCAACGGCAGTGTCTCCGTGCGGTTTTCGATCCGCTTGCGAGTCACCACGATGTGCAGGCCATCGGTCAGCGCTGTGTTCGCGGCAGGCTCGACGGAGTCCTGCTGGATCAGCGGAATGCCTGCCGCAGTGAGGAATTCACCGACCGTCGGTGCGGCGAGCCGAACATCGACCGGCTGCCCGAAGCCGTCGAGCAGCGACACCGAGCGTGGGCTGAACACATTCACCGCCGCACCCTCCAGCGGCAGTTTTTCCTTGCGCGCCGGGGAAACGAAGGTGTCAGCGGGTAGGCGCAGCTGCTCGACGACATCGCCCGCCGTCAATCCGGTGGACCACACCTTTTGTGGTTTGCCGTCCACCGACAGCGTGATTTCCCGCGCCCGGTTCAACATGATCGTCGCGCCGTCGGCAATGGTCGCGGCCCGCGAAGGCTGGACGAGGTCCCGATCGTTCACATCTAATCCGGCAGCCTTCAACACGCCGCCGACATTGCGCGACATGGTGTCCTGCGTCGACATTTCACCGTCGACGACCACCGTCACCGTCTTGCGGTTCACGATCGCCATCGCGGCGCCGACGATCAGCGTCACGAGCAGCGCCGCGACCGCCGCGTACAGCATCGGCGAGCGCGACTGGTTGATCCTCGTGAATGGAGACATGGTCACAGTACGATAACGAAGGGGTCAGAGGTCGACAACCGGGGAATGCGTAGCAGGGGGTTCAGTGATCACGAATTGATATCACCACCGCAGGTAGATCACAAAACGCACCAATAATAGTGACCTAGGACACAACAAAGAGATCAGGGGTCTTAACGCGACCGTGGCTCAGATGCCGTAGATACGACGCGCGTTAGCGGTGGTGATCTCGGCGAACTCCCCCGCATCCTGCTCACGCAGCTCCGCGAGCGCCCGCACCGTGTACGGCAGGCAATACGGTTCGTTCGGCGCACCACGGAACGGATGCGGAGTCAGATATGGCGCGTCGGTCTCCACCAGAATCTGACCATCGGGCACCACCTTGGCGGCTTCCCGCAATTCGTGCGCGTTCTTGAAGCTCACGGTGCCGGAAAAGCTGAGGATGTAGCCCTCGGCGACGCAGGCCAGCGCCATATTGGTGTCGGAGGAGAAGCAATGGAAGATCACCGTCTCCGGCGCGCCCTCGTCGAGCAATACCGTCAGTAGGTCGTGGTCGGCCTCGCGGTTGTGGATCATCAACGGCTTACCCACGCGCTTCGCCAGATCGATATGCCAGCGGAAGCCTTCGATCTGCGTCTCGATATCGGCGCACCCGTCGAGCTTGCCCGGCCAGTAATAATCGAGTCCGGTCTCGCCGATCGCGACAACCCGCCGATCGGCGGCCAGTCGCTCCAACTCGGCTTTCGCCGCATCGTCGAGCGCATTCGCCCGCGTCGGATGTAATGCGACGGCGGCGTACACACGTGCATCCCAATTCGCGGCCTGCACGGCCCACTGCGCGGCGGCAAGATCGTCGGCGACCGTGACCACCTGTCCGACGCCGACCGACGCCGCGCGATCCACGATGACGGCCGTCGATTCGGCATCGGTCGCGCCGCAGGCATCGAGGTGGGTGTGCGCATCCACCAGGGGGGCAAGGGGTTCCGGCAGCGCGGGCGCCGAGCGCTTGTCGCTCATCGGCGCGTCTCGACAGACCGGAGCACGGTGCCACGAGAAACGGCGCGTCCGGACAAGAGCGCCGCCGCATCGCGTCCGGGGATATTCGCGTGAGGGTTGGAAACCACGCGCATTACAGTAGACATCACCATGAGCGCAGCCGAACGCCCCGCCTTCTATGTCACAACGGCCATCGCGTACCCGAACGGTGCGCCGCATATCGGGCACGCCTACGAGTACATCTCGGCGGACGCCATTGCCCGCTTCAAGCGGCTCGACGGGTACGACGTGTTCTTCATGACCGGCACCGACGAGCACGGTCAGAAGGTGCAGCAGACCGCGCTCGCCGAGGGCATCCCGGTGGAGGAGCTCGCGTCGCGCAACTCCGACGTGTTCGAAGCGATGGACAAGACGCTCGACATCTCCTTGGACCGGTTCATCCGCACCACCGATGCGGATCATCAGGTCGCCAGCATCGCGCTGTGGGAGCGGATGCTCGCCAACGGCGACATCTATCTCGGCACCTACTCCGGCTGGTACTCGGTACGCGACGAGGCGTTCTACACCGACGAAGAGACCACGCTGCTGGAGGACGGCACGCGGATCTCCACCGAGTCGAAGACGCCGGTCGAGTGGACCGAGGAATCGAACTACTTCTTCCGGCTGTCGGACTACCAGGACAAGCTGCTCGCGCTCTACGAGGAGCATCCCGAATTCATCGCGCCCGCGACCCGGCGCAACGAGATCGTCAGCTACGTGAAGGCCGGCCTGAAGGATCTGTCCATCTCTCGGACCACCTTCGACTGGGGCGTTCCGGTGCCCGGGCATCCCGATCACGTGATGTATGTGTGGGTGGACGCGCTGACCAACTACATCACCGGCGTCGGCTTCCCGGACACGGAATCCGCCACGTTCCAGCAGTTCTGGCCCGCCGACGTGCACATCATCGGCAAGGACATCTCCCGCTTCCACACGGTGTACTGGCCCGCGTTCCTGATGTCGGCAGGCGTCGCACTGCCGAAACGCGTTTTCGTGCACGGGTTCCTGTACAACAAGGGCGAGAAGATGTCCAAGTCGGTCGGCAATGTCGTCGACCCGCTCGCCTTGGTCGACGCCTTCGGGCTCGACGCCGTGCGTTTCTTCCTGCTGCGTGAAATCTCCTACGGCCAGGACGGCAGCTACAGCCACGAGGCGATCGTCGGCCGGATGAACAGCGACCTCGCCAATGAATTCGGCAACCTGGTGCAGCGCAGCCTGAAGATGGTGGCGAGGGACTGCAACAGCGCGGTGCCGACCCCGGGTGAGTTCACCGACGAGGACCGCGCCCTGCTCGATAGGGCCAATGGCCTGCTCGACCGCTGCCGCATCGAATTCGATTCCCAGCAAATGCATTTGGCGCTGGAAGCGATCTGGCTGACCCTCGGCGAGGCCAATAAGTACTTCTCCGCCCAGGCGCCGTGGACGCTGGCAAAGTCCGGCACCGAGGAGGACCTCGCCCGCGAGGCTACAGTGCTGTACGTGACGCTCGAGGTGCTGCGCATTGTCGCCATCCTGGTGCAGCCGGTGATGCCCGGTTCGGCGGGCAAGATCCTCGACCTGCTCGCACAGCAGAACCGCACCTTCGCCGACATCGCGACGCCGATCGAGGCCGGCGTCCCGCTGCCCGCGCCGGAGGCGGTCTATCCACGCTATGTGGAGCCGAAAACCGAGGCGTAGCAAACAAGTAAGTATGTGCCGGAGCCCCCGGCCTTCAAGAGAAGGTCGGGGGCTCTTGCGTATTCGAGGTCAGCTGGTCCAGCGCTGCCGAAAAACCGGTCGCGCACGGTGGCCGGGGCGGGTCGAGTACGCCATGACCGAAGGCGGCGACTTTCCCGATGCCTTCGCCGACCGGGACGCGGCCGACAGCCTACTTCCAGCGGTCGAGTAGCCGGTTCGCCTCGGCGGCGAGCGCGAACTGCAGGTAGGGCCCGAAGCTTATTCGGGCGACACCCTGGTCGGCGAGCACCGCCTTGTCGGATTCGCCGGGCACCGCGACCATGCTGACCGGGAGCGGCAGTTCGCTCGTCAGGCGGCGCACGTCTGCGTCGGAGTGGCGGCCAACGGGGAACAGCACGTCGGCGCCCGCCGCGGCGGCCAGCTGCAGTCGTGCGATGGCGCGGTCGAGGCGATCGGATTCGTCGCCGTCCTCGCGCAGGAACATGTCGGTGCGGGCGTTGACGACCACATGCACCCCTGCCGCGTCGGCGTACTGACGCAGACCGTGCACGAAGGCCGCGTGCTCTTCGGCGCCGCGCAGCCGACCGCCCTCGCTGTGCACGGTGTCCTCGATATTGAGGCCGATCGCGCCCGCCTCCAACAGCCCCTCGATGAGCTGGGCGGGCTCGAGCCCGTAGCCGGATTCGATATCGACCGACACCGGAACCTCGACGACCTCGGTGATCTGACGGACCCGGGTCAGCAGCTCCGCGAAGGTCATCCCCTCATTGTCGCTGCGGCCGACCGAGTCCGCGACCGGGTGGCTGCCGAGGGTCAGTGCCGAGAAACCCGCGGCCACCGCGAGGTTTGCCGACCACGCGTCCCACACCGTCGGAAAGACGGCGGGATCGCCGGGGCGATGCAGCTCGAGAAATGCCTTGGCCTTGCCTTCCAGTGAGGTCATGCGATCGATTGTGTCAGCCCGCAGCGAAAACCTCATCGAGTGTCACCCGAGAGAACGCGGCGAGCCGCCTCGGATGGCAGAGTCTGTAACGGGAAAAGTACGGCTACGCAAGATGATTGGAGCAAGATGAAGGTCGGCATCGTCGGTGCGGGACACATCGGCGGCGGGATCGCCCGCCAACTGGCCGGAGCCGGGCATGAGCTCATGCTCGCCTTCAGCCGCGACCAGGAGACGCTGAGGGCTCTCGCCGCCTCGATCGGGCCGACCGTCACGGTCGGCACGCCCGCGGAAGCTGTCGCATTCGGCGAGGTGGTGGTGATCTCGGTGCCGTGGCCGGTGCTGCCCGAAGCCTTGCCACAGCTGGGTTCGCTGGCAGGCAAGATCGTCATCGACACCACCAACCAGTTCGGCGCGCCACAGCCACCGGAAGGGCGCACCGCCGCCCAATTCAACGCCGAGCGGATGGCGGGCGCGCGCTACACCAAGTCGTTCAACACCCTCACCGCCGCATTCCAGGCTCAGACGGCGACCAGGACCGGCGACGACCGTATCGTGCAATGGCTTTGCGGCGACGACGCCGAGGCCAAGAGCATCGTCGCCGGGTTGATCACCGACGCGGGCTTCATCCCGATCGACCTCGGCGGCACCGCTGACGCGGCCGTGATGGAAGCCCCGCGCCGCGCCGGCGCGGTCTACGGGGAGGAATACCGCGCAGCCGACGCAATGGCCGTCGTAGACGCAGTCGCCGAGGGCAAACCCATCCCCGCCACCCCCAGCTACCAGTAACCCCGCCCTCCCCTGCGGCAACGGCGTCAGTGAAATGGTGGTTTCGGGCTCGGCTCGGGCCGCCATTTCACTGCGCTCGATGTCGCACCCGACTCGGCCGCACTACTCTGCGTCGTCGCGGCGGGCAGCGAGGACAGCGTCGTAGAGCTCGTTGCGGGAGGCGCCGTTTGCGGTGGCTACTCGGGCACAGGCGTCCTTGAGGCGGAGTCCTTCGGCGGTGAGGGCTTCGACCTCCTCGACCAGATCCGCGGGATCGGCGGATTTGGGTTGCGCACCGGCGACGACCACGGTGATCTCACCGCGCGCGCCGTCGACGGCCCAGGCCGCTACCTCGGCGAGCGTGCCGCGCACCACCTCTTCATAGGTCTTGGTCAGTTCGCGGCAGACCGCGACTCGACGGTCCGGTCCGAGCACCTCGACCGCATCGGCGAGGGAATCGGCCAGCCGGTGCGGCGCTTCGAAGTAGACGCAGGTTCGTGGCTCGGTGATCAAGGTGCGCAACCACTCTCGACGCTGGCCGGACTTTCGTGGCGCAAAACCGTCGAAGCAGAACCGCTCCACCGGCAAGCCGGACAATGCGAGCGCGGTCGTCACCGCGGACGGGCCGGGCAGGCAGGTCACCGGAAGGTTGCGCTCCACGCACGCCGCGACCAGGCGATAGCCGGGGTCGCTGACCGACGGCATACCCGCGTCGGTCACCAGCAGCACCGTCAGCCCGTCCTCGATATCGCCGAGCAATGCCGGGATCTTCGCGGTCTCGACATGGTCGTCGAACCTGACCACCCGTCCGCTGATCTCCACCCCGAGCGCCTTCGCCAGCGCTCGCGTCCGCCGAGTGTCCTCGGCGGCGACGATATCGGCGGACCCGAGCGCGTCGCGCAGTCGCTGCGACGCATCACCGATGTCACCCATCGGCGTCGCACCGAGCACCAGCCTGCCCGCCGCGTTCGCGCCGGTTGCCGCCTCGTCCGTCACCGCACTCCTACCTCGGCCACACATCGGCCTCGTCCAGACAATTGCCCCGGTAGCAGCGTATCGACCGGGGGCCGTCGATCCCGACCACGCCCACCGAAGGCCGGCCATCCGCTGCCGATCCGGAGCATCGAACCGATCGAGACACCCCCGTCGGCAGTCGTACGCACTGTGATTCGCGCGGCGGCATGCTCACCGATGCGCGTCCCCTCCGGGTGCACAGCATACGATCGGGGCGTGACCCAGGTGACCGACCAGCGCGCGACCGCACCAGGGGCCGTACCCTCCTGGTCGAGCCCCGCGCCTCTGCGGCCGTCGCCCGATTTCGGGCCGCTCGACACCGTGCGGGGGTGGGCGGTCACCGTGTTCCTGACCGCGATCGCGGCGGTGACCCGGTTCACCAACCTGGATTACCCGACCGACGCGCACACTCCGGTCTTCGACGAGAAGCACTACGCCCCGCAGGGCTGGCAGATGCTCACCGGCGGCTGGGTCGAGGACAATCCCGGCTACGGGCTGGTGGTGCACCCCCCGGTCGGCAAACAGCTGATCGCGATCGGCGAGTGGATGTTCGGCTACAACGGCTGGGGCTGGCGCTTCACCGCCGCGCTCGCGGGCACCCTGCTGGTTCTGCTGGTCATCCGCATCACGCGGCGGATGACACGATCCACACTGATCGGCGCGATCGCGGGCATCTTGCTGATCGCGGACGGGGTCACCTTCGTCTCCTCGCGCATCGGCATGCTCGACATCTTCATGGCGTTATTCGTCACCGCTGCCTTCGGCTGTCTCATCGTCGACCGCGACGAAGTCAGAGCGCGGATCGCGCGCGTCGACGCCGAGGGCCGCATCGACGCGAGTCCATGGGGTCCGCGCCTCGGGGTGCGCTGGTGGCGATTCGGTGCGGGGGTGATGCTCGGGCTCGCCTGCGCAACCAAGTGGTCCGGCATCTATTTCGTAGTTGCCTTCGGCCTGCTCAGTGTCTGCTTCGACCTGACAGCGCGGCGGGCATACGGTGTGCGCAGCCCCTGGTTCGGCACTGCGCTCCGGGATGTCGGGCCCGCGCTGTACGCGCTGGTGCTCATCCCGCTCGGCCTCTATCTCGCCTCCTACTGGGCGTGGTTCGCCAGCGAGGACGGCGTGTACCGGTATGCGGTCGGCAATCAGGTCGGACGCGGCGGGGCCTTTTCGTGGCTGCCCGATGCGCTGCGCTCGCTGTGGTTCTACAGCGGGGAGACCCTCCGTTTCCACGACGGCCTCACCAACTCGGCCGGTAACCATCACCCCTGGGAGTCCAAGCCGTGGACCTGGCCGATGGGGTTGCGGCCGATGCTCTACTACTACGCCGACAACGGGGTCACCGGCTGCGGCCAAACCCAGTGTGTGAAGGCCGTGATGCTGATCGGCACGCCCGCCATCTGGTGGATCGCGTTCCCGATGCTCGCCTGGGCACTGTGGCGCACGATGGTCCGCCGCGACTGGCGCTACGCCGCGGTGCTCGTCGGCTACGGCGCCGCCCTGCTGCCCTGGTTCTTCACCCTCGATCGGCAGATGTACTACTTCTACGCCGTCGCCCTCGCCCCGTTCCTGGCGATGGGCGTGGCGCTGGTGCTCGGCGACATCCTCGGTCCCGCACGCAGCAGTCCGTTCCGCCGCAGTCCCGCGGGCACCTTCCTGCCCGCGGCACCCAGCGAGCGGCACAGTCTCGGCCTGTTGGCGGTCTGTATCTACCTCGGCTTGGTCATCGCCAACTTCGTCTGGCTCTGGCCGATCCTCACCGGCATGGCGATCACACCCGGCAACTGGCACGCTCATCTCTGGCTGCCCAGCTGGCGTTAGGGCTGCACTCGGCCGACCACGGACCTAACTTTCCAGCGCGGATGTCACGTAGCGCAGGGCAGTTTCGTTGTCCAGACCGAGTCGGCGAATCGCGTTGACGTAGTCGGTGGCGGCCCGGCCCGCCGCATCCTTGGTCGGATCACCGGAGGAGGCGATGAACGAGCCTTGCCTGCCCCGGGTTTCGACGACACCGTCGGCCTCGAGTTCGCGATAGGCGCGAGCGACGGTGTTCGGCGCGAGACCGAGTTCCGCCGCCAGTGCACGAACCGTCGGTATCTTCGTGCCCGCGGTCAGCTCACCCGACCGCACCTGCGCGATGATGCCCATCCGTAGCTGCTCGTAGGGCGGCGCGGGCGAATCATGGGTGATGGTGATGTTGAACATGGCTCGCTCACACGTCATCTCGGGACAGTGGACAGGATAAGCAGCGTGGGCCGCCGCGCCCGGAACCCAGTTCGGAACCCGGGATTCGGAGTACCTCGATGCCCGCGTCGGTCAGCCGGGAGTTGGTCATCTCATTGCGTTCGTAGGCGACGACCACGCCTGGGGCGAGCGCCAGGGTGTTGTTGCCGTCGTCCCACTGCTCACGCTCGGCGGTGACGCCGTCGAGCCCGGTGTCGATGACCCGCATCTTGCTGATGCCCATCGCCTCGGCGGCCGCGGGCAGGAACGGGTCGGGACCGCGCATGCTCACCCCACCACCGTCCCGAACGCCGTAGCCGTCTTCACGGTGAATCGTGAATGCGCACAGCGAGTCCCGCACGGCGGGGTACATCACGATGGCGTCGGTGTCGACCATCGTGCACACCGTGTCCAGGTGCATGGTCGCGCGATTCTGTGCGATCGGCACCACCAGCACGGTGTGCGCGAGACCGTCGTCGAACAGACTGCGCGCCAGTGCTTCCGCCCCGGCGGGTGAGGTCCGCTCGCCGACGCCGACCGCTACGACACCAGGTCCGAGCAGCAGCACGTCGCCGCCCTCGATGGGTGCGGTATGCGATTCGTAGGCGCGGCGCACCCCGAGGAAGCGGGGATGGAAGGCGTAGATGAGGTCGGTGAGCGAGGTCTCGCGTATCCGGGCGGGCAGGGCGAGTGCGGTGATGGCGACGCGCGGCCCGACCCAGAACGAGGAGTCCCTGGTGAACAGCAGATTCGGTAGCGGATCGATGACGAAATCGCCGCCGTGGTGCATCCGGCGCACCAGCGAGGGCGTGTTGGGGCCGAACGGCAGTTCATCGAAGGTCATGCCTGCCATCAGAATGTCGGCCAGTTCGCGCGCAGGCACGCCGCGCAGGTAGGCGGCCAGTTCGTCGGCGAGCCCGTGCCCGAGCCTGCGCGCATCCACGGCCCCCGAGATGCCCTGGATTCGGGCGGCGCCGCTGACGTCGAGGGTGTCGGCGAGCAGGTCGGCGAGCAGCAGCACCTCGACGCCGCGCTCGCGCAGCACGCCGGAGAAGGTGTCGTGTTCCTGCTGGGCCCGCTCCACCCACGGGATGCCGTCGAAGAGCAGTTGATCGTTGTTGCGCGGGGTCAGCCTGCGCAATTCGTCACCGGGCCGGTGCAGCAGCACCGTGCGCAGTGTGCCGACTTCGGACGTGACGGCAAGGCGTCTGCCGGGGTTGCCGGCGACCCCGCGCCCGTTCCCGTCCGGCTCGCCTGCGTGCCCACCCTGCACAGCCTCTGCTCCCATGATCCGACCGTAGTTCGCCGAGGGCTCGAGAGCACGCAATTGGGGTGTGTTCGATTCCTACCCCAGCACACCCTAACCTGAAGTATTGTTTAGGTGGATGGAGGAGTGTTGATGTCGACAACCGATTGGCGAGCAAAGGAACTGACCCCCGGGCAGCTGTCCGAGCGTAGCGGAGTAGCGGTGTCCGCGTTGCACTTCTATGAACGCGAGGGTCTCATCTCGAGCCGTCGTACCAGCGGAAATCAGCGCAGGTACGCGCGCGAGACGCTGCGACGCGTCGCCTTCATCCGTATTTCGCAGCGCGTCGGCATCCCGCTCAGCGACATCCGCGCCGCGCTGGACAAACTACCGGAAGGCCGCACCCCCACCCGGCGTGACTGGGAGACCCTGTCCACCACCTGGCGGACCGACCTCGACGACCGCATCACTCAGCTGACCCGGCTGCGCGACAACCTCACCGGCTGCATCGGCTGCGGGTGCCTGTCGCTCGGCAGCTGCAGGCTGGTCAACGAGCACGATCGGCTCGGCGAGCAGGGACCCGGTGCCC
The DNA here is from genome assembly GCF_046764895.1 of Nocardia sp. CWNU-33. NCBI lineage: Bacteria > Bacillati > Actinomycetota > Actinomycetes > Mycobacteriales > Nocardiaceae > Nocardia > Nocardia sp. CWNU-33. Next base: position 81,739 of record NZ_JBKOQN010000004.1, on the reverse strand, counting down.
GAGTGCTCGACGTGCAGCTCAACTGCCCGTCGAAGCCAGCAGCCTGCTGAAGCGAGCGCTGACCCTGCGGATGACGAATTCGTAGGGGTAGGCGAATTTCCGCGACCACCAATACCCGAACCGGATATCGAACGAGGTGTAGACCAGGAACCTGTTGCGTTCGATGCCGCGAAGGATCTGCGACGCAACATGTTCCGGCTCCACCGCATGCTTGGTGAACGCGCCGGCCAGCCGACGCACCCGCGGGTCGTCCTTGTCGATGCCGACCAGATCGAAGGACTGCACCAGCGGCGTGTTCACCGCGCCGGGCACCACCAGATGCACCGAAATACCGTGGCGCTCCAAATCGAATCGCAACACCTCGGAGACGCCGCGGATGCCGTACTTGCCCGCGCTGTAGGCGGCATGCCACGGCAGCGCGAGCAGACCCGCCGCCGAGGACACGTTCACCAGCGCCCCGCCCCGGCCCGCCCGCACCATCGGCGGCACGAAGTTCTCGATCACGTGGATCGGGCCCATCAGGTTGACGTCCACCATCTTTCGCCAATGCCGGTGTTCGAGGTTCTCGACGGTGCCCCAGGTCGAGGTGCCGGCAATGTTCATCACGACATCGAGGGTGCCGAACTCCACGTGCACATCCTTCGCGAACTCGGTGACCGCGTCGTAGTCGGTGATGTCCAACGCCCGTGCCAGGAGCACGACACCGCCCGCCGCCCCGATGGCCGACACCGTCTCGTCGAGTCCTTCGGCATTGATATCCGTCAGCACCACCTCGGCGCCGTCCGCCGCGGCAGCGAGCGCACTCGCCCTGCCTATGCCGCTGGCGGCGCCCGTCACCAACACCCTGGCGCCCTGCATCGTCCTACGGCCTGCGCGTCCGCGACCAACCATTCGCACCGGTGAACCCCATCTCCCATAGCCCCGAATCAGTCCTCGCAGGGTACTGTGCGCCGCCTATCGGTCCGCAAGATCATCGGCAATCGCGCCGCAGGCGAAGGCAATCATCGGCCGAGGACCGCGAGCATGCCCGCGACCGCCCGCGGCCAGGTGAATTGCTCGGCCCGGCTGCGCGCGGCCTTCCTGCGTCCCGCGGTCGGCAGTGCCAGCACATCGGTGACCGCTCGGGCGAAATCCGAAGGATGATCGGCGGCCACCGCGCCACACTCCGCGGTGACGATATCGGCCAGCGCGGACGATCGGCTGGCGACGACCGGCGTCCCGGCCGCGAGCGCCTCCAACGCGGCGAGGCCGAAAGTCTCGTGCGGGCCGGGCGCCAGCGAAACGTCCGCGGTGGCCAGCAGTTTCGCCACCATCGACCGATCCGAGATGAACCCGGTGAAATGCACCGCCGGTAACCCGCCCGGCAGCACAGGCAGCGCCTTGGCGCGGCGCTCCAGCGCCTCGCGTCGCGGGCCCTCGCCCGCGACGACCAGCCGCACCTCCAGGCCCGCCTTCCGCAGCGCACCCACCGCCTCGATGCTGCGGTCGACCCGCTTCTCCACCGAGAGCCTGCCGCAGTGCACCAGCAGCGGATGCCCCGGTACGCCGAGATCGGCCCGCAGCGCATGATCACGCCGACGCGGACTGAACAGCTCCAGATCGACACCGAGCGGTACCAGTTCGACATTCGATGCACCGACGCGCAGAAACTCCGCGCGCGCGAACTCCGTGGTGCACACCACGATGTCGTAGTCCGCGGCGGTCCGCCGGTTGGCCACGTCGGCCCAGCGGCGGGCAGCGGGACCCGGCATGACCTGGCCGAGCAACCGATCCAACCGTTCGTGCGAGATCATCACGCTCGCCACCTCGCGCCGCCGCGCCCATCGACCGAATCCGCGCAACGTCAGCCGATCGGACACCTCCAGCACGTCCGGACGTAAGCCGGCCAGCACGTCGGCCACCCGCCGCGGATCTGCCGCCCGGTAGCCGCCGGTCCATGGAATGCCCAAGGCGGGCAAGGTAATCCGCACCGCACCGGTCGGCAGTAGTTCTTCGGCGCGGCGCGGCCCCGGCACGATCAGCACCACCTCGTGTCCTGCTGCCACATAGCCCTCACCGAGGTGATGCAGTGCGGTGCGCAGCCCACCGGACCGCGGGCCGTAGAAGTTCGCCAGCTGCACGATGCGCACTCCGCCGATCGTGCAGCGGATCGGGACCGATGCGCCCAACGGCGCATGAACAGCCGTGAACGAACCGCATAACGGCACAGCCGGACGGATTTCCGTCGCTAGTCGCGCTGGCCGAGCGACGGCGACCCAACCACAGTTGCACCGGACCTCGCGAAGGCAAGGCAGCCGCTTACGGCACTGCCGGACTGAGTCCATCTCTAGTCGCGCTGGCCGAGCGAAGGCGACGCAGCCGCCGTTGCGCCGGGCCGAGTGAAGGCGGCAGCCGTGTGACCAGCTGATTCGCGCAGTGGGTCAGTACTTCGCCGTGCCACGGCCCGCGCGCGGCAAATCGAGGTCCAAGGGGATTCGGCCCATCGCGAGATGTGGCTCGACCTCGTCTGCGGGCATCGGCCGGGCGATCAGAAAGCCTTGCGCCCGATAGCAACCCAAACCGACCAGGGTGCGCGCCGCCACCGGCGTCTCCACGCCCTCCCCGACGACACCGAGGCCGAAGGATCCGGCCAGGCCGATGATGGACTTCACGATCGCGAGGTCGTCGGTGCTCGCGCCGAGGCGCTGCACGAAGCCGCGGTCGATCTTCACCGCGTCGACCGGCAGCGCTTTGAGGTGCGATAAGGAGCTGTAGCCGGTGCCGAAGTCGTCGATGGCGATCTGCACGCCCATCCGCTTGAGTCCACGCAGTGTGACCTGTGTGCGGGCCAGATCCTGTACCACCACATGCTCGGTGATCTCCAGGCACACCGAACTGCCGTCGATGCCGAACAGCCGCAGGATGTCCTCGATGCGCTCCACGAAGTCGAGGCTGACCAGCTGAACCGGCGACACATTGATCCGCATCACCACATTCGCGGCCAGGCCGCGCCGCCGCCATTCCGCGAACTGGGCGCACGCCGACCTGATCACCCAGCGGCCGAGTTCGCCCGCCAGATTGGTTGCCTCCGCGACGCTGACGAACGCACCGGGCGGCAACAGGCCCCGCGTCGGGTGCAGCCAGCGAACCAAAGCCTCCAACGCGACGATCCGTCCGGTGCGCAGGTCGACCTCGGGCTGATAGTGCAGCAGCAGCGAGCCGTCGGACACCGCGCCGCGCAGGTTGAGTTCGACATCGTCCTGCAGTTCGAACTGGGCGCGCATAGCATCGGTGAACACCGCGACGCCATTGCCGCCACCCGACTTGGCCGACAGCAGCGCATGATCGGCCCGGCGCAGGACATCGGCGACTGTGGTCTCCCCCGGGATGCCCACCGCGACACCGACACTCGCACCGCGGCTGACCGACTCGCCGCCGACGGTGACCCGCCGCCCGATGAGCTGCTGGATTCTGGTCGCCTCCAGCTCGGCCGCCACCGCGTCCATCGGTTTGGCAGGCACGATCACGAACTCGTCGCCGCCGAGCCGGGCGATCATGTCGTTCGAGTCCAGGTTCTCACGCAGTCGCGAGGACAGCGTGCGGATGAAATTGTCACCAGCCGTGTGGCCGAGGAAATCGTTGAGCGCCTTGAGTCGATCGAGGTCGAGGAAGAACGCGGCCACCGGGCCGGAACTGCCCGCGTGTAATCGTTCCTCCATGTGCTCGAGCAGCGCACGGCGGTTGGCAAGTCCGGTGAGATCGTCGTGCAGTGCGATGTAGCGCAGCCGCTCCTCGGCGACCACTCGCGCTTGCAGCTGCGCGAACAGCGCGGCAATCGCCTTGAGCACGTTGAGTTCTCTGGTGCTCCAGTCCCGATCGCCCTGTTTGATGAAGCCGAGCACGCCGGTCGATTCACCACGCGAAAGCAGCGGGACAGCGGCCATGGCGACCTCCGGGATCCCCGAGGAACGACGGATCGTCTCTTGATAGTCGGCGGATTCCACGGTCGGGCGCACCACGATCGGCTCGGTGGCGTGTTCGAGCTCGCGGAACACCGAATCCGCGCTCTCGAAGAACACGACCTTCAGCGGATCGGGATCCGGGATGTCACCGCGATGCGGCCACTCCGCGATGAGCACGGTGGCTCTTCGCTCTCGATCGGTGTGTCGCAAATAGCTGAAATCGACGTCGAAGTGCTCGACCAATCTGGCCAGCACCCGCTCACTCGCCGCCACCATCGTCGTGGCGTCGACGCCCATCAACTCGGAGGCGACCTGGGTCACCAATGAGTCGAGCGTTCGCCGAGGCACCTTGTCTCCGATCGTGCTAGCTGCGGTTGCCCGCGCCCGGCACTGGAAGCCGCCTGCTGCGGACCGAGGCTGGCGCCGCATAGCTCAGGCGAAGCACCAATGCCATGATCTCATGCCCAGGCACTCCCAGCAGGTCCAGGAAACGGCCCTGAAGTGACGCTAGTGTATCCGCGAAATCCGTGGAAATCGCGATCAGCTCGTCGGGGTGCCGTGCATACAGGAACACCGGAGAGACCGGTTGCACCGCGAGTCCACGCCGTTGTGCCTCGAGCCAGACGCGCTGCATTCCCGCACCCGCACGGGCATAGTCGGTCAGTCCAGGCCCCGAGGCCCCCTTCTGGTGGTTGAACGTCACCGCGACGAGCGCCGAACTCGACAGCACCCGATCCGCGGTGTGCTCGCCGAGCGCGGCGCCGCCGGACCATTCGCGTAATCGGTCCATCACATCCGCGCGGCGCCCGATCTCGAGCTTCGCGTACTCGTCGGCGGCCAACTCCATACCGCAGACGTCGATTCCGGTGAGCAGATCGTCGCCGGGCCACCGCAGCTCGGCGAACATCTCCTGATGCAGCCGCGGCGTCAAATAACGGATTCGATCCGATTCGCCGAGCAATTCGGCCGCCGTCGCGAGGTCGGCCCGGTCGGTGATGCTGTGCAGCGTTACACCCTCGGTAGCGGCGGCCGCGGCGAGGCCGGCGAGCACACCGCCGGTCAACGGCGCACCCGTGCCGAGCCGCCGGTTGGTCTCGCGGGCCAGTGCGGCCTGATAGTCGCGGGCCAGCAACGCATCGGTGGCCGTACCGAGACGCAGCACCGCGGACAGCGCCGTGGTTTTGCTCTCGAGGAATTCGTGTTCGCCGAGCATGCCGTGTACGGCAGCCGCGGCGCGCGCATTGTGCAGCGCGGCACCGATCGCCACTGCGCTGCCCCGATAGCCGATATCGAGGGCCGCGGAGCGCGGACGGGCGAGATCTATCCGCAGGTCGGGCCCATCGATCCGCAGCGACCACGGCTGGGTGTTACCGCCGGAGGGTGCGCGCTGGGCACATTCGAGCACGCTCAGCAGCGCGGTCCCCGCCGGTGCCGGTTTGCCCGCAACCGCTTCCGGCTCGCACACCAGCTCACCCACCGGCTCCGGCTCGGCCAGCTCGTCGAGACCACGCTCCAGATCGATGCGCGTGCGCCCGGACGAAAGTTTCTGTCCGAGCCCGAGCCTGCGCACCGCCGCGGCCACGATGGCCGCGCCGAGCTGTACATCGCTGCCGAGCTGCGGCCATGTGGTGACCGATTCGTCGATCTCCACCAGACTGGCGGCCATCCGCGCCGACAGCTCTTTCGGATCGAGAATCCGCATGACGTGGGGCGCCTTGTCCCTGGTGGACAGCCCGCGCAGGTCGGCGCCCTCGGTGGTGCCGAGCAGTCCGTGGAACGGCGGGCGGCCCGGCTCCAGGTCGTAGCGTTCGACATCGAGCAGGCCACGATCGCTCGTGTCCATCAGCAGCGGGATGCGATGCCTGCGCGCGCCCTCACGGACGGCGAACTTGATGTCGAGCGAATCGCATTCCTCGATCACGATCGACAGTCCCGTCAGGAATTCGTCGACGGAGTCTTCGTCGATGCCCGCGGTGCGCACCTCGACCGGCAGATAGGGATCGAGCTCGGCGATCCGGCGCGCGGTCACGATCGACTTGTTCACCCCGATGTCGAAGATGCCGCCCGGCACCCGGTTCAGGTTGGACAGCTCGATATCGTCGAAATCGGCAAGGCGCAGCAGGCCACAGCTGCCCTCCATGGCCAGGGTGTAGGCAACCGCATGGCCGACACTCTGCCCGACGACGCCGATTGTCAAGCCCGCCAGGCGTTTCTGCTCGTCCCTGGTGAGCTTGTTGCGATTGCGGTCCAGCCGGATCGCCCGGTAGGTGCGCTCGCCGGGCAGTCCGACCAGGGTGCGCCGCCACGGGTAGTAGACCCACCGGTCCGGATCCGGATCGTCGAGGGTGGGCCGTGACCGCACCTTGGCCAGCTCGCCATGCAGCACATCCCGCAGGTCGATGATGCGGACCTGGGGTGACTTTCGCAGCTGTAGGAGGATCGGGGCGTCGTCCGGGGCGTTTTCATCGAGAATCAGCGGCCTATAGTCCGCGACCGGGCCGGGGTCACCGTTCATACCTGCGCCCGTCCTCCGATCCGTGGTCACCCGCACGGTGCCCACCGTGCGGCTGTGCATGCCAGGCTTCGAGCGCGGCCTGCTCGAGCGCTATCAATGAAGTCTGCAATTTTGTGGCAAATGACCGATATGCCTGGGTGTCCCACCACACGGGGACCGTGTGATAACGGTCGTCCGGATAGGGGACAGACGGTATCCGATCGGCCACTCGCCCACCACTGGAGCGATAGAGTTCCAGGCTGTGCGAGGCGGTGGTGACGAAACCGAAGCGCGCATCGAGCAGCCAGGTCGCATGCACAACACAGCGGGACAGCGCGGCAGTGAGCGCAGACCGGCGCGGCGCATTCCGCGCCACCCACACCGCTTTGACCTCGACGACACCCTCCGGTATCCGCTCGGCAATCATCGTGCGCAGCGCGTCTGCACCGGGTCGCCCGGCCCAGGCGCCGAGCGCGTGCACGTCCTCGACCGCCGAGTACGGCCCCTGCGCCCGCAGGCCCGCGACAACCTCGCCGGAAGGATCCACGGCGGTGCAGAACAATGTTGTCGTACAACCGTTTTCGACTTTGTCGTATTCGAGCGCGTGATCGACATCGTAATGCCGGTAAACCTGCAGCGCACCGCGCAAGTATCGACGCCAGAGCTCGGGATGCGCCTCCGGAGTGGTGACATGAAAGACATATCCGGAATGCATATCCCGAAAGCGCAACACCTCGGCATCGCGTGTGCCCCCTGGGCCGACTGCGATTACTTCGACAGTCATGGTGTTCCCTACTCCGTAGCCACCGCGCCCACGCGCGGTCAATCGAGCCGGTCCAGCTCTCACACCCGACAGCCCGCCGGTCGGGTGAGATTGCCTAGGGAAGTATCCGTCATCCGAAAGGAATTGACCAGACGACCGGTTAATCTTCCGAAAACTAATTTCGGCCCCCGAAATCACCGCAGGTCAGGCCGCACCTTTCGAACGAGGAACATAACGTGGAGACCAGTTGGTACCGAGATAGCTACCTTTCAGCAACTAGACCAGGATCGAGATGAACAGCTCCACAGACTCCGGTCCGTGCCAGATCTCGACCTCTTCGCGGTAGGCGCGAGTGATCTCCGCCGAGGCAGTCGCATCGTCGACCTGCGCCCACACGTCCTCGACCGGATCGTGGTAATCGCCATTCGGCACGAAGCGCGCGTAGACGCCCTTCGGCACCTTGACCAGCACATCACCGACCGGAACCACGTCGGGCGCCGGATATTCGAAGCAGACGACAGCGTTGAAGTTCCCCGCGGGATCCGGCACGTACACGGTGTACATCGGGTGATCGGACCGCTGCTGCTCGCCCGCGCGGTCACGCAGCCGGTCCTTGAGAAACTCGATCAGGTCGCTATTGCTCACCTTGAAGCTCGGCCGCACCCGCGGCACCACCAGGCCTGCGTAGATCGCCTCACCACGCACGACAATCGCATAGGTCATCGCGCATCTACCGCCAGGTAGAGGTCGATCTTGTAGGCGTGCGGGTAACACTCGAAGTCCCCGGTATAGGTGCGTTTGATGTAGTTGTGCTCCTCGGCATAGGCGATCTGCGTCCATAGGTCGGTCATCACCTGCGGGAAGTTACCGACCGAGGAGAACCGGGCATAGGTGCCGCGCGGCAGCCGCGCGACCAAGTGACCGCGGGTGACGTCCTCGAACGACGCGCATTCGTAGCCGACGATCTGGGTGTTGTACGTGCCGAGCTCACCGGTGTAATCGGTGTATGCGCTGGCCAGCGGGCCACCGAGCTCCTGATGTAGCACCGCGGCCCAGGCCGCCTCCAGATCGTGATCACGCAGTTCCCCGAGCGCACGTTTCGGGCTGCGCACTGGCAGCCCGGCAACCCACGTTTCGTCTCGCTCGACGATTTCAAACTGCATGGAAAGACTCTTTCGAGGTGAATCCGGGGGCGATGCCCGCATCCGGTCGGCCAGAAAGGCCATGCTATCAACCCGACCCTCGTGGTCACGATCACATGTCCGGGTCGTTATCCGCAGCTCACGGCCGTACCGACCTGGACACACGTCCTGGATGCAAACTTCTGGTTACGAGAGCTGACCCGCCGCTGATTGTGATTGGGTTTCCTTGTGTGCCACACCATCGCCGAGTTGGACACCGTCGTCGCGGACTGCCGCGCCTGCCCGCGGCTTGTCGCCTGGCGCGAAAGGGTGGCGCGGGAGAAACGCGCCGCCTTTCGCGAGGAAACCTATTGGGGCCGCCCCGTCCCAGGATTCGGCCCGCCCGATGCCCGGCTGCTGATCGTCGGCCTCGCCCCCGCCGCCCACGGCGGCAACCGGACCGGGCGCATGTTCACCGGCGACCGCAGCGGCGACGTCTTGTTCGCCGCTCTGCACGCGGTCGGCCTGGCCAACCAGCCCACTTCCATCCGACGCGACGACGGCCTGCGGCTGACCGGAGTCCGCCTCACCGCGCCCGTGCACTGCGCACCACCGGACAACAAGCCGACGCCGGACGAACGCGACCGGTGCAGTCACTGGCTGCGTACCGAATTGGCATTGCTCGCGCCGACGGTCCGGGCGATCGTCGTGCTCGGAGCGTTCGGCTGGCAGGCGCTGCTGCCCGTGCTCGCCGCGGCCGGGTGGATCGTTCCTCGGCCACGCCCCAAATTCGGCCACAACGCCCGCATCACGCTGGCACCATCCGACGACACTCGCGAACCGTTGCAGCTCTTCGGCTGCTACCACGTCAGCCAGCAGAACACCTTCACCGGGCGACTCACTCCCGCCATGCTCGAAGCAGTCCTCGCCGATGCCGCAACCGCGGCAGGCCTGCCTACAGCTGCCCGGCATTGATCGCGCCTCCTCCTACCGAGCCGAATGGCGGTCGTCCGGAGCCCACAGCGGGAAGTCGCTCAGGACAACGGCTTGCGCAACGTCAACCGAAGCGACAACCGGTGCACGCCGCTGGGCCGATTCACTTGCCTGCGTTGCCGAATGGGCAAGCCGACCAGCATGCGCGCCGACAGCAATGCCAGCCGCAGGTGCCCGGACACGGCCCGCTTGGAGAACGCCACCGACCACACCGTCTCGACAGTGTTCGGGGCAAGGGCGCGATTGCCGAATCGATCCGACAGCCAATCGATGATCACCGGCGCTCCGATGAACTGCAACGGGAGGTGGGTGCTGAGTCGGTCGCGCAGATACCGAACATGCACGCCCGCGGCAACATACCGGTCGACGTGCGCATCGACATCGGCTACCGCGATGACCTCGTCGTACACCCCTTGCAGTACCAGCAATGGCATCGCGGGCGTGCGATCGCCGGGCCGGATGTCGGCCAGGATACGTTGCAGCTCCGGCGCGTCCAGCAGGCCGGCCAGACCGCCGGTGCAATGGTCATCGAGATTGCGGCGCGCGAAGCGGTACAGCAGCGGGAACGTCGTCGTCGACTCGGCGGCCGCCATGAGCCGGAGATAGTCGGCATCCAGCCGGGAGCGCAGCAGCCGGTCCAATTCCGGGTAGGCCCGGCACAGTCCGGCGGTGAAGACCGCGGCAAACCCGGCGAAGAGTCCGCCGTTCATGCGCACGAACGCCGCCGCGGGATCACCGACCGGCGAACCGGCCACCGCGCCGACAATATCGAGCTCCGGTGCGTACTCGCCCGCAAGCTCCGCCGCCCATGCCGTGGCAAGGCCGCCACCCGAATAACCCCACAGCGCAACCGGAGTCGAGGTGCCGAGGCCGAGCGGTTCGAAGGCGAGGGCGGCCCGAATCCCGTCCAGCGCCCGGTACCCGGGCTCGCGAGCGGCACCGAACTGGCCACCGGTCCCCTCGTGGTCGGGCACCGACACCGCCCAGCCGCTGGCCAATGCGCCCGCGATGAGCGGAAGCTCGAGCTGTGGAATGGCACCGGCGGCCCGCGCACCGCGCCGGAGTGCATACGACGGAAGACATTTCGAGGCGACGGCATCGATCGCGCACTGGAAGGAGACCAGCGGGCGAGCTGCCGTAGGATCCGCACCCCACGGCAGCAGTACCGTCGTCACCGCCACCTCGGGTGTGTCATCCAGGTCGCAGGTCCGATACAGCAGCTGCCACGCCGAAATCTTCTGCGCCACTCGACCGAACAGCGCCAACTCGACTTCTCGTGCGCGGACGACGGCGCCCGGCCGCAGCTGCCCGATCATTGCCGGCGGCAGGTAGAACGGATCCTGCTCCGGCAACAACGGCGCAGTGGCGGACGGCGTGTGATCGGGGCGGGTCGCGAACGCGGTCGGGTCGGCGGCGACACTCATCAGGGTTGATCCTTTCGAACGGCACGGCACAACATGTGCCGCGACAGCCGGCGCAGGTCACCGATGAACGAGAGCGCCGCGCCGTCGATGCCGCCGGCTGCCCGTATTCGAGCCTACGAATGCCCGAGAAGGAAAAGAATTGGCAGCGGTCACAATTCGCGCGTCGCGGTTTCTCCTGTCGGTGCAGTGACAGCCTCGTCAGAGACCGCCGCCGCCGCCGAGCATCCAGGGGTTGAACGCGCACTCCAGATCGGGGTGCGCCGCGGGATCGAGTGCGTGCAGCGCAATGGACACCGACCGGGGCGAGTACATCATGGTGAGGTGATCGGACAGATCCTGTTCACACCCGGCCTGCAGCGTGAGGTTGTCCACCGTCGCGTCGGGCCCGGCCCACAGGAACGTCCAGTCGTAGGGATTGGTGACCTCGTCATAGCGAGAACCGACCACGGTGTAGTCGACGCCGGGAACGGTGTCGCCGTGGGCATTCAAGCGGGCATAGAACGGTGAACCGAAAGCCTGCTGAATATTGGAATGCCCGACGATCGGCTCGTAGAAGCCGAGAATATTGACACCGAGATTGTTGATCAGCCTGCCGAGCGTGGCGATGCCCATGAGCGAGGTGCCGTGGTGCGTGGCACCGTAGGTGACGAGTTTGCCCACTTTGCCCTGACCGCCATCGAACTTCAGATACTGATTCGCCACGGTCCCACCCTGCGAATGCCCGACGATGTCGACCTGCTCCGCGCCCGTCGCCGCCAATACACGATCGACGAATTCGCTCAGTTGCTGTGCCGAATCCTCCATCGGCCCAACCCCATAGCGGCCGGGCAGGATCGGGCCGAGCCCGCCGCCCTCCAGGAGAGTGGAACGCCCGAAATTGAAGGCGAACACACAGAATCCGGCGCGTGCCAGGCGCGGAGACATATAGGAGAAGGTGTCGTAGGCGTTGAGCCAAGTCCCGTGCAACAGCACCACCGGCCGGGGATGCTCGGCCGACGGGGTGCAGTTCCAGCGATTCGCGCCCGGCGGCGCCGAATCGGGATGCAGTAATCCGTAACCGAATGCGGCCAGATACGCCGACATCTCGGGTCCCTCACCGAGGACATCGGTGGCCCGGCTCGTCGCCGATCCCGAACCGCTGCCGGTATCGACGATCGCCTGCGGCTGCCTGCCGTCCGCGGCCGGGGTGAGCCCGGCGCTGATGAGCTCCGCGAGAGTCTGTTCCGTCGGCGCGGTCTGTCGGTCCGCGGTAGCCCCGCCGCCGCCGAGCGCCGTCGCGACGGTCACTGCCACGATCACTGCGGCACCGAAGACGGCCCGTCGAGCATTTTGCTTCATTGCAAACATTCCGTTCATTTCCCATCCAGCATCTCCGCGTTCGGGCTGCGGAGCCCGGCCACCAGGTGGCGACGGACCGCGATGCAACCATCGACGAGCGCGAAGACCTCACCGAACGGCGGTTCGAGCAACCGATCCCCATGACCACATACTGTTTCCTGCACCACATTCCGGCTTCGATGTGACTGCGGCCATATTTGTTTCCGCTGCCCAAATCTATGGCCGGCACACCCCCAGCGTCACTGCGCTGCCGAGAAAAGAAACCGCACGGAAACTTGTTGTGTGTGACAAAGTTTCCGTCGACAGGACCGAAGGCTTGCTGCGGTTACTGTCGTTGGAAACAATCGGCTCATGTCCGTCGCTCTCTCACCGGCAAACAGCGAAGCCTCATTGGTCGTTCGGTTGCTGACCAGATGGCCCCAGATCTCCGAGCGCATGCTCGCCGCTGGGCTGGGTGCGACCCCGCCCGCCGCCGATCTGCCCCCTGGGCATTTCACCGCCGAGGTGCTGCCCGCCATCTATGCCTGCGGCCGCGCGGTCCTGCAGGCCATCGGCGAACAGCGCACTTTCAGCAGGGCCGAGGTCGCGACCTTCGTCGCACCGGTGGTCGAGCGGCATGCGGAGGACCGGTTCCCGCTCGCGGTGCTGATCGAGGCCATCCACGGGTCGGCACAATCGGTGCTTGCCGAGGCCGCGGCACTGGCGACACCCGCCGAGACGGCGGATCTGGTGGTCGTCGGCAGCCGCCTGCTCGAGCTGCTGATGCACATCAACATCACCGTGGTCGAAACCTACTCCGAGGTCGAACAGTCGATCTACAACGCCGAGCGCGAGGCCCGTCGCGAATTGTGTTCGGCGCTGCTGCGTGGGCTGCCCGCCGAAGAGCTTGCGGCGCGGGCGGATACCGCGCTCACCGACGGCTACACCGTGCTGGCGATCCATATCCATCAGGACCATCGGCTGCCGCAGGACAGTCGCTCGAGCACCGTCGCGAATCTGCTGACCCGACGCCGGATCCGCGTCCTGCAACGCGCTTTGGACAGCCTCACCGGCACCACCGCGCTCGCCACCTTCGACGGCTCGAACGGCATCGCGTTGCTACCGAACGTCTCCGAGTCCGCCGAGCTCGATCACGAGCAATTCCACCGGCTCGCCATCGGATTGGCCGCACAGTTCGGCACCGGAGTCACCGTGGCCGAATGCCCTTCGGTCGCACGCAAATCCGTCCCGCAGGCCGCGCACGAGGCCACCGAGATCGCGGAACTCGCCCGCCTGCTCGGCAGGCCGACCGGCGTCTATCGGCTCGACGATCTGCTGCTCGAGTTCCAGCTCACCAGACCGGGACCGGCCCGCGCCAGGCTGGCCGAGCGCATTGCTCCGATCCTGCGGAGCCCGCATCTACTGGAGGCACTGGACGCGCATCTGCGCCACGGCTCCGAACGCAAGGTCGCCGCAGCCGAAATCCACGTGCACCCCAACACTTTCACCTACCGACTGCGACGCATCACCGAGCTCACCGGTCTGGATCCCACCGATCCGAACGACTCCCGCGTGCTCGCGGCGGCCCAGACGATCCACCGTCTGTTCCCGGCAGCCGAAATCGGTAGCCACTGAGACGGCGTCCCGCGCTCGGGCGGGGCATCGCCTGGCCGCTCAACAGTCGACGACCGCGACCGCGAGGCCGCCGAGCGAGGTCTCCTTGTATTTGTCCAGCATGTCCGCGCCCGTCGCGCGCATCGTCTGGATGACCTTGTCGAGTGACACGTGGTGCACGCCGTCGCCCCGAATCGCCATGCGGGCCGCGGTGATCGCCTTGACCGCCGCGACACCGTTGCGTTCGATGCACGGAATCTGCACGAGTCCGCCGATCGGATCGCAGGTGAGACCGAGGTTGTGTTCGATGCCGATCTCGGCGGCATTCTCGATCTGTTCGGGTGTGCCGCCGAGCACGGCCGTGAGTCCGGCTGCCGCCATCGCGCAGGCCGAGCCGACCTCGCCCTGGCACCCGACCTCCGCGCCGGAGATCGAGGCGTTCTCCTTGATCAGCTGCCCGATCGCACCCGCGGTCAACAGGAAATCGATCACGCTGTCGTCGTTCGGGCCGGTGACGAACTGCTGAACATAGTGCAGCACAGCGGGAATGATGCCCGCCGCGCCGTTCGTCGGCGCGGTGACGACCCGACCGCCCGCGGCGTTCTCCTCGTTGACGGCCATGGCGTACAGCGTGACCCACTCCATCGCTCGTAGCGGGTCGGTGTCGTCGGCTTCGAGGGTCAATCGTTCGTGCAGCGTTGCCGCACGCCGTCGAACGGCGAGTGCGCCCGGCAGCACACCCGCCGTCGACATCCCCCGCTGGACGCAGTCCTGCATGACCTTCCAGATCTCGAGCAGGTCGGTCCGGATCCGATCCTGACTGCGCCAGGTCATTTCGTTGGCCAGCATCAGCTCACTGATGGACAGCCCGGTAGCGGCGGTGCGGGCAAGCAGCTCCGCGGCCGAGGCGAACGGGTGCCCGACCGTGGTCCTCGTCTCGGCAGGCCGGTCGATCTCGGTTTCGTCCAGCACGAATCCGCCGCCGACGGAGTAGAAGCGACGCTCGACGAGCACCTGACCTTCGGCATCGACGGCGCGGAACATCATGCCGTTGCTGTGGAAGACCGGTCGGATTCGCCAGAGCAGTTCGATGTCCTCGTCGACGGCGAAGCCGATCGGATGCACCCCACCGAGCCGCAGCGCGCCGGTGTCGCGCGCCTCGGACGTGGTGGCGGCCACCACCTCCGGATCGACGGTCTCCGGCCGTTCGCCGGACAACCCGGCGACAATCGCCTCGATGCTGCCGTGCCCGCGCCCGGTCGCGCCGAGCGATCCGTAGAGCTCAACCCGAACACCGGCTGTATTGTGCAGCTGACCATCGGTTTTGAGCTGCTCGATGAACCGGGCGGCCGCGCGCATCGGCCCGACCGTGTGCGAGCTCGACGGCCCGATGCCGACCCGGAACAGGTCGAAAATGCTGACCGTCATGCCCGCCCACGCAGACCGGGATACAGCGGGAACCGATCGACCAGCGCACCGACCCGCTCGCCCAACTCCTCGACCGGCTGCGCCGCGCGCAGCGCCGCGGCAATGATGTCGGCGACCTCGGTGAATGCCGCGGTGTCGAAGCCACGTGCGGCCAGTGCCGGTGTGCCGATCCGCAAACCGGAGCTCACCATCGGCGGTCGCGGGTCGAACGGAACGGCGTTGCGGTTCACGGTGATTCCGATCTCGGCGAGCCGATCCTCCGCCTGCTGGCCGTCGAGCTCGGAGTCGCGTAGGTCGACGAGCACCAGGTGCACGTCGGTACCGCCGCTGACCACGCTGATCCCCGCCGCCCGGCAGTCCGCGGCGAGCAGTCGCTCGGCGAGGATCCGCGCACCCGCGAGCGTGCGTTGCTGGCGATCACGGAACGCCGCTTCACCCGCCATCTTGAAGGCAACGGCCTTGGCCGCTATCACATGCTCCAGCGGCCCGCCCTGCTGTCCGGGGAAGACCGCCGAAGCCAGCTTCTTGCCCAATTCCTCGACGGCGAGGATGAATCCACCGCGTGGCCCGCCGAGGGTCTTATGAGTGGTGGAGGTGACGATGTGCGCGTGCGGCACGGGCGAGGGATGCAGCCCCGCCGCGACCAGCCCGGCGAAGTGCGCCATATCCACCATCAGGTATGCACCGACTTCGTCTGCGATGCGCCGGAATTCGGCGAAGTCGAGGTGCCGCGGATAGGCCGACCAGCCTGCCACGATCAGCTTCGGCCGATGCTGCTGTGCAAGCCGTCGCACCTCGTCCATATCGACGAGATGGTCCTCGGCCCGAACATGGTAGGCCGCAACGTCATAGAGCCGACCGGAGAAATTGATCTTCATGCCATGGGTGAGGTGTCCACCATGATCCAGCGCAAGCCCGAGGATGCCGTCTCCGGGTCGCAACACCGCATGCATCGCCGCGGCGTTGGCCTGAGCTCCCGAGTGCGGCTGGACGTTGACGTATTCCGCGCCGAACAAAGCGCGCAACCGGTCGATCGCGAGTGATTCGATCTCATCGACATGCTCGCACCCGCCGTAATAGCGGCGGCCGGGATAGCCCTCGGCGTATTTGTTGGTGAGCACCGAACCCTGCGCCTGCATCACTGCCAGCGGCGCGTGGTTTTCGGAGGCGATCATTTCCAGACCGCGTTGCTGCCTGTCGATTTCACGGTCGATAAAATGTGCGACGAGCGGATCGAATTCGCGCAGCGACGCGTCGAGCTCGGTTCGGACGGCGGTGTTGCTGTTTCCAGCGACCTGCAAGCGGTCGCCAGCGGTGACAGGTTCGGCCATGAGGAGCCTTTCGTCGACGCATGCGCGTAGGTGGCTCCTCCCGCTCTGTCCAATGGCCTGAGAGTTTCACGCACTGTGTTGGGACACTGCGCGTTTGCCCCGTCGGCGAGTGCGTGCGCACTGCTTTCCAGAGTTGCCTGTGCGCAGCGGTACTGGGCCTGAGAGATTCCCGGGAGGATTTGCTCCTTCGGCTCCCCACGAAAACCCGTGGAGATCTCCCGCTACGCGTCGAACGGCGATTATTCGATTGCACATAGAGCAACTAGTTTCGTAATACGCAACTGGTGCTCCATACGCAACTAAGTATTGGGCCGCCCCCACCCCTTGTCAACAGGAGCACCGATACCGATCGCCCCTGCTCGCGATTCGCACGCGTACGACGACCGCAGCGGGCCCAGATCGCGAGAGAGGGTACGGATGTGGTCAGCCGAGGTACCCCAGACGGCGGCCGATGTCCGCGGCACTCGCGATGGTCAGCTCGGCGGCGCGGGCGAAACGGTCCGGACCAAGGCGGTAGGCGGGACCCGAAACACTCAGTGCCGCAACGATTGCACCGTTGCTGTCGTAAACGGGCGCGGCGACAGCGTTCAGCCCGATCTCCAGTTCCTCGCGCACGCTCGCCCAGCCATTGTTCCTGACCTCGACGAGCTCGGCGGCCAGGTCGGCGACCTTGGTGAGGGTGTTGTCGGTGAACGCCTCGAGCTTGGCGCCGACCCGCTTACGCATCTCGCTCGGCTCGAGACCCGCGAGCAGCACCTTGCCACTGGAGGTGGCGTGCGCCGGGCAGCTCTGCCCCACCCAGGACCGCAGCGCGATCGAGCCGGGTCCCATCGCCTCGACAATATTGATGATCCGATTGCCGTCCAGGACAGCAAGATTAGTCGTCTCACCCGAGGCGATCGCGAGCTCGTTGCACGCACCCTGGCTCTGCCCGACGAGGTCGACCTGCGCACTGGTGGATCCGGCGAGCCGGACGATGGAGAAGCCGAGCCGATACTTGCCGCGCTCCGAGAGCTGTTCGACGTATCCGCGCGATTCCAGCACGGCGACAAGCCGCGAGACGGTAGATTTGTGCACGCCGAGTTCCGCGGCGATCTCCGTGACGCCGGCCTGCCCCAGCTTGGCAATAATCTCCATGACCAGCAGCGCTCGGTCGACGGACTGCACCGCAGCCGTCCGCCCGTTGTCATCGCCGTCTCGAGTTGCCATCTCGAACGCCATTCTAAGTGGTCGTCGCTCCCAAGCTGCCGACACGTCGCTGCACCACGGCGATCTCCCGCAATGCATCGTTGAGCAGGCTGCGATTCAATGGCGAAAGTTCCGACATCGTGATGATGTCGCCGGGACTGTGCCCGGCGGAGAGCTGCTCGACCTGATGGACCATTCGCATGCGCTGCAGCATGACGAAAACCTCGGTGAGGATAGTGGCATCGCGCTCGCGCAGCGCCCCCGCGCTCGCGGCGGCCGCCAACCGCACCGGCGTCGACGCCGTGGTCACGCCCGCCACCAGGCCGCCCCATCGGGCGAGGTTGACGATCGGAGCCAGCGCGTGGCTCTTCAAATCGAATGTCCCGCCGCGCCGGGACAGCACATCCCGCAGCGAGCGCGCCCGCACTCGTCCCGACAATGCGTCGAGCAGCTGCAATCGCAGGGCGTTCGGGTGTTCGGCGCGCATGCTCCGGAAGGCCGCGGGCACCGTATGCAGCGCTTCCTCGCCCCATACGACGCGCCCGTCGATGAGCAGCGAGGACAGGATCAGGCCCCGGTCTTGCAACGGATCCTCGAGCCAGCCCGCGGCCGCCGATGCCCACTGCGAGCGGGAACGGGAAAACTTCGGCCTCGCGGCGATCGCGCCATTGCTGTCCGCAGGCAAGCCACAGGCATCGAGGATGGCGTGCACACGCGCGGCGACCGCGCGCAGTTCCACACTGGCCGAAGACAATTCGTCGGCCCACGACAGCGCGCTGTCGACATCCGACGACGGCATCGCCTCGCGGCGGGCGATACTGCCGAGGGTCAGCCAGGCGAATCCGCCGCCGGTGACTGATTGCAGGCCGCCGGAAAGAGTCGGCCCCGGCGCGTCGCCGATCTCGGCGAGTGCCAGCTCGAGCGCCTTGCGGACCACGGAATCGATGACGACCGACAAGATGCCGCTGGTTGCCGATGCCTTGGTGCCATTGCGAAACAGGTCGACCACGGTGCCGGTGATCTCGCGGGCGGCGCGCTGCAACTGCGTCGCGTCGGCGGCCGCGGCGATCGAACGGCGCAGCACGAAACTCTGCCGGGCCGAGGCCGCGAGCAGGTCGGCGTCCTCGAGCACGCCGAGCACCGCACCGCGCCGTGACAGCACCGGCATATGCCGCAGACCGCATTCGAGCATCTCCATCAACACGGTTTCGGCGGTCAGGTCGGCGGTCACCCGGCGAGCCGGAGCGCTCATCACCCGGGAGATCGGCACCTCGACCGACAACCCGGCCGCGACCACCCTGGTTCGCAGATCGCGATCGGTGAAGATGCCGAATTCGCCCTGCGGCAATCGGATCAGCACATAGGAGACACGCTGTTCGGTCATTCGCACGACGGCATCGCGCACACTGGTCTCCGGCGCGACGAAAACTGCCGCACCGGAGACGAGTTCGCCGACCGGTCGGCTGCCGAGCACCGGCGCCATCGGAGTTCGATCGCCGGACGCCGTCTTCCAGGCCGAGGAAGCGAGGAACGCCAAGCCGTCGGGTTGGGCGAACTGAGCCCGCACCAAGGCTCCGGGCAACCGAATCAGCAGGCTCGATTCGACCGCCCGCGCCACGAAGTCGGCGCTGCCGCCCGTCAGCAGCGGAACGTAGCCGAAGATTCCGCCGGGCTCGACGGCATCGATCGGTGCGCCGTCGCCGCTGCCCTGCAGGGTGACCCGGCCGGTCCACAGCATCCAGATGTCGTCGGGCACCTGGGCCGAATAGTCCATGATCACCGCGCCCGCAGCGAACGCGTGCAGCGAAGAAGCCGCCGCGAGCTGGTCCAGCTCGGGCGGCGTCATCGATTGGAACGGCGCGTGATCGGCGAGAAATGCCGCTAGCTCACCCTCCTTCGGCACCTCGCACTCAGGTTTTCCGTAGGAGGTCCGCGCATTTCTCTGCCATGGTCATGACAGTAATGTTGGGGTTCACCGCGGGCAATTTCGGCATCGCGGAGGCGTCGACGACCCGTAGTCGGGACACGCCCTTCACCCGCAGTTCCGGATCGAGCACCGCCATCGGATCGTCGGCTGCCCCCATCCGCGCGGTGGCCGCCGGGTGGTAGACGGTGTTGTGCGTGGCGCGGATGTAGTCGAGCAGTTCGTCGTCGGTCGTGGCGTCCGGGCCCGGTGCGAGTTCCCTGGCGATCCAGTTCCGCAGCGGTGTCTGCTCGGCGATCTTGCGGGCCAGCCGGACGCCGGCGAGCATGGTGCGTTCGTCGTGTCCTTCCGGATCGGTGAAGTACCTCGGGTCGACCTTGGGGCGGTCCCGGAAGTCGCGGCTGCGCAGCCGGACCGTGCCGCGGGAACGGCCCTGCGTGACATTGGGCGTCAAGCAGAAACCGTTGTCGGTGGTCGGGTAGCCCTTGCGCAGGGTGTTCATGTCGAACGGCACGCTGCCGTAGTGCATCATCACGTCCGGCAGCCGCAAGGTCTCGTTGGTGGTGGCGAACAGTCCGATCTCCCACCATTGCGTCGAAGTGGTGACCATCGGCCGCGCGGCCTCCCAGAACACCAGGCCTTCGACATGGTCGTCCAGGTTCGAACCGACGCCGGGAGCGTCGACCAGCACCGGAACACCGACCTCGCGCAGATGCTCGGCGGGCCCGATCCCGGACAGCATCAACAACTTCGGCGTATCGATGGCTCCAGCGGTGACAATCACCTCGCGCCGGGCCGACACCGTGTCGTACCCGGTGAGATCCGGGCGCTGATACCGCACACCGGTGGCGTTGCGGGCGTCGTCGAACAGGATCTCGCTGACCCAACACCCCGTGCGCACAAAGAGATTGGGCCGCGAGTCGAGCACCGGGTGTAGGTAGGCGTGCGAAGACGACATCCTGATGTTGTCCTCGTCGGAATTGATCTGGAACCAGCCCGCGCCATTGCGCACCGTGGTGCCGCGGTTGAATTCGACCGTCGGCAAGCCGACCAGCGCGGCGGCTTCGAGCACCGCCGCACCGCACGGGTCGACGGGCGGGACGTCGCGCAACCGGACCGGACCGCTGCGGCCGTGCTCCTCGCCCGGCGCGTCATTGTTCTCCACCCGCGCGACATAGGGCAGCACTTCGGCCGCGCTCCAGCCCTTCGCGCCCATCGCGGCCCATTCGTCCAGGCCCTCGGCCGGCGGCCAGAACGCGATACACGAATTGTGCGAGGAACATCCGCCGAGCACCTTCGCTCTTGCGTGGCGCAGAAAGCTGTTGCCACGCTCCTGCGGTTCGACCGGATAGTCCCAGTCGTACCCGGAATCGAGCAGATACATCCACTCCGAGAGCTCGAGGATATTCCGGTCGCCGACGTCGGAGGGTCCCGCCTCCAGCAGGCACACCGACACGTCCGGATCTTCGCTGAGCCGGGCGGCCAGTACACATCCCGCGGTGCCGCCGCCCGCGATCACATAGTCGAATACGTTGTCAGACATCGGAATCCGCCTTCGTCACCACTGCCGCATGGGAGGCAAGGGTCCCGATGCTCTTGCGGCCCTTCGCCCAGTACCAGAGCAGCCCGGCGCCGAGAATCGCACCGATGTAGACGAACGCGCCCCAGGTGTTGTACCAGGGTGTGCCGTACACCGCCTCGCGCGGCCAGGCCAGGTTCACCGCCATCCCGATGCCCCACACGACGGCGACGATATTGACGATCAGGCCCCATCGGCCCATCGAAAAGTAGCCGCCGGCCTGCAGATCCTTCGGCGGCCACTGCCCCTGCAGCCGCTTCTTCAGCATCGGTCCCGTCACCATCAGGTAGGCCAGGTAGATCATGATGATGGCGATCGAGGTCAGCACCGTGAAGATCTTCGGCTGGCCGATATTGATCACCAGGATCAGCGCGGCGAGCACGCCGATCAGCACGGCGGGCACCACCGGGGTCTGGGTCTTCGGGTGCACACGGGCGAGCTTCTCGCCGAAGGGCAGCGCGTTGTCGCGAGCCATGGCGAAGGTCAACCGGATAGCGGCGGTGTGCACGGCCAGCGAACACACCGTCACCGCGACCACGATGCAACACAGGAAGATGGTGCCGAGCGGGCCCCACATCACCTGTTCGACGATGTACTGCAGGCCGCCACTGGAGCTGCCGATCTGCGGGTCGTCGAGATCGGGAGCCGCCATCACCGCGAACACCAGGATCGCGCCGCCGATCACGAACGAGGCGAGAACGGCGCGCAGGATGGCCTTCGGCGCGGTGCGCCGCGGCTCCACCGTCTCCTCACCGAGCGAGCTCGCGGTGTCGAAGCCGTACATCACATAGCCGGAGGCGAGCGAGGCAATCAGGAACGCACCCAGGTAACCGCCCGACTCCCCGGCACCGTAGCCGTGCGTGGAGAAGAACACCTGTGGGCCACGAGTCCAGTTGGCCGCCAAGATGATGGCGATCAATACGGCCGCGATGAGTTCGATGAACACGCCCGCGCTGTTGATCATGGACATGAGCCGGACGCCGAGCGCGTTGACGGCGGTGGTGAACACGATCATTATCGTGCCGAGCACCACGGCATTGGTGGCGTAGTCGTATTGACCGCTGCCGTCACCGATCAGCTGGAAGCCGCTCCACAGTCGTGGCAAGTTCAACTGAAGGGCGAGCACCACCGCGGACAGTGTCACGATCGACGCGGTCAGCATCAGCCAACCCGAGGACCACCCGACGATTCTGCTGCCGAGCGCCTTGGACCAGTTGTACACCGAGCCCGCGACCGGATACTTCGCGGCCAGCTCCATGAAACACAGTGCGACGGCGAGCTGACCGACGAAAACCAAAGGCCACGACCATAGATAGGCGGGACCTGCGGTGCCGAATCCGAAATAGAACAGCTGGAATGTACCGGTGAGAATCGAAATGTAGCTGACGCCTGCCGCGAAGCTGGCGAATTTTCCGATACTCCGGTCGAGGGATTCCTTGTAGCCGAAATCCTCCATCCCATTGTCATCGGACACGCTGTGTTCCTTGACTACCATTGCTACCGTGCCTTTCGCGGTGCTGGCCGGTACGGGCTGTCCGGCCGAGATCGAAACTTGGATCAGACGCCCTTGAACCACTCCGCCGGCTTCGGTGCCGTGTTGTGCCAAATGTGTTTGATTTCCTGATATTCGGCCAATCCGGTCGGGCCGAGTTCGCGTCCGTTGCCGGACTTCTTGAACCCGCCCCATTCCGCGGCCGCGGTGTAATAGCCGAAGTCGTTGAGCCAGACCGTGCCGTGCCGCAGCGCGCGCACCATGCGCTCGCCGCGCGCCGGGTCGGCGGTGCGCACGCCGCCCGCGAGGCCGTACTCGGTGTCGTTGCCGAGCCGAATCGCCTCGGCCTCGGTGCTGAAGCGCTCGACGGTAAGGATCGGGCCGAACGTCTCCTCTTGGACGATCCGCATCGATCGGTCACAGTTGTCGAAGATGGTCGGCAGAAAGAAACTGCCTGCGGCCAGCGCCGGGTCGCTGGGCCGGACGCCGCCGGTCACCAGTTTCGCGCCCTCGGAAATGCCCAGCTCGACGTAGGCTTCCACCTTCGCTCGATGCTGTTCGGAGACCAGGGGGCCGGTCTCGCTGGCCGGATCGAGGCCGTTGCCGACCCGAATCCGCTCGGCCCTGCGGGCCAGTTCGGCGACGAAGTCGTCGGCGATGGATTCCTCGATGATGAGCCGCGTGCCCGCCGAGCAGACCTGGCCGGAATGCAGGAACACCCCGGTCAGTACCTGGTCGACCGAGCTCTCCCAGTCGGCGTCGGCGAACACGATGTGCGGGTTCTTGCCGCCGAGTTCCACCGCGACCTTCGTGACGTGTTGGGCGGCGACCTCGGAGATCGTCCGCCCCGTCGCGAGGCCACCGGTGAACGAGATGAAATCGACGTCCGCGTTGTCGGTCAGTGCCGCGCCGAGCACCGCGCCGCTGCCCTGCACCAGGTTCAGCACCCCCGGCGGCACGCCGGCCTCCTCGGCCAGGCGGGCGAAGGCGATGGTGCTGAGCGGGGTCACCTCGCTGGGTTTGGCGACCATTGTGCAGCCTGCGGCCAGCGCGGGCGCGATCTTCCACGACATCTGCAGCAGCGGATAGTTCCACGGCGCGATCAGCACACACACGCCGATCGGCTCGCGAACCACGCGGCTGATCACCGTCGGATCACCCACGTCGATCAGCCGGTCGGCCTGGATCTCGACCAGTCCCGCGTAATAGCGGAACACCGAAATCACATCGTCGATGTCGATCCGGCTTTCCACCAGCGTCTTGCCGGTGTCGACGGTCTCGAGGCGGGCCAGCTGCTCCTTATCGCGTTCGAGCAGATCCGCGATCCGCAGCAGCAGCGCCGCGCGTTCGGTGACCGGTGTGGCGACCCAGGCCCCGTCATCGAAGGCGGCGCGCGCAGCCGCCACCGCTCTGCGTGCGTCCTCGGGCGTGGCCTCGTCCACCTCGGCCACCACCGAGCCGTCGGCCGGGTTGACGATCTGCCTCGTGCCGCCATCGGAGGCACGCGTCCACGCGCCGTCGATGAGCAGGTCCGGTTCACCGTTCATGTCATGTCACCTCATATCGCCGATGCGGGCGAGCAACCACTCGTGGAATTCCGCAATGTGGTGCTCGGCGGGAACGAGTACCCCGCCGTCCCGGTAGGCACGCGAGGACATCGTGGGCTGGGTTCGCTCACACGCCGCGAAATCCTGTTCATTGACGCGATGGAACAGCTCGACCGAGCGCGACACATCACGACCTGCGGCAACGACGTCACCGGTGTAGAGCCAGTCGCATTCGACGAGGGTCCGGTCCGCGGCCAGCGGATACATCCTATGGAAGATGATGTGATCCGGGACCAAGTTGACGAAGACAGTCGGTCGAATCGTGATCGCGTAATACCTGCGGTCCTGCTCCGCACTGACCCCGGGCAGGCGGTCGAACCCGGCCGAACCGTCGACGGTGAACCCCTCGACCTCCGGACCGAACTCGGCGCCGTGGCCGACGAAGACCTGAGCGGCCAAGCCATCGGCGAACTCGGGCAGCACCTCGGTGAGCTCCGGGTGGATGGTCGCGCAGTGGTAGCACTCCATGAAGTTCTCGACGATGAGCTTCCAATTCGCGGCGACGTCGTAGACCACCCGGCGACCGACCTCCAGGGTGTCGATGTCGTAAGCGTCGATCGCGGTCGCAGTACCGAGCCGTTCGGTGACCGCACCGATCACGTCGGTCTCGAACGACGGCGGATCGTCGGCCAAACAGACCCAGGCATAACCGAGCCATTCCCGCAGCGCGACCGGCACCAGGCCGTAGGCGACCCGGTCGATGTCTTCGCCCGCGGCGTCCTTGAGTGCGGCCATATTGGGTGCGGCGACGAGCTTGCCGTCCAGCCCGTAGGTCCAGGCGTGGTACGGGCAGCGCAGGTTGCGGCGCACCTGCCCCTCGTCCTCGGTGCACAGCATCGCGCCGCGGTGGCGGCAGATATTGAGGAAGGCGCGCAGCGCACCGTCGCGGCCGCGCACCATCAGCACGCTCTCCCTGCCGACCTGGACTTTCTTGAATTGGCCTGGATCGGCAAGGTCGGCGGACCGGACCGCGCAGAACCACATCTTTTCGAAGAGGTGTTCCTGCTCGGCCGCGAAGATCGAATCATCGACGTACCACTTGCCGCCGAGGGTCGGGATCAGCGCCGGGGTCTGCACCGGCATATCCGCGGTAGGCCCACCCGTCTCCCGACCGCCGCCCTCCAAGGAATCGCTACGCGATGCTGTTGTCATAGGTCACCAACCTTTGCGGGTCGAAAAGTGTGATGGGGTGTGCGGTTTTCGCATCGATGGCCAGGTCGGCGAGGATCTCACCGACCACCGGGACGAACTTGAAGCCGTGGCCGGAGAAACCGCACGCGACGGTCACGCGCGCGGTGTCGGGATGGCGCGCGATCACGAAGTGCTGGTCGGGGGTGTTGGAGTACATGCAGGTCGCGGTGTGCACGCAGGGACCGTCCAGTGCGGGAATCAGGTCGGCGACACGGTCGCGCATCTCCGCGATCTCGTGCGGATGCACGACGCGGTCGATGGTGTCTGGTGTGCACTCGATGCCCTTGCGGAAGAATGCCGTCTTCACCCCGCCCGCGGGTCCGTCGATGGCGGGGAACCCGTAGATCTGCTGACCGGAGCTGTTCTCGCTGATATAGATCGGCTGGTCTTCGAAGGCGGCGGTCCCGCCGATCGGGTCGAGCCAGTACAGCACTTGTCGTTCGATGGTGATCGGGATGCCGAACTGCGCCAGCAGTTCCGGAGCCCAGGCGCCCGGACAGATGACGAGCTGGTCGGCGCGGTAGGTGGCCCGCGCGGTAGTCACCGTGACGCCGGAGCCGGTTTCCGCCCAGCCGAGCACCTCCTCACCGAACGAGAGCGTTGCTCCCGCGCGCAGCGCGAGATCAATGTGCGCCTGTACCGTCAGCTCCGGGCGCGCGAATCCGGCCTTGTCCTCGTAGACCGCGATATCGCCGGAGTCCGGGGTGAAATTCGGGTATCTGCGCCGAATCTCGGCAGCGTCGAGCACTTCGTGCGGCAGCGACCATTCGCGGCTCGCGCGCAAGCTGCCCGCCACCGTCAGGCAGTCGGGTGGGCCGAGGAACAGGCCGCCGGTCAGGCGGAAGACCTCGCGCTCGCTGTCGGCGGCGAGCTGCTCCCACAGTTCGTACGAACGCAGCAGCAGCGGCACGTACGCGGGATCCTCGAAGTAGGACTGCCGGATGATCCTGGAACCGCCGTGGCTCGAGCCCTTGTTGTGCGCGGGCGTGAACTTCTCCAGCCCGAGCACCCGCTGCCCACGGGCGGCGAGGTGATAGGCGGCGGCGCTGCCCATCCCGCCGAGTCCGATAACGATGACGTCGTAACCGTCTGTCGTAGTAGCCATTTCGCTACCTCCTGATCCGGGACATGTCGGGGTCGACCACCGGCTCGGGGTGCACGACGGCGGTGTAGCGGGTGCCGAGATACTCGACCTCGACCACGGTGCCGGGGCCGAGGGCCGCGGGCAGCCACGCGTAGGCGATGCTGCGGCCGATCGTGGCGGAATAGGCCGCGCTGGTGATGTAGCCCGCGCATGCGCCGCGCACATAGACCGGCTCTTTGCCGAGCACGACCATCGTGGGACTGTCGAATACGATGCTGCGCAGGATCTTCGCCGGTGGGTCCGCCTTCTGGAGGGCGGCTTTGCCGACGAAATCGGGCTTGTTCATGCGCACCGCGAAATCGACCCCCGCGGCGGCGGGCAGATGTTCGGTGGTCATATCGGTTCCCCAACCGCGGTAACCCTTTTCGATGCGCAGGCTGTTGAACGCGATCCGGCCTGCCGCAATCACGTCGTATGCCTGCCCGGCCGACCACAGCAGATCCCAGAGGGCCCTTCCGTATTCGGCGGTGGTGTAGATCTCCCAGCCGAGCTCGCCGACGTAGGAGACGCGCATCATCGTGACGGGTATGGCGCCGAGATAGGTCTGCAACGCACGGAAGTACTTGAAGGCCTGATGGGAGAGATCGTCGGAGCACAAGGGCTGCACCAGATCTCGCGCTTGCGGACCCCACAATCCGACACAACAGGTGCCACCGGTGATGTCACGAAGCGTCACCGACCCATCGGCGGGCAGATTGCGCGTGAACCAGTCGAAATCGAGCGGTCCGTTCGCGCCGACCTGGAATTGCTGCGGCGCGAGCCTGGCCACCGTGAGGTCGCTGCGCACGCCGCCGTTCTCGTCGAGCAGCAGCGTGTAGGTGACCGAGCCGACGCTCTTGTCCAGATTGTTCGTCGTGAGCCGCTGCAACAGTTCCAGCGCACCGGGGCCCGCGATGTCGTAGCGGGTCAGCGGCGTCATGTCGTACATCGCCACCCGCTGCCTGGTCCAGTGGGCTTCCGCGATGGAGATCGGCGACCAGAAATTGCTCGACCACTCGTCACGCTCGGGGAAGGTCACGCCGTCGTCGCGAAGGCGCTGCACCAGTTTGGCATTGGCCTCGTACCAGGCGGGGCGCTCCCAGCTGCCGCCCTCGAAGAAGTAGGCGCCGAGTTGCAGTTGACGGGCATAGAACGGGCTGGTCCGCAGTCCGCGCAGCGCGGTTCGATGCTGGTGTGGATGGATGATGTCGTACACCTCGACGAACGCCTGTGAACTCGTCTCCATGATGAAGCGGTCGCTGCGGGCCACCTCCTCGAAGCGGTACAGGTCGCACTCGTGCACGTCGGTCTGCGGCACGCCGTCGATGATCCACTCGGCCATCGCCTTGGCCACGCCCGCGGAGTGGGTGACCCACACGGCCTCGGCGACCCAGAAACCGGCCAGTTCCCGATGCTCGCCCATGATCGAGAAGCCGTCGGGGGTGAAGGAGAAGATCCCGTTGAAACCCTCCTCCACCTTCGAATCACCCAGCGCAGGAAGCAGTTCCATGGATTCATGCCATGCCGGCGCGAAGTCCTCGTCGGTGAACGACAGCATGGAGGGCATCGCCGTGCCCGCCGTCACGGCAGTCAGCGTGGACATGTCCACCGGCATGGGCTTGTGCCCGTAGTAGCCGATGCCGATCCGATCCACGTGCTCACGGAAGTAGAGGTCCTGGTCCTGATGCCGCAGGATCGGCAGACTCGCCTCACCGTGTTCGGTGTTGCGGCCCGCGAGTGCGTCGATCCGACCGGTCTTGGCGTATTGGTGCGCCATCGGAACCAGCGGCACCACGAGGCCGACCTGTTGGGCCACTTCGGCGCCCCAGAATCCGGCCGCGCAGATGACAATGTCGGCTTCGATGACACCGTCGGCGGTTTCCACCCCGACCACCCGGCCGCCCCGTGCCACGATGCCGAGCACTTCCTGGTGCGGTCGGAATACCGCGCCGCGGGCTGTCGCGAGTCGCGCCTGCGCCTCCGCGGCACGCAGCGCTTTCGCCAAACCGTCTGTCGGAGTGTGGAATCCGCCAATGATTCGGTCGACATCGAGCAGTGGGTGCAGCGCGGCGCACTCGACGGGGTCGAGTAGGCGACCTTCGATTCGCCAGGACTGCGCCCAACCGGCTTTACGGTGTAGATCCTGCCAGCGCTGTGGGGTGGTGGCCACTTCGAGCCCGCCGACCGGGTTGAACGCCCAGCCGTCCGGATGATCGAGCGCCAGAAACTTTTCGGTCGTGTATCGCGCAAACTCCGTCATTGTTTTGGACGAGTTCGTCTGGAACACCAATCCCGGCGCGTGTGAGGTGGATCCGCCGGTAACGAACAGCGGACCTTTCTCGAGCACTGTGACATCGGTCCAACCGCGTGAGGTTATTTCATCGGCGAGCGATGTCCCGACGATTCCGGCTCCGATGACGACAACTTTCGGGTGAGCCAAGGCATGCCTCCGATGTTGCTTACTGCGCAACGCAATCGCATTACGCAACAAATGGTCAACCCGATTCGGGCGTATGTCAACCGCTGGAAACCAATCGTTCATAAATTGGCTTCGGGGTTGACGACGACCGCAAACGAGCCCACACTGTTGCGTACTGCGATCACTGTTGCGCTATCAGCAACTTGGAGGGCTCATGGAATCGACTGTGCAGCGACCTGCGACATCCACGACGGACCTGTTCGTCGCGCATCTGACAGACCTGCCGGTCGGCGAAGTCGCGACAGTGCAACCGGACGGCGGCACCCCGATCGCCGTATTCCACACGGAGGCCGGCTTTTTCGCGATCGATGACACCTGCACCCACCAGGACGCCTCACTGGCGGACGGCTGGGTGGAGAACTGCACGGTCGAATGCCCGCTGCACGAATCCTGCTTCGACCTACGCACCGGCGCGGTCTCCGGGCCACCCGCAAAGATCCCCGTCCGCACCTATGCGGTGCGCGTGGTCGACGGCGATGTCATGGTCGCCGCGGTGCCGTCATGAGCGAGACGGCCATGTCAGCGGGCGGTGCGTATGCCCGGAGTCGAGCGTCGGCGACGAGGGGTCGTGGACGAGCGAAGCCGGCAAACCAGGCCACCACAGGTAGTGCACACGAAGTCGAGCGCCGGCAAGGGGCAGTCGTGAACGAGCGAAGCCGACAAACCAGGCCACAGCGGGCAGTGCCTACGGAGTCGAGCGTCAACGAGGCGGACTCGTGAGCAGCGCGGGCTCGGTGGTGGTCATCGGCGCGTCGCTGGCGGGGTTCTCCCTGGTGAACGCCCTGCGCGAGCACGGCCACGACGGCAGCATCACGGTCGTCGGCGACGAACCGCATCTGCCTTACGATCGGCCGCCGCTGTCCAAGGAGTTTCTCCGCGAGGATGTCGACCTCGCGTTGGGCGACGAATCCACGACCGGCGCACGCTGGCTGCTCGGGCGGCGCGCGGTCGGGATCGGCATGACCGCGGCCGGACCCGGAGTCACGCTCGACGACGGCACCCGGCTCGCCGGAGACTCGCTCGTACTCGCCACCGGCGCCCGCGCCCGAGCCCTTCCCGGCGTCGGGGCGCTGCGGGGCGTGCACACCTTGCGCACGGTCGACGACGCGCACGCGATCCGCGCTTCGCTGCGCGCTGCGCGCACGTTGACCGTTGTCGGCGCCGGTCTGATCGGCTCCGAAATCGCTTCCACCGCAGCCGCTATGGGCATTGCGGTCACTATTGTCGAGTTGTGCCACGATCCGCTCACCGCGGTATTCGGTCCACATATCGGACCATTGTGCGCATCCTTGCACAACGCGAACGGCGTCCGATTACTGACCGGTGTCGCTGTCGACCGATTCCTCGGCGACGAGCACGTGAATGCGGTGCAATTGACCGATGGAACCGTACTATCGGCCGATGCCGTGGTGATCGGAATCGGCGCCGTGCCCAACACCGAATGGGCCGCGGACTCGGATGTGCAGATCGACAATGGTTTCGTCACCGATTCGCAATGCCGTACTTCGATACCAGGCGTGTACGCCATCGGCGACTGCGCCCGCAGCTACGACGAAACATCCGGCGCTCATCACCGTTCCGAGCACTGGACCAATGCGACGGTTCAGGCGCGTATTGCGGCGGCGGCGATTCTCGGCACACCGCAACGCCCTCCCGCCGCGCCGTATTTCTGGTCGCGGCAGTATGGACGAATGCTGCAGTTCGCGGGTGCTTGCCGACCGACCGATGAGGTCCGCTTCGTCGACGGCGACCCGTCGACCCGGTCGCTGACCGCCCTCTACGAGCGCGATGGCGCGCCGGTGGCGGTGTTCGCCATCGATAACCCTCGCCTGTTCACCAGATACCGCAAGCAGATCGAGCGGCTCACCCCGATCCCAACTCCGTAGGAGGTTTTCGTGTCCGAAACCGTGCGTGGCGTCATCGCCCGTAGCAAAGGTGCGCCGGTCGAAATCGTCGATGTCGTGATCCCCGATCCGGGGCCGCACGACGTCATCGTGCGTATCCAGTCCTGCGGGGTGTGCCACACCGACCTGCACTACCGCGAAGGCGGCATCAACGACGAATACCCGTTCCTGCTCGGACACGAGGCCGCGGGCATCGTCGAAACCATCGGCGACGCCGTCACCCACGTGGCCGCGGGCGATTTCGTCATCCTCAACTGGCGTGCGGTCTGCGGCGAGTGCCGCGCGTGCAAGCGCGGTCGCCCCTGGTATTGCTTCGCCAGCCACAATGCGAGCAAGAAGATGACCCTCGCCGACGGCACCGAACTCTCCCCTGCCCTCGGTATCGGCGCTTTCGCCGACAAGACCCTCGTCCACGAAGGCCAGTGCACCAAGGTCGATCCCGACGCCGATCCTGCCGTCGCGGGCCTGCTCGGCTGTGGCGTGATGGCGGGCATCGGCGCCGCCATGAACACCGGCAATGTCTCGCGCGGTGACACCGTCGCGGTCATCGGCTGTGGTGGCGTCGGCGATGCCGCGATCGCCGGTGCTCGGCTTGCGGGCGCGAAGACGATCATCGCGATCGACCGTGATCCGCGAAAGCTCGCGTGGGCCACCGACTTCGGCGCCACCCACGCGATCAACGCCGGCACCGACGACGTGGTGGCCAAGATTCAGGAACTCACCGAGGGGTTCGGCGCGGATGTCGTCATCGACGCGGTCGGCAGGCCCGAAACCTGGAAGCAGGCCTTCTACGGCCGCGACCTGGCGGGCACGGTGGTGCTGGTCGGCGTCCCGACTCCCGATATGACCCTCGACATGCCGCTGATCGATCTGTTCTCCCGCGGCGGCGCGTTGAAGTCCTCCTGGTACGGCGACTGTCTGCCCGAACGCGATTTCCCGGTACTCATCGACCTCTACCACCAGGGCAGGCTTCCGCTGGAGCGATTCGTCACCGAACGCATCGCGCTCGACGAGGTGGAGAAGGCCTTCGATGCGATGCACGCCGGTGCGGTGCTGCGCTCGGTGGTCGTCCTGTGAGCGAGCGCAGCGAGCGAATCGTGTGCCAGGGCGCATCGCGCATGGCGCAACCGAGCGTCAGCGAGGTGGCGGCATGAGCGTCCGCATCGATCGGGTGGTCACCTCGGGCACCTTCGCGTTGGACGGTGGCACCTGGGACGTCGACAACAATGTCTGGCTGATCGGCAACGACGACGAGGTCCTCGTCATCGACGCCGCGCACAATGCCGACGCCATCATCGACGCGGTCGGGGACCGCAACGTCGTCGCGGTGCTGTGCACGCACGGCCACAACGACCACGTCACCGTCGCACCCGAACTGAGCAAACGGCTCGACGCCCCGGTCCTGCTGCACCCCGGCGACGACCCGCTCTGGCGCATGACCCACCCGGACGTGAACTACCGTTCGCTGGCCGACCTGCCCCGAATCACCGTGGCAGGCACCGACATCGACATCTTGCACACACCAGGCCACTCCCCCGGCTCGGTATCGCTGCACCTACCCGAGGCCGCCGCCCTCTTCACCGGCGACACCTTGTTCTCCGGCGGCCCCGGCGCCACCGGCCGATCGTTCTCCGACTTCGACACCATCATCGATTCGATCCGCAACCGCCTCCTGACCCTCCCCGAAGAAACCGTCGTCCACACCGGGCACGGCGACACCACCACCATCGGCGCCGAAAAACCCGCCCTCGCCGACTGGATCGCCAGAGGCCACTGACAAGGCCCGGCAAGTGGCACACGGCTGCGGCAAACACCGAGAACATCCCGCAGTCATGTGCCACTCGGCGAGTACAGCCTGATCCCGTACGAGCACTACGGCGGGTGCCACATCATCCATCCCACCCTTCCCAGGGCAGCAGACCTCGTTCTGTGCGTGCTGATCTAGGGTCGAAAGCATGGAAACACTGGACCTCGACGAGTCAGAGCGCGTCGCGGCACTGTTGGACGCCGAGGCCAAAGCGACGGCCCTGTTCGACGAGGTCGTCGCTCGCAGCATCATCACCCCCGGCGCCGCCGAGTCCGAAGTCAGCGACGCCGTGCGTGACCTGGCCAACGAGATGTTCGGCACGCGCAGGTTCTGGCACAAACGCATTGTGCGATCGGGAATCAACACTCTCGAGCCCTATGCCTCGAAACCGCCGAATCTCGTCATCGAGTCCGATGACATCTGCTTCCTGGACTTCGGGCCGATCTTCGCCGAGTGGGAAGCCGACTTCGGCCGCACCTTTGTCCTCGGCGACGATCCCGCCAAGCTGGCGCTGCGTGACGCATTGGAGCCACTGTGGCAGCAGGGACGTGACTACTTCGACGCCACCCCCGACATCACCGGCGAGCAGCTCTACGCCTGGGTCGTCGATCGTGCTACCGAGCAGGGCTGGGAATTCTCGGCCCCGATCGCAGGCCATCTCGTCGGGGAGTTCCCGCACAAGCAGATCTCCGGCACCGACATCACCACCTACGTCGCCCCTGACTCCACCGCCCCGATGCGACGCCTCGACCCCACCGGTCGCGCATGCCACTGGATCTTGGAAATCCACCTCATCGACCGCGAACGCAATATCGGCGGTTTCTTCGAGCAGCTATTGGACGTGCGCCCGCTCGATCGGTAAATATTCGGCGCGTTGGACGCGCGCTCCCAACCAGTGGCAACAGTCTCTTCAGGACTCGCTCGCGAGCACGCCGGAGGCCCGCAGTTTCGGGCGCCGTGCCGATTCGGCAACATCCGCCGACGCCACGCTCCCGCTGTGAACCTGGGACCAGCGTCCTGTCCGCGCAACACCGTTGACAGCAGGTGGATGCCGCCGGGGCCCTCGGCCCTGCGGGCAGAGCAAAGCCCTTATCGGCGGTCCGAGGCTGGAAAATCGCGCCCGGCGCACCTGAAATTCGCAGCCTTCCGCACCGTAAGAGACTCGCTGGGTTCGGAAGGTCGGGCGGCTGATCGACACCGGCTGGAGTTCCCGCTCAGCCGCCAGTGCGCTGCGTATGCTCACCTCCATGCGACTGAGCACGCGTAACCAGCTCGATGGAACCGTCCTCTCGGTCACCCGAGGCGAAGCGATGGCCGTCGTGCGGATCCAGCTGACCGGCGGAGACGAGATCACCTCCTCGATCACCAGGGATGCCGTCGACGACCTCGGACTCGCCGAAGGCAAACCGGTCAAGGTTCTCATCAAGTCGACCGAAGTCTCGCTGGGCGTCGAGTAGAGCAGGGCGAGGTTTCCCGCCGAAGCGATGCGGCCTCGGCGGTAGTCGCCCGTTGGTTCTGGTCACGAATCCGGTCAGCAGCTGATCGCGCGACACCACCCGTTGCAGACATCGGACTGGTGGTTGCCGACTCGACTCCGGTCCGACACCTGGGACGACGGCCCCTGCGGCACCGAGCGCGAGCAGCGCTGATCTGGGCCAACTTTGGTGACTACACCCGATCGAGGTGACGCTCGCCGGTCCATGAGGCACCACACTGCATCCAGCGAGTGGTGTCGAGATCGGCTGTCTTCATCTGCTCTCCGGTCTGGATATAACGAGTAGTCGGTTACAGATCTTTCGGTAATTGAGTGATTCTGGGTCTGCGCCGACACCCCGAGCTCCAACAACGACGTCGACTCGCTGTCTACCGGCCTCGAACATCTCCATCGATCTCATACGGCGCTCCCGCAGAGCGTCGAAATCCCGAAGAGCAGCCGGCCGCTTTCGCTCACCCGACAACGGCACTCGCTCAGACATCCCGGGATTGTCCTGCACCGCATCACAACCCACCTGCAACGACGCACCGAATTCCCGAAGGGGGACTGTCAGTGATCTGGACAGACCCTGCGGCTGGTTGCGCAGTCCATCGCAGGAGTGCCACGCCCGACCTAGGTGAAGAGCGTTGTGCTGATGCAAGTTTGGGGATTGCGCCGCGGAACCCTTGATATGCAGTTGTATACTGCCGGGCGGGACGCAGGCACGTCGGAGGGGGCGAAACAGGGTCAGAATTCTGCGAATTGTCCTGCGTCCCACTCTGATCCGTTCGACACGCGCGTGGATCGGTAGCCGAGCTCACGGCTCGACAGCACCTGTGGATCCGGGATAACCCGCCGTTCAAGGGTTGGTGTCATCAACCCGTTGATCCGCTCGTCCGTTGAGTAATTGCGCGGTGTCGTCCGGGTTGCCACGCTTTGCGTGATCAGTCGAGTCGCCGGAACATGTGGAAGGACAATACATTTTGCGTTTTCAACGCTGCTTCTGTGCGCAATCCGCGGGCTGCAGTCGTCGGGCGTCCGGAGGACTGTCGTGGCTCAGCTGATCGACTTCTCGGCGGCACTTATCGAGCCCGCCGACATCAGGGCCGCCGGTTTCGCCGGAGTGGTCGGATACTTCTCCGAGTCGCGTCCAGGTACCAACTTCGGTGCCAAGCGGCTACGCCGTGACTACTGTGATCGGCTGCGCGATGCGGGACTGGAGATCGTCACCAACTATCAATACGGCAAGGGCGAGACCGCGGACTGGCGCGGCGGCTACGACGGCGGTGCCCGGCACGCGGAAACCGCACTGCGCCTGCACTTCGAGGCCGGCGGGCCCGGCTATCGTCCGCTGTATGCCCCGGTTGACGACAACCCGAGCCTGGAGGACTGGAACAACCTCATCGCTCCTTTCCTGCGCGGCTGGGCGTCGGTCGTCGGCCTCGAATGGACAGGCGCCTACTGCAACGCCCGCTGCATCGATTGGGCGCTGGAAGATGGTGTGGCGCAGTGGTTCTGGCAGCACAACTGATCCGGTGATCCGTCCATCAATGGAGATCATCCGCAGGCACATCTGCATCAGATCGAGATCGACCAGCGCCAGGTGGGTGGCGTCGGCGTCGATGTGAACGAGGCTCTGAAGGACGACTACGGACAGTGGTCGGCTGCTCGGCAACCAGGAGGGGACAAAGCATGACCATGACATCGCCGATGAACAAGGAAGAAGATCAGACCAGCGTCAGCCCGAACTGTGAATCCCGCAACGGCGCGCCGATCCTCTGGTTCCTGCTGCACACGCAGGAGGGAGACGGCGACGCCCAGTCGCTGGCGAACTACCTGCAGAACCCTAACTCCGGGGTGTCCTATCATTACACGGTCGACAACTCCGGCATGGTGATCGACGTGGTGGATACAGATCTGGCATCGTGGTCGGTGCTCAGCGGCAACCCGCAATCGATCAACCTTTGTTTCGCAGGCTCGCGGGTCGCGTGGACCCGCGACGAATGGTTCTCGAATATGCAGCGCGGCATCGACTGTGCGGTCTGGATCGCGGTGCAGGACTGCCGCAAGTACCGGATTCCCATCCGCACCATCACACCGGAAGAGCTCGGGAACGACCAGGCCGGGATCGCCGATCACAATGCCTACACGATCGGCAAGCACAACGGTTCGCACACCGACGTGGGCCCGAACTTCCCGTGGGACTATCTGAACTCCAAACTGACCGAGTATTCCGGCTCCTGACAGGGCTGGATCGGTTGAAGGCCTGGATCGCCACGCAACGACACTGGCTGCGCGCCGAGCAGCTGCCCGGCTACGCCTACGACCTCAACCCTATCGAACAGGTCTGGGGCAATATCAAGTCCAGGGAACTGGCCAACCTGTGCCCCGACACCCTCGACGAGGCACAGGCCGGCCGCCGAAGCCGGCCTCGACCGCGTCGGTAGCGACTACGACCTGTGCTTCAACTTCCTCACCCACACCGGACTATCACTATGACCACATGTCACCCAATTACCGAAAGATCCTTTAACCGTGCCGAACGCACCCAGACTGAGGGATCATGAGCATTCGGAGCGGCCGGGGACTCTCCCGTGCGCAAGGAGGTAGCCGTGAACGCACTGGTTATCGTCCTGGTATGCCTCGGCTATCTCGTCATCATCATGATCACCAACCGCGGCTTGATAGCCGGACCGCGCAAACGCTTACTGCTGACTCAGGTGGATCTGGCGCGGGAGCGCGCAACGATCATCGGGGCTCGATCCAGCCGCGATGAGGCGACAGAAGTCGCGCGCGCGACGATCGAGGCGGCCCTCGACAAACTGAGTGGCCCGACAACGGCTCAGCGGCGATCGCCCGGCGGCTGGATGCGTAGGCGGCTCGCATGGCTCTTCGATGCGCCGCTCACCCAGCTCGCCGCCGATCTGCAACATTTGAATGCGGTGAACCGGCGGTTCGTGCAACTAGTCCCGGAACCCGACCTCATGACCTACGGCGCACAGATCATCGCGCGGTTGCAGGTGCTCGACGACAAGGAGGCGGGGCGATTAGGGCGACAATTACACGAGGCCGCAACGCCGAACAGCAAGCGGATCGTCATCGAGCGCGCCCATGAGCTCGTGCACGAACGCGAAGACGCCGGCCTCGTCACCGAATTCGACCATCAACGCGTATCGCTCTGGCTCGCGCTCGTCGGCCTCGACGGTGTCATCGCCATCGGGATAGTTCTCGGACACGAGGTGACGATGTTGATGGGTGCGCTCGGCGGGTTCCTGGCCCCCACGGTCAGCTCGCTCACCAACCGAAATACGCCGTCCTCGTGGGGAGTTCGGGTGCTGAGCCCGGTCGGCGGTGCGCTGACCGCGGTGGGCGGTCTACTGCTGGTCGACCTGTTGTCCGATTCACGGGTCAATCTGCTCGGGTCGATCTTCCGTGACGTGTGGGAGAAGCCGACTACGCCGATTGCCCTCGCGCTCGCATTGCTCTTCGGTTTCTCGGGCAGGCTCTTCTCCAGCATGGCGATTCGCGCGTCATCGCAGCTGGGCGCGAAGTCGGACGACGGCTAGGTTCGCTGTCCTCCAGACCATTCGTTCGCCGGGCTCGCCTTCATGCTGCGGCAAACCGGATCGAGTCTGGTCGCCACGACCCCTCGTTCGTGACGTCCCACTCGTCCCCCGCTTGATCCGGTGGCTCTCCTTCTCGTCGAGCACCTCATCGATATCGGCGTCGGCGTAGCGCGGCGTCGACACGCAATGTCGGTCGATAGCCCGGCATCGCAGGCCGATCGACCGACGACCTGGCCGGTGTGCCGGTTGCAGCTCCCCGTAGTGACCCTGCCCAGAGTCGGCAGCCGCTCTGCACCTCATGGAAGCTGCTGTAGCCGAACGTGTCTGGTGACGATGCGATGGATAAGTCGCGCCGCCGTGCGCGCCGTGCGATTGTCGATGTCGAATTCCGGGTTGAGCTCGGCCACGTCGCACACCGCGAGTTTCCCGCTTGCGGTGAGCAGGTCGGCGACGAATTGGATCGTCTCCAGCGGCACGCCGAAAGCGGCGGGGGCGCTCACACCGGGCGCTACTGCGGCCGGCAGCACATCGAGGTCGATCGTGAGGTAGACGAGATCGACTCTGCCGAGGAAGTCCTGCACGAAATCCTGTACAGCGGTGAGGTTTCCGGTACCGCATTCATCATCGAACAGGTAGCGGACGCCGAGGCGGTCGGCGGTGTCGAACAGCGCCGCCGTATTACTCGGCTGGCTGATCCCGACCACCGCATATTCGACGGAGGTGCCCGCCGCGCTCGCCGCATCGAAGATCTGCCGGAACGGTGTGCCCGAGCTGGGGATCTCATCGGATCGAAGGTCGAAATGGGCATCGAGATTGAGGATTCCGATGCGCGGGTGCACCGTCAGCAGTGCCGAATCGGCCAAACCTCGATAGGTGCCCAAGGCCACCTCGTGGCCGCCGCCGAGCACTACAGGGAAGTGCCCGGCATCGAGGGTGGCGCGCACCATCGAACCCAGTTCCCGCTGGCCCGCGTCCAAGTCGTCGTCGACCGGCACGGTGCCCGCATCGAAGGCACGAATCGGGGTGGCGAGCGCCATCGACGCCAACGCCTGCCGCAGCGCACGTGGTCCCGCGGCAGCACCACGGCGCCCCTTGTTCCGGTGCACGCCCTCATCGCTGGCGAAGCCGATGAATACGCAGGAGGCCAGCTTGGACTGCGCCGCATACGGTTCCACCACGTGATGCCAGCGCAGATGCTCCACACCACTGCCGTCGTCACGCCCGGTCCACGGCTCGAAAGCAGTCGCCACCGGAATGGGTAGCACCATGGTCTCCTTATCGGTAAAGCTCATCGATCAGCGGTATAGCCCGAAACACCGGCCCGCCAAACCTGTTGTATCAGTGGCACTCCCGGCCGATAGGCAAGGTGCAGATAGGACGGTGCGGCCAAGGCGATCGCATCCGCCAGCGCACCCGGCCGCAAAACGCCGATGTCGTCACGCCGCAGCGCCCGCGCCCCGCCCGCGGTCGCGGCCCACACCGCTTCCTCGGGTGTCATGTGCATGTCCCGCACCGCAATGGCGATGCAGAACGGCAGGCTGGTGGTGTACGAAGTGCCCGGATTACAGTCGGCTCCGAGCGCGACGGTCACTCCGGCGTCGATGAGCGCCCGGGCATCCGGGTACTTGTTGCGGGTCGAAAAATCCGCGCCGGGAAGCAGAGTCGCCACCGTCGAGCTCTGGGCCAGCGCGTCGATGTCCGCTGCGGTGACATAGGTGACGTGATCGACGGACGCGGCGCCCACCTCCACCGCGAGCGCGACGCCGGGGCCGGTCTGCAATTGGTTGCCGTGCACACGCGGCACGAGCCCCTTCGCCATACCCGCCGTGAGCACCTCGTAGGCCTGATCGCGATCGAATGCGCCCCGCTCACAGAACACATCGATCCACTTGGCGTGCGGCGCACACACATCGATCATCTCGTCGCACACCATGCGCACGTAGTCATCGGCGCGGCCCGCGTACTCCGGGGGTGGCACATGTGCGGCGAGCAGGGTGACTTCGTCGGTGAACTCGGCCGCGATCTTGGCGCTGCGCAGTTCGCTCTCCACCGACTGCCCGTAGCCGGTCTTGATTTCGACGGTCGTGCTACCCCCACGCAGCGATTCGTTCATCAACCGGCGAGTGTTGGCGCGCAACTCGTCGTCGGTGGCGGCCCTGGTCGCCGCGATCGTGTTGCGGATGCCGCCCGCCGCATAGGGAGTTCCCGACATCCGCGCCCCGAACTCCTCGGCGCGATCACCGGCGAAGACCAGGTGCGAATGGCTCTCGACAAAGCCCGGCAACACGGCGCGGCCACCGAGATCGTGTCCGTGGTCGGCGCTCGGCGCAGCGCTGGACCGACCCACCCACGCGACGACGCCCTCGTCGAAAACGATGGCGGCATCACGGATTATGCCGAGCCGACCGGCACCGAGGTCGGGATCGTTCGTGACGAGGGTGCCGATGCCGGTGAGGACTGCGGATCCCATGGCGCTGAGCACATCGGAGCGCATGGCGCTCATGCCTCGGCCATCGGCACGCGCACGCCGCGCTCCCTGGCGACATTGTTGGCATGCTCATAGCCCGCGTCGGCATGCCGGATCACGCCCATACCAGGATCATTGGTGAGGACCCTTGTCAGCTTTTCGGCGGCGAGGTCGGTGCCGTCCGCGATGCACACCTGTCCGGCGTGGATCGAACGCCCCATGCCGACGCCGCCGCCGTGGTGGATCGACACCCAGGACGCACCGGATGCGGTGTTCACCAGGGCATTCAGCAACGGCCAGTCCGCGATGGCATCGGAACCGTCTGCCATCGACTCGGTTTCGCGATACGGCGAGGCCACCGACCCCGAATCCAGGTGGTCACGCCCGATGGCGATCGGCGCGGACAGCTCACCGGAGGCCACCATCTCGTTGAACTTCAACCCGGCGAGGTGGCGTTCGCCGTATCCGAGCCAGCAGATACGAGCGGGCAGACCCTCGAAAGCAACCTTCTCCCCTGCCATTTCGATCCAACGGCGCAGGTGCTCGTTGTCCGGGAACAGTTCCACGATCGCTTTGTCGGTGGCGGCGATGTCCTTCGGATCGCCCGACAGCGCCGCCCATCGGAACGGGCCGAGTCCCTCTTCGAACAGTGGGCGGATGTAGGCGGGCACGAAGCCGGGGAAGTCGAAAGCCCGGTCGTATCCGGCCTTTCGGGCTTCGTCACGGATCGAATTGCCGTAGTCGAAGACCTCTGCGCCGCGATCGAGGAAACCGACCATCGCCCGCACCTGGGCGGCCATCGCCGTGCGGGCGTCGTCGGTGAACTTGGCCGGATCCTTCTCGGCCATCGCCTTCATATCGGCGATGTCCATGCCGATCGGCAGGTACGCCAGCGGGTCGTGCGCCGAGGTCTGATCGGTCACGATATCGATGGGCGCCGCCATGGCGAGCAGCTGCGGAAACACTTCCGCCGCATTGCCTTCGAGGCCGATGGACAGCGGTCGCTTCGCATCACGCGCCGCGACGGCCAGGCGCAACGCGTCCTCGAGGTCGACGGCCTTGGTGTCGAGATACTTGTGGGCGATCCTGCGGTCGATGCGGGTCACATCGCAATCGATGCAGATCGCGACGCCACCGTTCATCGTGACGGCGAGCGGCTGCGCGCCGCCCATACCACCGAGTCCCGCGGTCAAGGTGATCGTGCCTGCCAGCGTGCCGTCGCTGTTCGGCACGCGACCCGATGCCGCCAGCTTCCGTGCGACGGCGCCGAAGGTTTCGTAGGTGCCCTGCAAGATGCCCTGAGTGCCGATGTAGATCCAGGAGCCTGCGGTCATCTGCCCGTACATGGTCAGGCCGAGTTCCTCCAGGCGGCGGAATTCTTCCCAGTTCGCCCAGTCGCC
Organism: Nocardia sp. CWNU-33; assembly: GCF_046764895.1. Lineage (NCBI taxonomy): Bacteria > Bacillati > Actinomycetota > Actinomycetes > Mycobacteriales > Nocardiaceae > Nocardia > Nocardia sp. CWNU-33. Next base: position 40,112 of record NZ_JBKOQN010000004.1, on the reverse strand, counting down.
AACCAGATTCGAGTTCGCGATGAGCACCCGAGGCGCCCATTCGTTGGTGCGGAAGACACCCACCGGCTTGCCCGACTGCACCAGCATGGTCTCGTCCGACTTCAGGGTCTTCAGCGTGCGGACCATCGCGTCGAAGGCCTCCCACGTCCGTGCGGCCTTGCCGGTGCCGCCGTAGACGACCAGCTCGTCCGGGTGCTCGGCCACGTCGGGATCCAGGTTGTTCATCAGCATGCGCAGCGCGCCCTCTTGCTGCCAGCCGAGCGTAGTGAGTTCGCTGCCGCGCGGTGCGGACACGCGGCGCGCGCCGGAGGTAGCCGTGGGGTGTGCGGTCATCGGGTGCTCCTTGTGGTCGCTGGATCGGCGGGATAGATCATCGAGGCGGGCGGATTGCTGGTGCGCCGCGCGAGCGGGTAGTACAGGGCTGCGGTGACGACGATGCCGACGATCCAGGAAATGTCCGCGCCGCCGAGCTGTTCGGTAATCGGTCCGGTGTAGAGCTTCTGGGCGAGGAACGGGATCTGGGCCAGCACGCCGATCACGTAGCACGCGAGGGCGGTGACGTTCCAACGGCCGTAGCGTGCGTCGGGATCGTAGAGAGCGGGGATGTCCACCTTCTCTTTCGAGATCAGGTAGTAGTCGGTGAGGTTGATGGCGCTCCACGGCGTGAAGACCATGAGCAGCACCAGCACGAAGTTCTTGAAGTTGTTGAGGAAGTCGGCGCTGGCACCGACCGCGACGATGACCGACACCGCGGTGAAGCCCACGATGTACGCGGTGCGGGCGGCACTGGAAATCTTGGTCTGGCCGTTGAACGCGGTCACCGTGGTCAGGATCGACATGAAGCCGCCGTAGGCGTTGAGGCAGTTGACGGTCAGCTTGCCGACCAGCACCACCAGGTAGATCAGCGTGGCGACGACGGCGGGCCCGGCGAGTTTGCCGACGAATCCCACCTGGTCGCCGAGGAACGCCTTGCCTGCGACCGCCGCGACCAGTGCGCCGAAGGTCATCGCCCACTGCGATCCGATGACGCTGCCCGCGAAGGTCGACCAGAACGTCGCGCGGGCGCTGGTGGTGCGCGGCAGGTAGCGGGAGTAATCCGCCACATAGGGACCGAAGGTCAGCTGCCAGCCCGCGCCGAGGGAGATCGCGAGCAGGAAGGTGGCGATGTCGAAGCCCTTGACGCCCACCACGGCCGATACGTCGTATTCGGTGAACAACCGGATCGCCAGGTAGGTGAATCCGATGATGCCCATGACCGTGGCGATGCGTCCGACGACGTGGATGAGCTTGTATCCCGTCACCGCCACGAATGCGGTGAGTGCGCCGAAAATGACGATGCCGACAGTCGGGCTATCGATGTGCAGGATCTTGTTGACCGCCTGGCCGGCGAGCACGCTGCCGGTGGCGGCGAAACCGAGATACATCAGCACCACCAGCAGCAGCGGAAGCACCGCGCCGAACACGCCGAACTGTGCGCGGCTGGAAATCATCTGCGGGAGTCCGAGCCTCGGGCCCTGTGCGGAATGCAGCGCCATCACCGCGCCGCCGAGGACATTGCCGATCAGCAGGCCGAGGATCGCCCAGATCGCATCCGCACCGAACACGACGGCCAACGCACCGTCGACGATCGCGGTGATCTGCATGTTGGCGCCGAACCAGAGGGTGAACTGGCTGAACGGGGAGCCATACCGTTCGTCGTCGGGGATGACGTCGATGGTGCGACGCTCCGGCGCGAGGACGACTTCGGATGGTTCGTCGATAGTCATAGGCCTGATCTCTCTTCCCGCGAGTCCGGCTGGTGCGACGTGATGCGGCTGCGCCACCCTCTCGTACGCACTGTGCGCTGGCTCACGTTTTCCCGTGAACAGGATGTATAGTCCTGTATAGACAACCTCATGTCAAGCGCTGTCGGACAAGCGCCGACCACATGGGATGATCAGCGAGCAGTCAACGGATAGGGGTTCGAATCGTGGCGATCGTCGACGCAGAGCTTGCTGCGTTGTACAACGACGCGGGAACCGAATCGGCTCCTGCCTACGAGCGCGTGAAGAATCTCGTTGTCGCACAGATCAATTCGGGCCACTGGTCCGAAGGCGACCAACTGCCCTCGGAGAACCAGCTCGTCGCCGCACTCGGCCTGTCACGCATGACCATCAACCGCGCACTGCGCGAACTCACCGCCGACGGACTCATCGTGCGCATGATGGGCGTCGGTACCTTCGTCGCCCCACCGAAGACCGCCTCCCCCCTCTTCGAGGTGAAGAACATCGCCGACGAGATCCAACGGCGCGGCCACCGCCACCGCACCGAGGTGATCTACGTGCGCGAGGAGCACGCCGACACCGCCAACCCGGTGATCCAGGATCTGATGCGCGGCAAGGTCTTCCACTCCCTGATGGTGCATTTCGAAGACGACACACCGATTCAGGTCGAAGACAGATACGTCAACCCGAGCGAAGCCCCCGGCTACCTCGACCAGGATTTCACGCTGAAAACCCCGAACAACTATCTGAGCGAAGTGGCGCCACTGGAACGCGGGGAGCACATCGTGGAAGCGATCCTCGGCAGCGTGGACGAATGCCGCCTACTCCGCATCAAGCGGTCCGAACCGTGCCTGTTGATACGTCGGCGGACGTGGTCGTCGCGTGGGCTGGTGAGTGCGGCCCGATTGGTCCACCCCGGCTCACGTAACCGCCTCGAGGGCACCTTCACCGGCCATTGAGCCGCGGGGCGTAAACAGTTGAAAGAAAGCGATACGCACACCCTGATCAACGCCAATACGGGTGCGTCGAAAAAGGAGTGCGTACCCACTGCGGTAGCGCCTCGACGGGATGCGGACGGGAATCGGCTCAGCTCTTGGCGAGTGCTTCGCCGCGGATCCACCGGAGCAAGGTGGGGTTGTCGACGGTGGTGATGACGCCGACGGCGGTACGGAGGTAGCGGTCGTTGTCCAGCATCGACAGCATGCTCGCGGCCAGGTCCGCACGGGCGGTGAACCTGCCGTCGGCGTGACCCTCGACAACGGTGTAGTCGGTGACCGACGGCAGGTGGTAGAGCCCGCTCGGGCGCACGATCGTCCAGTCCAGATCGCTGGCGCGGACCAGCGTTTCCATCCGCCGCATGTCGTCGTACAGCGTCTTACCCAGCACCCGTGTCACGTACGGCAGTAGTACTCGGTTGAACAGGAACCCGCCATCGGAGTACGGGTGCGGGTCGACCCCGCTCGAGCTGACCACGGCGAGCCGAGGCACCCGATGCCGTTGCATCGCGGCGACAATATTGGCCACACCACACGAATAGGTGCTGATCGGTTCCTTCCCAGCGGGCACCCCGAGCACCGACAGCACCGCATCCTGCTCCGCCACGGCGGCGTCGACCGCCACCGGATCGAGCACGTCGGCGCCGACTACCTCGAGCCGATCATGGTGCAGCGGAAACGAATCCGGCTGCCGGGTGACCGCGGCGACCTGATGTCCGGCGGCGAGTGCCTGGCCGGTGAGCAGGCGGCCGGTGGGACCATTGGCTCCGAAGACTGCGATACGCATGACGACTGTCCTTCCCTGGTTACGAACCCTTTGTGGTGTTGTTCATCAGAGGCTGGATACGCCCGCACGGGCGGTGGAGAACGCGCTGTGGGACCCCATTTCCTTGAGCACGACCGCGCTTCGACCGGCGAGATAGGCCCGCCGGACGGTGTCGTCGGCATGGGTGAACTGGGCGACCGCGTCCTTCCTGCCCAGGGAGATGCCACGGTTCCAGTAGGGGAAGGAGTGCGGTTTGGGTGTGCGGCCCTTCAGTAGCCGGGTGAAGTTGTCGGCCGCGTGAATGGCCTGCGGTAGGGCGGTGTAGCAGGCGAAACGCGCTCCGGGCACAGCCGCGCAGTCGCCCACGGCGAAGATCCGCTCATCGCTGACGCTGCGCAGGAATTCGTCGACGACCACGCGACCACGCGCATCGACCTGGAGGCCGCTGCGCGCCGCGAGGTCGGGAACGTCGGCCACAATCGCCCACAGGGTCAGATCGGAGGTGAATGACGCTCCCGATCGCAGGTGGACGACACCGCCGAACTGCCCTGCGCCCGAGGACACTTCGGTCACCCCCTCATCGACGATGTCGACGGTCAGCCGCTCCAGTCCGGCGCGGACCCGCAGCTGCGCTCCCTCGGCAAGGCCCCCGCCCACCGAGGACCCGACCAGCCGCACCCGCACATCCGGCCTGGCCTCAGCGATCTCGGCCGCCGTCTCGATGCCCGTCGCACCGCCCCCGACGACCGTGACCCGGCCGCCCGCGGGAAGCGCCGCCAGCGCCGCGCGAGCTTGTTGCGCACCTTCCCACGTGCCCACCGGGACCGCTCCCGGCATCGGCACCACCGTGCTGCCCACGGCCAGGAAGGCGTAGTCGAAGTCGATTCTCTCGCCGTCGGTGAGGGCGACAGTGCCGTCGCCGATCTTGTCGACAGTGCCGAGACGCACCGTGATCCCCGCACGCAGTACCTCCATGAGGGGTGTCGCCACCGAGGCTGTCCCGGCGATCTGCTGATGCAGCCTTACCCGCTCCACGAAGTCCGGGCGCGGGTTGATCACCGCGATCTCGGCATCCTTCACCTTCTTGGCCACCCGGTTCGCCACGAGCGTGCCCGAGTAGCCGCTGCCCACTACAACAACCTGCATGTCAGCCTCCTGTCTGGTGTAACTCGACGAACACAAGACGCTGGTGAACACACCCCCGTGACAGTTCGACCACGTGACGTGCGCCACCGATCGCAGGTGTCACAAAGCGGGCCCGGCCGGCGTCTGGTGTGTGACACAGTCGAGAGCAAACAGGCAGGAGTCGGCTATGAGCGAGCGAACAACGGACACGGCCCAGCCGCTACCGCATGACCGCTCGGATCCCGCCACCGAGGCGTTCATCGCCCACCGCAACCTGCTGTTCACCGTCGCCTACGAGATGCTCGGCTCGGCCGCCGACGCCGAAGACGTCCTGCAGGAGACCTGGCTGCGGTGGGCGGGCGTCGACCTCGACACCGTGCAGGATCAGCGTGCCTACCTGGTCCGGATCACCACCCGCCAATCGCTGAGCCGACTGCGTGTCCTCGACCGGCGCAAGGAGTCCTACGTCGGCCCCTGGCTGCCCGAGCCACTACTCACCGCCCCCGACGTAGCCGAGGACATCGAGCTGGCCGACAGCATCTCGATGGCAATGCTGCTCGTGCTCGAAACACTCGCACCGACCGAGCGAGCGATATTCGTACTCCGCGAAGTATTCGACCTGGCCTACAACGACATCGCCGAAGCCGTCGACAAGACCCCCGCCGCGGTCCGCCAGATCGCCCACCGAGCACGGGCACATGTCGCCGCGCGCCGACCGCGCGGAATCGTTTCCGCAGCTGAGACTCGAGACGCACTCGAAGCGTTTCAACGAGCTGTCGAAACCGGCGATCTACAGCGCCTGCTCGAGATCCTCGCGCCCAACGTCGTCGCCCTGAACGACGGTGGCGGAATCAAGCAGGCCCTACCGCGGCCCATCGTCGGGGCCGACCAAGTGGCTCGGCTGTTTGCCATCTACTGGAACACGATCGGCGCCGTGGCGACACTGCAACCGACACAGGTCAATGGATACCCGGCGCTGGTAATCCGGCTCGACGGGGAGCTCGACAGCGTGATGGCGGTGCGCATCGACGCCGGACTCATCAGCGGGATCTACTCTGTGCGCAATCCTCAGAAGCTGTCGCATATGGAACGCGAAACCCTGCTGCACCGTTGAGTCCGGAGCTCCATGGAATCAATCGGCCTTGGCTGCGGCACGCGGCCGACGTCGCGGTACTCGAGCCGGTGGTTATGCCCGACAGGACGCCGCACGTCAACGAGGGCACAGCGCCGTCTGAAGAGGCCACAATGCACCGGGGTGACCGAGAAGCGAGGCGGCTCAGGACATCCGGTATTAGCCGATTACCGCGCGTCTGATTCGGTCTCGCGTGGCCCGTGGGAGGCCAGCAGTCGGGCGGTGCACCATAATCATGTCCCGTTCGTCGTTGGCCTCTGCATTGGCGAGGCCCCACCGCGCACTGATCTTCGATGCTCAGGCGACAATCGGGCCGGGACCATACAGAACATTCAGGCACATGCGTGCGCACTCGGCGGCCAACTCTGCGGTAGACATCGTGATGACTCCATCGAGCCAGCCTTCGATGAGCTGATTCACCCCGCCGGTGATGAACATCGCGGCGCGGCGTAGCTGATCTGGGTCGTACTCGGTCTCGAGGATCTCGGGTGCGTGTCGAACGACTAGGTCAGCGATCATGGTCAGCACATCGTGACGGCGTTCTGTCAGGCCGGGGATGCCCGCGGTATCGCTGGTGATGATCCGCATCATGTCCGGGTCGGTGGCCACGGTGTCGAGGAAGGCTTGCAGCGCTGCCCGGAGTCTTTCGGCGGCAGTTCCCTCGGCGGTGAGCCCTGCCTCGACCATCACGGCGAGCAACTGATCACGCACGTCGTCAGCAACGGCCAACAATAGTGCTTCGCGGTTGGCGAAGTGTTCGTAGAAGTAGCGGTCATTGAGCCCTGACAGCGCGCAAATCCCGCGTACTTTCACCCCAGCGGGCCCGGATTCGGCCCATGCACTGCGAGCGGCGGCGAGCAGTCGGGTCCGGCGTTCGGCGCGTCGGTCTTCGGCGCTGATCCCGCCGTAGGTCCGCACCACCTCACCCCTCGTCATTGACTTCACTCTAAGCCCATCCGTAGATTGGATGACGAACGTCACCAGAATTGCCGGTTCAAGGGAGAACCATGACCATCGACAACAGCGCCACCTCCGCCGAAAGCCTGTACCAGCGGGTGTACGCGCCACTGCTGGACGAGCACGACTACCGCGTCGAGCAGATCGATGGAGCGTTGCCGAAGGAGCTGACCGGCACCCTGTACCGGATCGGGCCGGGCAAACATCAGGTCGGGCGCACGCTGCTGCACAGCGTCTTCGACGGCGACGGCATGGTCTCGCAGTTCCGGCTCGACGGCTCGACGGTGCACTACCGCAACCGGTATGTCCGCACCCGACATTTCGAGCACGGCCAACGTTCGGACCGGATCCGGTATCGCGGCGTCGACACCCAGATTCCGCGCTGCCCCTGGCGCACCGATACCTGCACCCGACGGCCTTGCACCACACTGATTGCTGGCTGGTCCAAATGCGCGGGGGATTTGCAGGTCGGTTAGCTGCTGTTCTGGCTTCGGGTAGGGCCTCTTACCAGCGGTGCGGACCCGAATTCGTTGAGCTCACAGGCTGCGATTTCTGCGGCCCGCCGAACTTCCGCTCATGCCGCATATCAGGCGGCAACCGACACGAGATGCCCTGCGGCGCGGAACATCCGGAATTGCCGATGAGCGTGCGTCTTCGGGGCAGCGGCTGGGCGGGAGCCGGGGTCGACGGGAGTGCCGTGGGCAATGCTGGCCGCCAGCCTGACCAAGCGCTCCTCGACGCCTTCGACGTAGCCGAGATTTTCCAGGCGGCCCAGGGCGGCCCAATCCCGCTCTAGTATCCCGAGCGCCTCTTGCGCTCCTGCTCGCGTTGCTTGTCGTCCTGGTCGCTCTGCTCGCGCTGCTTGCGCTGCTTCTCTTGCTCATCGCTGCGCTCACGTTCGCGGCGTTGTGCGCGCTCGGAGATGGTCTCGCCGCTGGCATTCCACAAGAGCAAGGTTGCGCCCGCCCCGCAGTCCCGAGTGAATGTCACGGTGTCGGCGGGGGCGATCGGAAACTCGGGTTCGTGCAGTATCCGCAAATCGCTACACAGGGCGATCATGGTCGCGGTGGCGGCTTCGGCAGTGGTATTGGTGCAGGTGACTTCGAGGCGCGATGCGATCGGCACCGGAACGCAGTTCACCTTGTCCCAAGGTGCGGCGTGCCCCAACGGTGCCGCGAGCATTGTTCCCGCTGCCGCGGCGACGGCAACCAATCCTGCGTGTACCGACCGACGAATTCGCAAGGGGAACCTCCAGGGCGTGTGTCCGCCGAGCGACGTTTCCACTCGGCCCGCACGGTCATCCTGTCAGCTCGGGCCGGTGCTGACATGCCCCGAATTCCCACCGAAGAATAGTCGGACATACCAGGCACCACGCTCCTGTCACGGTGCAATACCGATAAACCGGTGGTCGGTGGTGATCCTTGCCGGTATGCCCATTCGCGTGGATTCTGTTGCCAGAGGCTCTCGGCGAGGAGGTGGATCCACGCGGCGAGCACCTCGCGACCCTCGATGGTAACGGTGTCGATCTTGATGTGGGCGGCCTGCACCGTGGCGCGGCCGGGCAGTTCGGTGAAGGTCAGCAGGTGAATCGCGGCGCGCTCGAATTGGGAATCGGCTGCGGCAGCTCCTGTTTCGAGCAGCGGGCGCAGCTCGTCGGCGGTGTAGGGTCGCAGCAGCGACACCCCATCGACCAGATGCAGCCGCGCAGCACCAGGCACTGAACCGCCGAAACCCACCAAACCGGCCCACCTCCGTAGGTCGCATCAGATGCGAGAAAGTCGCATCGTGTGCGAGTCGTGGCGGAATCCGCAGGCAGTTGCGTCAGACCGACCGCTCCGACGCCCTCAGCCGTCTACCCTCGTCGGTGCCGACCACAGCCGAATCCGTCTGGTAGAGGCTGTATTCGCCGTCCTCGAACCGGTCGATGCGCATACCGTCGGGAGTTCGGATCCAATGCAATTGGCGGCAGAAGTAATATCGGCCGAAAATCGGGCGGATTCGGCGTAGCCGCTGGTTGACCGGGGGCCGACTTCCTGGTTTGGGCTGCGCGGCGGGGGTGGTTGGTGATTCGGCTTGGCTGTCGATGATGTTGGTCGGCGTGCTGGAGCTGGGGTTCTTCGCGCCGCGGGTAATCACAGACGAAGTGCATCGGCATCCTGTGCGGATACCTCGTTCTCGAAACGTGCGGTGTGGTCGGGCCGATCTGGCATCGGCTCTGTGCCGAATACCTAAGGCAGCTGCGGTCGCAGCTATTTCAGTGTCGAGGTTCCGCTTCACACACCGGAAGCAGGAGGTAGGACTCGTGCCAGCAAAACAGTGGGCTAGGTGGATGATGCGCGCGCTGATGGTCGCAACAGTGGCGGTTCCCACGAGCGCGATCGCGGCCCTAGGGGTCGCCTCCGCACAGGACTCCGTGTACCGGACCGGCCACCTCACCTACACCTGCGATTTCCCGCTAATCGGTTCCGACACCGCGACGGTGCAGTGGACAGCGGCCGGGCCGCGATCGATCGCAGTCGGGGGCGAGGTGGTTCTCGGTGACGTGACCGCCGTGATCGTGCTGCCCCAGCGGGTAGTGGCACAGTTGTACGACCTTGCAGGTGTCGACGGCATCGGGGGCACGGTGAACGCATCCATCGGCGTATCCGGCGGTGCCGCAGCAGGACTGACCATCAGGGGATTGGGCGTGGCCGAGACCTTCTTCGACCCGCAGCAGGACTTCCCCGTACACGCCCTCAAGCGCCCGTCCACGAACGTCCCTACCCTGACCGCCGGAGCAGCCGCTGGGCCACTGGTCGTGCAGATGGGCCCCACCTTCACAGTGCACGCAGACCTGCACTATCAGAACGCTCAGCCGGAATGGCAGCGCAGCGCTCCGTTCGACTGCCAACTGGACGAAGGTCAGGACTCGAACCTGGCGAGCATCACCGTCTCCTAGCCTCGGCCACTGCTGGCTCGGGCGGGTGCCGAATCCTATCTCCGCGATCACTCTCGGGACTCCCGCCGACGAGGCGGTACGGCGCGATGGGACCCCGCTGGGGCGTTGAGAATTGACCGATTTCTGGATGCGGCCGACGAGGCACGCCGAAACTCCACAGTTTCAGGGCAAGCCGGTGTGTGGATCAGAATCGAACGATGTTCAGGTGAGCGCCGTCGGCGCGAAGGCACGCAGGATAACGATACGACAGGAGATGCTCGCATGAAGGTGATTGCGGAACTCAAAGGCGACGCGAACGTAGCCGGGATAGTCACGATAACCCAAGCAGACGCGAGCTCACCGGTCCATATTCACGGTGAGCTGACCGGTCTCGCGGCGGGAAAGCATGGATTGGTCATCCACGAGTTCGGGGACCTGTCCAACGGATTGACCTCGGCCGGGCCGCATCTCAATCCACACAGCCAGACTCACGGTGCTCCCAAGAACAAGAACCGGCATGTGGGCGATCTGGACAACATCATCGCTCCGGAGTCGGGCATGACTGTCTTCGACATCGAGGCTCAGAACGTCACGCTGTTTGGCCCGCACAGCGTGATCGGGCGCACGGTGATCGTCTATGCCGATGAGGATGATCTGGGCGAAGGAGGACACGAGCTTTCTCTGGTCACGGGCAACAGCGGGGGCCGCCTGGTGGGCGGAAACATCGTTCCCGCACAGGCATAGTCGTCGGTAGCGAAGAGGCACAGCTGCAAACTCCTCGGTGAACGGCCGGGCTCGGAACCCGAGTCCGGCCGTAGACTCACGGCGTGCCCGGTCGAACGTCTTTCTATGCCGCTTGGCGCGCTGTCCGTCGGCCGCTGCGCGGCTACCTCCGCACGGTCCGCGACCACGGCCGCGTCTACGACACGATCGTCTCGCCGCCTACATAGCCTCGGGCACACAACACTCATGCTGATGTGCGTGCGACACGCGAGCTTTGACGCGCCGCAGCGCTCCTGGAGAAGTCTCTTGGTTAACGCAGGCTAATAGTGGCCGGGCGCGCGATCGCCCGAACGCATGCACATGCGGCTCTCAACGCAGGCGCTGATGCCTCGCCTGGGCGCGCGTGTCGCTCCGGGATGCGTGCCAGATCCAGGATCTCACCGGAATCGACAGAGGTGTCCACCGCGCGTCCGTGCTGGATTACCGGCCACGGGCGGGATGCCAGTCGATGCCGAGTTCGGTCAGGGCCTGCTCTCTTTGCGCGGACAGTCGGCCCGTTCGGTAGTCGTTGCGACGTGATCGGATCCACGTGCCGAGCCGGAAACCGTCGCGGGTGACGTGGCAAGTGGGAATGTCGATGTGCCCGTGACACTCGCGGTAGGCGCTCAGCGCGGCAATAGCGTTGTCCCACACAATTTCTCGTGGGCTCCGCCAGTCGATGCCAAGGGCTTCGAGTTCACGGGTGTGGTCCGCGGGTAGCGTGCCCGAGCGGTGGTCGCGTTGGGATTGCGCGAGCCAAGCGCCGAGCCGGAATCCGTCCGCGGTGCGGTGACTGTTGTCGACGTCTGCGTGGCCGTGCTCGCTCCGGTATGCCTCGAGGTGTTCGATTCCGATCCGCCACCGGGATTGTTTGTGCGCAGGGCCGCCGGTGAGCTGTGGGCCGAGATCGACGCCGAGGCGGTGCAGGTCGTCGATCTGGGCAGCGGTCAATTCGCCCGATCGGTAGCTGGTTCGGCATCCGCTGATCCACGCACCGAGCCGAAATCCCGTTGGTGTAGTAAACCTTTGGGCAGGGCTGGCGTGCCCGTGCTCGCGGCGGAAGGCGGCCAGATCTTCGAGGTGCTGGTTCCACAGACGTCGGCTCCATCGCTGTTCGGCAAGGTCGATGCCCGCGGCGGACAACGCAGTGGCCTGTTCACTCGGCAATGTGCCGGCGCGGAACATTTCGCGCCGCCGCGACAGCCATTTGCCGAGCTGGAAACCGTCCGATGCGACATAGGTGGCCGGGACTTCCGTATGACCATGATGCGTCCGATAGGCATCGAGCGCGGCCAACGCCGTCTTCCACCGGTTTGCGCGGCGGCTGATGGTCGGATTCCAGTCGATATCGAGAGATTCCAAGGCTGCGGCGTGCTCCTGCGCCAAGGTGCCCGCCTGATATTGCTCGCGGCGTTTGCGCAGCCATTGCCCCAGCTCGAAGCCATCGGCGGTCACATACGAGACCGCGACATCGCCGTGCCCGTGCGCGGTATGGAAAGCTCGCAGCGCGGCAATTGCGGCCTCCCATCGGACGGTAAACGAATCCCAGCCCACCCCAAAGGCTTCCAGCTCCGTCACCCGCTCCATCGAAAGCTTCCCGGCGCGTTGGCGAGTGCGGCACTGCGCCAGCCACTCACCCAACCGGCGTCCGTCCGCAGACCGGTAGTCGGCGGCAACGTTCGCATGTCCGTACTCGGCGCGGAATCGGTGCAATGCGGCGATTCCCGTTTCCCATCTGGTCATGAACGGATCCCAGTCCACGCCGAGGGCTTCCAGCTTCGCGACCCGATCGGCGCGCAGTGTCGCGGCTTTGTATTCGCGTCGGCACCGTCCCAACCACCGGCCCAACGGGTAGCCGTCGGGAGTGCGGTAGTCGTAGGCGACATCGGCGTGTCGGTACTCGGTGTGAAAGGCCACGAGAGCGCCGTAGTTCTCCCACCATGGTGAGGTCGTCGTCGCCACGGTGCGCAGCAGGATCGCTCGATGGAACGCATCACTCACCCGTGCGGGTGCGCCATCGATCTGCAACCAGCCAGGGAGACAACCGGTTTCCCGAGATTCGGGCAGTCCGCGCCGCGACAGCTGACGCCGCTGATCGAGGTAGTCGGCGATCCGTTCATCGTGCGCACGCAACGCCCGCACCACGCGCCAGACGGTATCGAATTCCGAACCATCCAGCGCCGCTTGCGGATTCTCGCCCTCGGTGAGGAAGATCGGCACGATGATCGTGGCGACCTTTCCCGTCTCGCCGCCACGCCGCAAGGCCCGGCCCACGGCCTGCACCACGTCGGTGGTCGAGTCGCGCGGGTCCGCGAACATCACCGCGTCCAAGGCGGGCACGTCCACGCCCTCGGCGAGCACGCGTGCGTTGGAGACCACCACGGTGGAGTCACCTGGGCGCTGTAGTGCGGCCAGCGCGGCACGGCGATGCTGCGGCGCCATGTCCCCGCTCACCCAGCGAGCCCGCACCGACCACTGTGGCCGGTCGCCCGCGGGCAACAGGTTGATCGCGGCGGCCAACCCCGTGGCGAACCGGGTCGCCGCCATCACCCGGCCGTGGTAGGTGATCACCCGCCGTAATCGGTAGTCGCGCACCGCTTTCGCCAAGGCGACCTGCATACCCAGCATCCGTGCCGATACCGCACGCCCCTCCACGGTCACCAGTCGGCGTGCGGCGGTCAGTTTCGCCACCTCGGCGTCGGTCACCGTCACCACGGCCACGCGATAGTCGGCCAGCAAACCCGACTCGATCGCGGCAGCGAACGGCAACTGGAACACCTGCCGACCGAACACCGCGGGATCGTCCATGCTCACGCTGTCGGTGCCACCGATCGTCATGATCCGTGGCGTCGCGGTCAGATACAGCCGCCGGGCCGCCGGCACCAGCCGATCCTCGTGTATCTGCGCCCACTGCCCCCGCACGCCGGCAGTGCGATGGGCCTCATCGACAACGACCAAACCCCAACGCCCCAAACCATTCTGGGCATGCGCTGCGATGATCACCGGCAGACTCGCATACGTGGCGAACACGGTGACGCGCCCAGCTCGCCCGACGAGGCCGGCAATCTCGACGGGGTCGGTGGTAACCGGGGCGTGCAGGCCGGTCATCTCCGCGCGTAGCTCGACCGCCGCATCCGTGGCCTGCTTGTCTCCGCACACCGCCGCAATCACACCTGCCGCCGAACCGAGGTGACTCGCATAGGCGTGCGCAGTCTGCGACAACAACTCCAGGGTGGGCAGAATGATGAGCACCGAACCGTCGGGAACCAGGCGCACCGAGCACTCCGCACCGATCAGCGTCTTACCGGTCCCACACGCGGCCACGACCGTCGCCCGACCGTGTTCGCCCAGCTCGACGCAGACCTTCTCGACGGCATCGGCTTGGTGCGGCCACAAACTATTGCCCGACTCCTCCGCACTCCGCACCGAAGTTCCTCTGTCTCGAATGTCGTTGGTATCGGTGGTGTTCGAGCCGCCGGGTTCGGCCGCCAGAGGACCACCCCCGGCACCTCACGTCCGCTACGACTTCAACCACGCGTCGATCTGATCCAGGCTGCCGCTGTAGATGCGCTCGCCGTCTTCGGCGGCCAACAGTGTCCAGCCGCCCGGTGGATGCTCGGCATGGACGAGTAGGTATCCGGCCTGCTCGGCCCGATCCTCGAGGAAACGCACTCGCGCCACAAACGAATCCGGTTGCTGTGTCACGGGCCGTGGCCGCCTTTCGTTGTCGTTCACCAGGGTTCCCCCCAAAGTCGGTGTCGGCGTGATGAATCGGGGTGGATGCGTCCGGCAGCTACCAGTGCGTCGAACGCGGCATGCTTGCGCTTGCAGTCGTGATCGCGGTGCAGCTGCATTGCCAAATGAGCGTCGGCGAGGGTGAACGGCTGACCAGGTGGGCCGCATGTCCACGCCTTCGGCCATTCGACCGGCCGTATCGGGCAGCGTCCTCGGGTAGATCGGTCGCGGCGTGGCTTGCCGACGGGCCACACGCACGCCACCCCGACCATGCCGCACGCGCTGCTCCCGACCACCGCGAGGATGCTGTGCACCACCTGCCAAGTACCCACGCGCCGTTCACCGCTCGCAGCCATTGCCCGAATAGATCGGCGGTAGCGCTAGTTGCGTGAGCCCGTCGAGCACCAGTTGGAATGTGAGAAGTTCGGGTGCGCTGTCGGGCATGCAGCGTTCGGTGGTGTCGGTCGGAAAGTCGATGCCGCGCAGGTGGGCGCGTTCGCGCGGGCTGAACTCCTGCGGCGCGATCCGGCCGTGGTGCACGAGCGTGTAGTACGCGACCCACTTCCACGCGCACCGGTCGATCCGGCACGCACGGTGTCGCCGCATCTGCCGGTGCGCCAGCTCGACTTCGGCTGCGCCGCAGATATTCGGCGGTGTGACGATCGTGTCTTCGCGCATTACGCCGCCCCCATCTCGATGCCGGGCCTGGTTTGTGCGCTGCGCGCCCACGTGCCTTGCGGGCAAACGGTTTCCAAGTCGAAACCTTCATCGCAGATCAAGGCGGGCAGGCAGTCCACGTGCCCGAGGTCGAAGACAACGATCACCTCGACTCCCAGTCCGGCCGCTATGCCGAGCGCGTACCCGATCGGGTCGACGTCGGCCGGTGGGCGCACGGTGTACACGTACTGGTAGCCGAGGGTGCGAGCGTGCCGCTGCACGTCGTTGGCGTGGCGTGGCGCATCCAGACCGGACACGTCATTGCGCACGAACCCAATAGCTTTCGGTTTGTCGCTTGTCGTCGGCGATTTGATGGCTTGCGTGTGTGTCATGGTTCCCCCGGAACCTGGTCGGTGTGCTGAGTTGTGAGGCGTTCGGACGACCGGCAGCAAGGATCGCTAGCTGCACGCGGGAGTGGATCTCGAGTCACGATCCACTGGGCTGAAGTTGTTGTAGTACCGGCATTTTGGAGATCGTTCTGGCCTCCAACCTGCGGCGCCATCCGAACACCGTGGCCCCAGCACACCACGAGCAGCGGGCGAAACATGTTGATTCGGACGTTCCGAATCCAGTTGGCCCGAATCGCCACGAAAAGGTCCGTATTCCGCGTACAGTCTGTTCCGCGTTCAGGTTCCGTTTCGTTCCGCTTTTGCAGAGGATGCAGACACCATGACCAGCGACGATGAACCATCAACCCTGCCCCGGCGGCAACTGGGGCGTTTCCTGCGCGAGGTCCGTGAAGGCAGCGGGCTATCCCTCGACAGGGCAGCGCATCTCGTAGAGCTCAGCAAAACCGCACTACAACGCATCGAGACCGGCGGTGTGAAGAAGTACCGCATCCGCGACATCCAAGCGCTGTGCGAGCTGTACGAGGTGAAGCCCGACGACGTCGACCGCGCGGTCGAACTCGCCAAGCAAGCACGGGTCACCTCGTGGTACACCGCATTCGGCGGGCTCTACAGCGACGCGACGTTCAACATGTACGTCGAGCTGGCAGCCGCTGCGCGCCAACTGATTGCGTACCACGAGATCGTTCTCGGCCTGCTACAGACCGCCGACTATGCGCGGGCACTGATCGGTGCGTTCTACCGTGACAGCAGTCCGGAAGACATCGAACGCCGGGTCGAGTTGCGACTGAAGCGGCAGACGATTGTGACTCGCAAAGCCGATCCAGTGAAACTCGAACTGTTACTTCATGAGTCGGCTCTACATCGCGTTGTAGGCGGCCCCCGTGTGATGGCGGCACAGTTAAAACACCTGGCCGAGATCAGCAAGCTACCGAACATCTCGCTCCGCATACATCCGTTCGTAGACGGATGCGCTTCGGGTCTACTGCACGGTCCGTTCTTGACCCTCGACTTCGGCACTGACGCCAAAGGTCGGCCAATAGAGCCCCCGCTGGTTTACCTCGAAGGGGCCGGTAAACCTGACCTGTACTTGGAACACGCCGATGACGTGCGGCGCTACCATGACATTGCTTCAGCCATACGGAGTACAGCACTGGATGAGACGCAAACGCGAGACCTGCTCAGGCGGTCAGCAAGGAGTTACACAGCGTGAATATTGACCTGTCCGGCGTGAACTGGTTCAAGAGCAGCCACAGCAGCGGCCAAACCGACTGTGTTGAGGTCGCGTGGGTCGAGGGAGGCAGGGTGGGCGTTCGTGACTCGAAGAACCCGACCGGCCCGGCACTGATCTTCACGCCGGGCGGATGGGATGCCTTTACTGCTGGCGTGAGGGATGGAGAGTTCGACCGTCCCGCCTGAACCATACCCAAAGCACCGAACACCCTCAAAGCCACCTTGTGCGACGAAGGAGTCTGAGCGTGACCAGCATTGACCCGTCCGGATCCGAGTGGTTCAAGAGCAGTTACAGCGGCAGTATGGGCGATTGCATCGAGGTTGCGTGGCTGCCCGGGGGCACTGTCGGCGTTCGTGATTCGAAGAACCCCACCGGTCCGGCATTGGTCTTCACGCCAAGCGAATGGGACGCCTTCACCGCTGGCGTCACCGACGGAGAATTCAATCGCCCCAACTGAGCTGGACACAATCCACCGAACGCCCACGAAGCGGCACTGTGCGACGAGCACAAGTCGAAACGGGACCATCGGTTGCCCTGCCTTGTGAAAGACCTTTTTGCGCAATAGGTTCGGCGGCATGACGATGACGGATGCGACCGGGCCGGAGGTCGCAATCCGGCACCGACATCCTCGTGCCAGTCATAAGACGCTCTGCATATAGGCAAGGGCATCCAGGTCGCGGTTCGTGTCCGCCGCGCACACCTTCTATTTCGCCGGAACCCCCTGGGGACCGGTTGCACGCCGATTGACCGGCCGGTACGGTCAATCCAGCTGAACAGGGGGCGGGGAGCCGGGCCGGCCCTGATCGATGTCATCGATACAGCCGGCGACCGGGAGGAACACATGACCAGCAGGGCAAACACACTGCTCGGTGCCGCGTTTGTGGTCGCCGCTGTTGTCCTGTTGTCAGGATGTGGACCATCGACTGGTGGAGAAGCCAAACCCTCCGCAAGCTCGACGAGCGCCGGACAAACACAGGCAGCCAATGCGCCGAGCGCGTACGACCCGTGCAAAGACGTTCCGCAGGCTGTACTGGACTCGGAGAAACTGCGCCAAACTCGCATCGTCAATGACGACACAAGCGCTGGAGTCAAGTGGCGAGGCTGCGCTTACATACGATCGAACGGCTACGTAGTCAGTATTACCACCACCAATCTCACCGTAGATACCACACGTAGTCGCAACTTCCCCGAGACCGCCGAGTTCACAATCAACGGCAGGCGAGCCATCTCGACCCGTCAGTTCGACGGCCCGTTCATCAAAGAAGCCTGCACGCTGAACGTCGAGATGAAGGGCGGCAGCCTCGATTTCAACCTGAGCAATCCGCCGTCGAACCGTGACACAGGCAGCATCGACTCATGCGTGCTCGCGCGGGGGTTGGCGGAAAAGGTTGTTCCCAGCCTGCCTGCCAGTGCCTGATTACTGCTTCACGGAACGACCTGGGAGGGGACCCACATGGCAAACGACGACAAGGCTCAACCGAGCCCATTGGCGAACCTAATAGGGGAAGCCCGTGACGGTCGGCTGACGGTCCGGATGGATCTCGAGAAGTTCGTCTACGTCGACCGCGACTGCCAATACTTCATGGACCAGATCCGAGACATTCAGGCGAGAATGTCCGAGGTCTCGAGGCAGGACACGTGGGGTCTCGGTGAGAAATTCGAGCCGCAGGGAGATCGGGACCTGATCTCAGCCAAGACCATGGTCTCGCGCTGGCGAGAGAAGTCGCAGAGCACACAGAACCCGAACAACATCTACGCGGTCATGGAATCGCACTACAAGGTCATCGAAGACTTCCAGACCCTGTTCCGCACCGTCCGTGAACGAATCACCAGCGTCGACACCGACCAGGCCACCAAATACCAGGACCTGGAGGCGAACCTGCCGAAGCAACCGCCAGCCCAGGCGAAGATCTTCTCCTGGCCAGGGCTGTAAGGAAACCGAACTCGAATGGGGGGTTAACTTGATTCGTGAGATGACCATGCTGCCCGCATTGTCGGCCAGCGACTGCCGAGAGGTGAAGTGATGGCCGGCGGGTTCTACAACCACTACGATGACCCCGATGAAGACTGGGACGAGGCACCTCTCGAGCCGACACCCAAGGCCCCGCCCTCGTACCACCAACCCGTAGCTCAACCTATTTCGTACCAGCCGCCACCGCCGTCGACTGAGCCTCGTCCCGCGACATCCTCGTCCTCGTCGTTCAGCCGCTCTTCTCCTGCCGGCCGTGATACCGCGCCCACGTTGAGTTCGTCGGAGTCGGCCGCTCTGATGACAAAGCTTGGCATCACCCCGCCGCAGAAATCATCTTTGGTCTCTGTGGAGGTTGGCCCCGATCGCCTGCCTACAAATATCAAGTTGAGCCGCAACTGGAAGAATACGTTCGAGCCGGCGCAACTCGGCCGGTCAATTATGGACGCTTATCGCTTTGGGCTCTACGAGATGACTGCTCGCATGGTCGAGGCCGGAACGCTGCCTCCATCGACAGTGCCGTCGCTGCGCGACGCTGCTCCGATGTTGTTAAGGACCCGCACTATCGAAGATTTTCGAGAATTATATGACCAGCTATATCTCGAAAATCCGATTACGGTTCATGGGCCAGGGCGAAACGCATACGGCCAGCCCGTGCTGACAGTCACTGCGTCTTCGGCGAAGCTCATCTCTATCAGTATCGACGCGACCTGGGCGAACGAAATCGATGCTAATTTTGTGGCCCAGGATATCCTCGAATGCTGTCAGCAGATCAGAGCGAATAGACCTAAGCCTATAAAAGACGTCTACATGGATCGGGAACCGGATAGCCAGGTGGCCTCGCGGGTGGTAGAGCATGAGAATTATCTATTGCAAGACAGCTGATGGGAAGTTCACGGATTGAACGATCCCGATTTCATTGGCCAGTTGTATTAGTCGTATGTCGCGAACTCGCATGCCTCAGTAGGGGACGGTTAGCGACTCGACAGATTGAAGACATGATTAGAGTGGACACAGGATTCTTATGGTTGAATTGACGGAAGCGAGCCTGGCGAAGGTTAGAGAGGACTTCTCGGCGAAGGTTGATGAAGTCAAGAAGGCGCCAGATAAAATTAATGACGCAGTCGATAAGTTGAAGTATATTGCACCCCTGGTGTACTTGAAGGTGAGCGATATCAGGGATGACATACAAGAAAAGCTCGCTGAGTTGTTCGAAAAATTAAAAGAAGCTATTGAGGGGATGTTTGCTCCCTGGTTGTTCCTGGACTACGCAGCCAAGTGGCAATGGATAGGCGGCGAGATCCGCGGATGCAGCGGCATGTTAAACCGGCGCGAGCTGAACATGGAGGGCCGCTGGGACGGGAGCGCCTACAAGTCTTTTAAGACAACAAAAGAGAGCCAGCAGGCGGCTATGGCCTCCATCGACACTATGTGCACCACTATTCATGACAAACTCATAACGGTGGCAGAAGAGGGTCAAGCTCTTTACTACAACATAGTCGGCAAGCTGGCTACGATAATCGCTAACGTGGCAACGTTCGCCTCGGAAGCGGGATCCACAGCTGGCGGCAGTGTGCCCTTCACCATCGACACTCTGAATGGTGCCGTTGTGGCGACAGTTGAGCTCGTCGTTCAGGCAATTACTGACTTCATAAAAGTGCAGAGCAAGGTGTACGTCGCGATGAATGACCTGAAGAATCTCATCCACTCCCCAACCGGATTCGATGTTGCCAAATCGGGTTCTGTGACTTGGCCCAGCAGTGCAAGCGATCTTTACGATAGTAAAGATGATGATTGGCATCAAGACGGGGAGGAGAAGGAGAAATGAACTACATTCAGTCGAAATCCAGCAATGGTCGCCGCATGTCGCATTCCCCACGAGCGGCAGTCTTTGATCATCTCCAGTCGGCGCCAAAGACCATAGCCGTCGTCGCTGGGATATTCATTTTGTCCTCGTGCGGTTCAAGCAACTATGTTACGCCAACTGCGCAGCCGAGTTCTAGTCCCCAAGCGGTGTCGACAGTTGCTTCCGCTCCGTGCGTGAACTGGAAATCCAGAAAAACGCAGAACGCGGACGAGAAATATCTGACGGAGGAAATTGCGAAACTTTCTTTTCCGTCAGGAACTTGCCTATTCATGGTAGACACAACTGACAGGAGCGAGAACCCGGGCAAAATATCGGTTGCCGTTGACCTCGATGTGGCAGCGTCGGCCGGTCCTGACGATTTACGTCCGGTCGCCACTGATATCGCGCGCCTTCTCAAGAAGACTGCAATTGCGCCGCGAATCTCGGTAGTGGACATTACTAACCTAGGCGCAGCGAAACCAAAGTATCGAACGCTTCTAACCGATGAAAACTTCCAGGGCCATCCGTGGAATGGCGCGGCACCTGCAGAAGCTGAAATGGCGATCTGGAAAATTGTAGATCCATAATGAGACGGACAGCGATAAGGGCCGTTCCCGAAATGCATAAGCCGAACAGTTAAGGAGTGATGTTCAGTGGCGAGAGAGCTGAAAGTAGACGTCGACCTTCTTGAGAAAGTGTCGAAGGTTTGGCTAAACGACGTTGCTCCGGAGTTGACGCAGACAGCTGGGGAGATCGACCCGTTAAAATATACGGTGGTACAGTTCGGGCCTCTATTCTTTGGGATGTGGGAAGCCTATATTGGGGCTGCGGAATTCATTCAGAAGCGCCTAAATGAGGCTAAGCCCGTGGCTGAACAGATTGGAAATGCACTGCACACAGCCTCGACCAGCTTCGCACTACAACAGGAACAGCAAGTGCAGGAGACGGAAAAACTCAAGCAACTTATGGAGAACTAACCTCGATTTTTCGCCGGCGTGATCGGGTTCGGATTGGGATTTTCTGATGGTATCCGGGCGCGTGGGTGTGGTTGAGCGGCCCGTGTCGGCGGGTGGGCTGCCGGGTTCCACGGGCCCGGTGATGTCCTTTCGATGGTTGTAGGGGCAGTTGGTGCTGTTCACCTGCCAGGCGGGCGGAGCGCCGAGGGCGAGGTTGGTCCACGGGTTGTGGGCCGACAGGCATAGGTGGACGCTGCGGTCGCGTCGGGCCGGGCGCGCGGGGATCGGGAACAGCCGCAGCCGTGGGGTTTTCGCCTCCCAGCGGCGGGCTGGGTGGTTGGTGAGGGCGAGGGTCTGCATCCAGGCGGTGAGGTCGAGTGCGAGCGTGACGAGCGCGAGCCAGACGCGGTTGGCGTCGAAGCGGTGGAACGGCAGGTTCCGCAGGCCGGCCAGATGGGCTGCGCGCCACAACATTCCCCTACGACGACTGGACTGCTTCTACAACCCAAGAACCCAAATGACGGGGTTCCGGTAGTAACCGCGCAAAAACAACGAAGTTCGGTAGCTGCTGGTCATCGGTGTCGTTCAGCTCCGGGGCCGATGAGGCTCGTGAGGCCGCGCATGGCCTGGGCGGATCCTGGCGACTTGCCCGTGAACTTGACATTGTCACTGTGAGAAGGCCTTCACTGGCGGTCGGAGGTGGTCCCCATTAACTCGACAAGGAATTCACAGGACACGCGGCTGCTCGACGCATTGGCCGCTGGGAACTCGTCGACGCGGCTGAAGGCGGCCCTGGCAATCGGTACGCATCCTGTACCCGGTTTCGTCGATGTGCTCGTAGAACGGTGTGCGATCGAGCCGGACTTCTTCGTGCGCGACATGCTCACGTGGGCGCTGACCCGCCTCCCGTCGGAGATTACGGTTCCGAAACTGCGCGCGGAACTTCGTTCCGAACACGCACAGGCTCGGAGCCAGGCCTTGCATACGCTGTCGAAGATCGGGGACAAGAACGTGTGGCCCGCAATCACGCGGTCGTTGCTGCACGATTCCGACGACGAGGTCGCGCGGAGTGCATGGCGCGCTGCCGTCGTTCTCGCGCCCGATGGGGAGAAGGAAGGCCTGGCCACGGAACTGGCCACGCAATTCGGGCGCGGTGACCGGGACGTACGGTTGAGCCTGAGCCGTGCCCTCGTCGCGCTCGGCGATGTGATCGAGCCGATCCTGCAGGTGGCGATGGCAAGTCACGACCCGGCGGTGCATGCGCATGCGAGCGCCACGCGGCGGCTACTGCACGACCCGGATGCCGGATTCGACCTCGCCGTCGATGAGGCACGACGGGTCGTCGCGCTCGGTCCGGACCAGGAGGAGGCAACCGCGTGTTGATCAGTGAGGTGGCGCGCCGCTCGGGGGTGAGCGCCCGGATGCTCAGGCACTACGACTCCCTCGGGCTGGTAAGACCCACAGGCCGCACCATGGGTGGCTACCGGGAATACTCCGCCGAAGACATCCGGCGGATCTTCCACGTGGAGGGTCTGCGATCCCTGGGACTGTCACTGCGCCAGATCGGATCCGCTCTCGACGATCCCGGATTCACCCCGTCCGCATTGGTCGGCGACCTCATCCGAAAAGCTGAGGAACGACTGAACCGGGAGCAGGAGCTACTCGAGCGGCTCCGTACGGTCGAGACGGCCGAGCCCTCCAGCTGGCAGGACGTCGCGCGCATCGTCGAGCTCCTGCACGGACTGGCATCGCCGAGTGCCGCGCGGCGGCAGCAAGCCGTCCTGGCCCCGGCCGAGGATCTGCCGATGCCCGCCGAGTTGCTTGCAGAGGCGGTCCTCATCGAATCCGATCCGAACGTTGCCGGGGCCCTGCGGTGGGCCCTCGCGAGGGCAGGCGCTGACGCTGTGGCAAGCCTGATACCCGCCATGAGCTCGGAGAACATCGCCATCCGGCGGCGGGCGGTCCTGGCCTTCGCCGAGCTACCCGGCGACGAGGCGACCGCAGTGCTCACGGACGCGCTCGAGGATACGGACACGACGATCCGTAGACATGCTGCTCTGGCACTGGGTGCGCGGGGCGTGACCCGAGCTGTGCCGACGCTCGTCGACACCGTGGTCGAAGGCCCGAACGATGTCGAGGCAGCCGAGATACTGGGAACCTTGGCATACGACGCCGAGTGGGCGGACCGGATCATGAGTGCGATGGTCGATGAACTCGCCGCCCACACAGCGGATTCGGCGGTGCGGATGCGGCTGACACAGGCACTCGCCGAAATGCCGGGGACCATCGCGCTCACTCCCCTGCGGCAACTGGCCCATGACGATGATAGGGCCGTGGCCCTCATGGCCTCGGCCCTCGTGAAAGTGCTCGAAGAACGCCTATAGATTTCGGAGGACCCGGCACGGGTCCAGGCTCGAGGAACATCGAAGTCATCTCACTCGAAGGAGAGGGAAAGCGGGACCGAGACCTCGTCCGCGTCCCGACAGCCGAGGCCGACAACCAACTGCGCCTTCCGCGGACCTTTACTCGAGCCATTGCCACATCCGTGTGCGCGACCTCGAAATGCCGGGCGGCCCTCCCCACTGGTGAGGACAGCGTTCGAGCCACTGTATGAAGGAGGAGCGTGACAGCAGAGTTGACGATTTCTGTGACTACAACAACTCCACATTCGGGACAGCATCTTCTCGAGCGCACGTACACGCTGACGAAAGCTCACCCGTGCGCTGCACGTTCACAGCGACTCGAGGGCGATCACGGCACAACCTATGATGGTCCTTCCGCACCGGGGCGTGACGGGACCGCAAGCGCGCGAACAGCGACTTGGCCTGAGCAGCAGTCGAATTCGGGTCTCCTCGGTCACCGACCGGGGAACAAAGAGGAGGTATACGGGGTGGGTCGAGCAGCGCGATCTGGGGACCAGCGGGGAATTCGTGGTTGGCTGCGCAAGACCGGCGCTGTCATCGCAACAGCTGTGCTGATGTCGTCGATCGGTGCGGCGGTGGCTACCGCCGCACCGGTCCACGCACCGATATTGCGCACACCGGCAGGCGGTTACCAGGAGCTCTTCGTGCCGTCCGGCATGGGGCCGATCAAGGTTCAGGTGCAGTGGGCGCGCCGCGGCGGAAGCGCGGCCCTATACGTGCTCGACGGTTTCCGTGCGCCCGCCGACCACAATCAGTGGACGACCGATACCGACGCGCTGCGCCAGTTCGCAGGCGACAACGTCACATTGGTGTTCCCGGTCGGTGGTCACTCGAGCTTCTACACCGACTGGTACCGGCCGAGTAGTACCAACCGTCAGACGACGACATACAAATGGGAGACCTTCCTCACCCAGGAGCTGCCCGCATTCCTGCAACAACACGGCGTTTCGCGAACCAACAACGCCATCGTCGGGGCCTCCATGGGCGGCAACGCCGCCCTGACGCTGGCCGGCCACCATCGCGACCAGTTCAAGTTCGCCGGATCCTTTTCCGGATTCGTGCATCCGACGTATCCGCTCTGGAACGAAGCGATGCGCGTTGCCATGTGGGACGAAGGCAACTTCAATCTGGACGACATGTGGGGTCCGGCCAAGGACCCCGCCTGGACCCGCAACGATGCCACTGTGCAGGCCGAATTGCTGCGTGGACTGCCGATGTACGTCTGGACGGGCAATGGCGTGCCCGGCCCGCTCGACCTGCCGTACGGGGTCGGCAACACGGTGAACGCGATGAGCCTCGAGGCGATGGCGACAACTGCCACCCAAATGTTCCGTGATCGAATCACAGCGCTCGGAATCGCCGCTCGCGTCGACATCGTCAACGGAACGCACAATTGGCCCTACTGGCAGCAAGCGCTCGCGACGGCGCGTCCGATGATCCTCGATGCGCTGGGCGTGCGCTGACACAACAGTCGCAAAGGCGGCTGGTTGCACTAATGGTCGGTAAACCCTTGCACACCGTCGATGTCCGGATTGCGACCAGAGCCTGGCGCGGCAAGGAGGCCGTGGATGTCCGGCCACTGCGCGCGACGGCCGAGTATCCCTTTCTCGAAGTGGCACAACCGCTGCCCGATTTGTGCGCTGCCCACGGACGGCGCGCGGTCGAGCGACGTGGTACCTGGATTCGGTTCCTTCGGACCGGTCGGGGGTCCGAACAGGCGACAAGCGGTTCCCTCGCACGCTCGTTCTCGGGCGAGATGTGGCGGGCCCTCCGAACGCTCACGGCGACACCGAAAGTCGAAATATCCGCCGTCGTGTACGGGGAGTGGCCGGTGTGCGGGGACTGTGTTCGGCGTGCGAAACGATTGCGGTGGCTGGGACATACGTTAGCGGCCATCGGCCCGGCCGCACTGGTGGGCAGCGTCGTCGCGTTCCTACTGACCGGACCCGGGCAAGTGCCGATTCTGTTGGTACTTGCGGCCTTCCCCGGCGGGTTTCCGCTCGGCGTGATCCTTGCGATCTTCGCGTACGGCGACGCGCGAGCATTGATCCACTGTCGACCTATCGCCGATGAGACCAGTGTGATCATCCGCGCGCATCCGGAATTCGCGGATGCGGCACAGGGTGTCGCGGGCTCGGCCGGATAACGCGTTGTCTGCAGGCGGCTACGAGGAGCTCTTCGTGCCGTCCCGCATGGGCCCATCAAAGTCCAGGTGCAGTGGGCGGCCCGCGGTGGGAGCTCGGCCCGCTACGTGCTCGATGGTTTCCGTGCGCCCGCCGACCGCACTGATCGATTCTCAGGCGGACAGTGTCCGGTCCGGGCATGGCATGCTGGCGGGATGAAGTCAGCCGCGATGGAGATCGTCGGCATCCTCGATCAGGTGTTGGCGATCGTGAAACACGCGCCGCAGGAGCTGATCTGGCAATCTCGGTACTCGGATGAACAAGAGCTCGTCGATGATCTCACCGATCATGCCCGGCGCATCCGGCAGGAAGATTTGAGCCGGTTGCCCGACCTTTCATTCCTGTTCGCGCCGACCGGGCCGCTGTGTGAGATCGCGGCCAGCAGTGGATGGCTGGAGTTCTACACGGTGCTGGGGAACCGGTTCGATGATTTGCATTCGCGCCTGCTACAGCCGTGACGCTGACGAGACATTGTCAGCCCTGTGGAAGACTGCGTCGGCACGGACCGGCGCGCCGAGGTACCGGGCATCGACCGACCGCTGGCGTGCGTGGGCTGGGATGTTTTGCGCCGTAATCGATCTCGAAATGCCTTGATTGGGAAGGCATCCAGGCCGCTGTCCGCGTACCCAGCGCACGCCTCCTACTTCGCCGGAACCCGCCCGGGGACGGTTGCACGCTGGTTGACCGGCCGGTACGGTCAATCCAGCTGAACAGGGGGCGGGGAGCCGGGCCGGCCCTGATCGATGTCATCGATACAGCCGGCGACCGGGAGGAACACATGACCAGCAGGGGAAACACACTGCTCGGTGCCGCGTTTGCGGTCGGGGCTGTTGTCTTGCTTTCCGGATGTGGGCCGTCGAGCGGTGGGGACGCCAAGCCAGCGACCCCAACTAGCACGGGATCATCGCTTGCAGAGGGTGCGCCGAGCAGCTACAACCCATGCAACGACGTTCCGCAAAGCGTGCTGGACTCGGAGAAGCTGGGTATGAAATCCGTTGCCGAGACCGATGCGAGCGGCGGGGTCAAGTGGCGTGGCTGTCGGTGGGTGCGGTCGAACGGCTATGGAGTGAGCATCCGGACCACCAACCTCACCGTGGATGTCATTCGAAGCCGCAACTTCTCCGAGGCTACCGAGTTCACCATCAACGGAAGACGGGCAATCTCGACCCGCCAGTTCGACGGCCCGTTCATCAAGGAGGCGTGCACGGTGAATGTGGAGATGAAGGGCGGAAGCCTCGAGTTCAACCTCAACAATCCGCCGTCGAACCGCGACACCGGCAGTACCGACTCTTGTGTGCTCGCTCGAGGCTTGGCGGAAAAGGTTGTGCCCAGCCTGCCCGCGTCTGCTTGACGACTGCTCTACGGACCGAACTGGGAGGGGACCCACATGGCAAATGACGACAAGACTCCAGCGAGCCCGTTGGCGAACCTCATCACAGAGGCCCGCGAGGGCCGCCTGACGGTCCGGATGGATCTCGAGAAATTCGTCTATGTCGATCGTGACTGCGAATACTTCAAGAACCAAATCCGAGTTATCCAGACCATGATGATCGAGATCGCCAACCAGGATAAATGGGATCTCGGTGAAGGTTTCACCCCGCAGGGCGACCGGGATCTGTGGTCCGGCAAGACGATGGTCGCGCGCTGGCGCCAGAAGTCCCAGGGCTCGCAGAATAGCGTCTACGCGGTTATGGAGTCGCACTACAAGGTCATCGAAGACTTCCAGACCTTGTTCCGCACCGTCCGTGAACGTATCACCGGCGTCGACACCGATCAGGCCGCCAAATACCAGGACCTGCAGTCGAACCTGCCACAGCAGCAACCGGCTACGCCGAAGATCTTCTCCTGGCCAGGCCTGTAGGGAAAGGCGATCCATTGACCGGCAACGAATCCAGCCAAATCCCCCCACGCGGGGAGAACGTATTCCATTGGGAACGTACAGAAATTGAGGAAGCGTTCAAGCCTCTCGATCCCAAAAACGCCCACGATGCGGCGATGAAGTATTCCAACGTGGCCACAAATTGGGATCAGGGATTGGAGACCTTCGCCCGTTCGGTCCAAGGCTCGATCGCGGAATCATGGGAAGGCTCAGCCGCGGATAAAGCCAAAGACGCGATCACCCGCTACGTCAAAGACGCCCACGAGCTGACCCCGCTGATCACGCAGATGTCCAACGACATGGAGGCCGCCGCCGAGGCGATCCGCACCGTCGCCACCGGGATCCCGGAGGCCAACCACCACTCCTGGACCGCGAACGTGTGGCCACCACGTGCCGCCGCGGAAGAAAACACCCGCAGCGAGGCAACCGCGGGCGCTCGCAACGCCATGCTCGAAAACTACGTGAAAAAGTTCGCCGAGTTCGATGGGCGGGTCCCCGTACTCCCCACCGCACTCAACCCCACCAACCCATTGGACATCTCCGGACCGACCAAACCCGCCGACACCGGAGACGGGGGCTCGGGGAATCCCAGCGGTAGCGGAAGCCCCAATTCTCCTGGCTCAACCGATGATCCGAAGAAAACGGAAGAGAACCCCGAAGAGAAGAAGACCGAGGAGGAGTCGACCGACGAGCCGTCGTCGAAGGACACCAACCCCGCCAGCACAAATCCGACCTCGACAGACCCGAGCAGCACTCCGACCACCCCGACCGCGCTCGACCCGTCCAAAGCCGGCACCCCGACCACGCCTGCGGGCACCCCGAGCGGGCTCGGCTCACCTGGCGGCGGTACACCAGGGTCACCCAGCACCCCGAGCCCGGGCCGCAGCGTCCCGGGCGTCCCTGGTACGCCCACAAGCGCCAATCCAGCGGCCGCTGCGGCCAGCAGACTCGCAGGCGGAACAGGCATGCCGGGCATGGGCGGCATGGGCGCCGGCGCCGGCAAGGGCAAGGGCAAGTCCGATGATGAAAACACCCACGAGACGCCGGACTATCTCATCAATGCCGAGAACACGGCGGAACTGATCGGCGAGATCGCGCCTACCGTTCCCGGTGGCGTGATCGGCGGAGACATTGCGCCCCCGCCGCCGCCCACCCGCAACTGACCACTGCGCCGGTTCTGGTTCGGTGGCGCACTCGCGCGGCCGCGCGGCAATGGATCGCGCGGCACCGGGTCGCGCGCATCCTGCCCAGCGCGAACCCGTCCCGCCGACCACTCCGAAGCACCGCTCCTGCTCGCCGTACCGCGCCGAGCACAACTCACCCCGCACGACCGATTGGAATCTCTAGATGGCTGAATGGACTTGGGAGCCCGACGATTTCGCCGCGCTATGGTTCAGCCCCGCAAACGACCGGTTCCCCAATCCACTCCGCTTCACCAGTCGCTTCCCCTACCGCGACGACTTCGACGCCCATCGCGTCACTGTGCGCGAGCGCTACTCCCGCGACGAACTCGAAGAGATCCAACTCGCCCTGCACACCCTGACCACCTCGACCATGCGCATCGAAATCTTCGGCGGCACAACCCAACACAAGAACCCCAAGGGCGGAACCCGCGTGTACCGCCTCGTCGGTGCGCGCAACGACCACCGCGCCATGTCGCTGGCCCAAGCCACTTTCGGCGACTCCATCGGCCCCATCCGCTGCCGCCTGTTCCCCGTCGACCATCTGACCGCGCAGCTGTCCAGTGCCCTGCCACCTTGCAAACCCGGCACGCAACCACCGGACACCTTCCACCCCGACGACCTGTACGGCCGCCCCAACGGCCACCTCGAAAGCATCAGCCGTAACACCCCCCGCGAGCGCTACCAACGCCTGCTCCATCGCCCCGCCGACGGCGGCGGATCCGCACTCCTCTACACCGGCCCGGTCAACAAACTCACCGACCCACTGCACACCGTGCAATGGCACGACATCAGCGACGACGGCCGCTACACCGAATTCCGCGGCCAGCACATCACCGTCCGCCCCACCACCCCCACCGACCTCACCGCGCACTTCGGCGACTGGATCGACCGCGTCACCCAACGTCTCCGCGAAGCCGAAGAAGACCGCTGGTAGCCGACGAGACCGCACCCCGGAGGCGACGGGGCCATACCCGGGGCAGGGCAAGGTCCAGCAGCCGATCAAAGCACCTACTCGGCCGTTCCCTCCGTGGGTTGCTGCGCAGCCGACCTCGGCAACCGCGCCACCCCGGTATCCAGATCGATGTCGAACCGAGGACGATGCGCCTGGCCGTCACCCCTACGGCTTGGCCGACGAGGTGTTCAGCGGTCCGGCCGGGGCCGGGGAGTCCGGCACCCCTGCGTAGTCGGGCAGCTCGACGCCGTTGATCGCACGCTCGACCAGTTCGGTGAACCATTCGCTGTCGAAATCGATGCTCGGCTCGGCGTCCGGCCCAGGGACGTCGCGGCTGCGCGCGTTCAACCGGCCGATCTCCTGGTTGGCCTCGACGAACGAGCGCATCCGCCTCTCGTAGCCGGCGAACCCGGCCTGCGGGTCCCACCCGGCAGCGGCCAGCTCTCCGGCCAGCAGGTAGGCGCCGACCAGGGCCAGCCCGGTGCCCTGCCCGGACATCGGGGACGAGCTGAACGCCGCGTCCCCGAGCAGGCCCACCCGTCCGCTCGACCAGCGGTCCATCACCACCTGGGCGACCTGGTCGAGGTAGAAGTCCGGGGTGTCGTCCAGGTGCGCGAGGATGCCCGGGGTCAACCAGCCCAGGCCGGCCATCCGCTCGCGCAGCAGGCGCTTGTGGGCCTCGACGTCGCGGTAATCGACGTCGAGGTCGGCCGAAGGGAAGGAGAACATGGCCATCGCCCGGGTGGCGTCCTGGATGGGCCGCAAGCCGGCGGAGCGCCCGGACTCCTGGTAGTCGATCAGCCAGCGGTCCAGCTCGAACTCGTTGGGCACACTGTAGAAGGCCAGCACGTGCCCGAGGTGGTGGACGAACCGCTCGTGCGGCCCGAAGACCATGGCTCGTAGCGCCGAGTGCAGCCCGTCCGCACCGACCACCAGGTCGAAACGCCGCCGGTCGCCGCCCGCGAAGGCCACGTCGACCCCGTCCGCGTCCTGGGTGAGCTCGGCGATCCGGTCGCCGAAGATGTACTCGACACCGTCCCGGGTGTCGTCGTAGAGCACCTGGGACAAGTCCCCGCGCAGGATCTCGATCTCCGCGATGAACCCGTCACCACCGTCGTCATCGGCACGGTAGGTCTCCAGCACGTTCCCGTCCACGTCCACGGTGTACGCGCCGATGGTCTCGGTGCAGGCCGCGCGTACCGCCGCGTCCAGCCCCATGCGCCGGATGACCTCCTTGGCCACACCGCGCGCGTCCACCGCCTGCCCACCCGGACGCAGCTCGGGAGCCCGCTCCACCACGGTCACCTCGGCCCCCCACCGGCGCAACCAATGGGCCAGCGCGGGCCCCGCGATGCTCGCCCCCGCCACCAACACCCTGGTACCGCTCACCCGCGCCCCCTGCTCGCCCGTCCGGATCGTGTGCTCCTGTTCGGAGTCGTCGACGCTCATCATTGCCTCCGTGTGTTTCCTCCCGCACTGGAACGGTCCCAGCACAGGCCCACCGCTGTCGGTGTATCCAGCCGTATCGACTACGGATCCACACAAAATCATCGG
Organism: Nocardia sp. CWNU-33; assembly: GCF_046764895.1. Classification (NCBI taxonomy): domain Bacteria; kingdom Bacillati; phylum Actinomycetota; class Actinomycetes; order Mycobacteriales; family Nocardiaceae; genus Nocardia; species Nocardia sp. CWNU-33. Next base: position 8,716 of record NZ_JBKOQN010000004.1, on the reverse strand, counting down.
TACAGCCGAAATCGTGTCCACGCTCCTGCAAACACCCTGAACTCGGCAATACCGGACATCGCGGCCGGAACACAGTGCGGCCGTGGTCAGCAGCGCGGATACGCCGGGGCGGTTGACCGGATCAAAGGTGATGAGTCGTTGGGAGTCGGTCGGGGCTCGGCGGATCAGGGCCGCAGAACTCCGGCGGGCGGCCGCACGAGCGCCTTCCTCGATCAGCGACCGTTCAGCGTGCTCTACACGGGTCGACAGAACCGTTCCGGCAAACAACCCGGCTCAGGCGACATGGAAGTCTTCCTACCGGGGTTCGATCGGGGGCTACTCGGTTGTTTCGTCCGTGTGTTGCGGCGCAACCTGCCTCGGCACCCTGGCCACGCCGGTGTCCAGATCTATGTCGAATCGAGGGCGGTGCGTCTGCCCGTCGCTGTCCTCGCTGCCCTCGTCGGCCAGCTTCTGGCCCGGAAACAGCTCACCGATGACGCCCATGCCCTCACAATAGCCGCGCAACGCTCGGTGCCGCCGGTCGATCGGCCGGGTCACGGCGACCATGTCAGGGCATTGCCGCGATCGGTGCGGAACACGGCAGCGCTCTTCAGGTGCAGCAGTTCGGGTCGAGCACAATGCACAAGGCGGACAACGCATTCCGCAGCGGCCGGTGCTGGACACTCATGCCGTGCCGGGTCGACTCGATCAGCCCGGCGGCGCGGAGCTGGCCGAGGTGATGGCTGACAGTTGATTCCGACAGCCCAACGACCTCGGCGAGCTGCCCGGTGGCTTGATCACCCTTCGCCAACAGCAGTGACATGAGTTTGACCCGCGCGGGGTCGGCCAAAGCTTTGAGGCGCAGGGCTACTTCAAGGGCGGCTTGGTCGTCGACCGGCCCGGCCGCAACCGGAGCGCAGCAGATGGGCGCGGTCACATCGATGACAGGCAATGCTTTCGGCATGACCCCACACTACCGAGGGTCTTGACATATGTCGAAAAGGTGGGCACGATCGTGGCATCCCAAGTAATTCGATATACGTCTCAAAGGTGGAGGTCATCATGTCTCGTATCCAGCTCGCCCTCAATGTCGACGATGTAGACGTGGCGGTGAAGTTCTACTCGACGCTGTTCGGCGTCGAACCCGCCAAGCGCAAGCCGGGCTACGCGAACTTCGCGATCGCGCAGCCGCCGCTGAAGCTGGTGCTCCTGGAGAACCCCGGCAAGGGCGGCAGCATCAACCACCTCGGCGTCGAAGTCGAGTCCAGCGAGCAGGTGCACGCCGAGATCGCCCGACTGTCGGAAGCGGGAGTGTTCACCGAGGAGGAGATGGCGACGACGTGTTGCTTCGCCACCCAGGACAAGGTGTGGGTCACCGCGCCCGGCGGCGAGCGATGGGAGGTCTACACAGTGCTCGCAGACAGCGAAACCTTCGGCACCGCACCGCAAACCACCGCAAACGCCGCGAATACAGAAGCCTCGGAAAGCCCGTGTTGCGGAACCGCGCAGGAGGCGGCCCAAGAGGGCGCATGCTGCGGCAGCCAGGCCAAGAGCGCAGCCGTAGCCTCCGGAGCCGGCTGCTGCGGCTGACATCACCAGCAGATAGGCCTGGTCCTCGCAGAGCGGGCCTTTCTGCTGCGTGCGCTCACAATGCCATCGGACCGCGCTCGCGAATCACGTCGGCCAGCGCGCGAATCCGCTCGTTCTCGGCGTCCGAGCGCCACACCAAAGCCCAGTGCAGTAGCGCGGCCAACATGTCTTCCCGATTGACGATCGTCACGATCTTCTCCACCGTTCGGCCCGACGGTGTGTAGAACGGCAGCCGAATTCCAGGTGACCCTTGCCGCGTGATCGCACCCTGATACCTCGTGGTGTCGCGAATCCACCTGGAGAACATCTCAGCTCACGAACCACCGCTGATCGTTGTGGCCCGTGAGCGGCGAAGTCTGCCCGACTTCTCCGCTCACGGGCCATGCGAAACAAGCCTTCACACCTCGGTACCTCCGGTGGTTCATGTGGAGCGGTCGCCAGCGACACCGGTGTGGGGTGTGCCCCGAGTCAGAGGGCGAGGGTAATCAGGGTCTTCACAATCATCAAGATGGCTACGAAGCCGAACAATCCGAGACCGACAACCCAGACCTGGAACATGAGCCTCAGGTGTATCAGGTTGCCGAACCAGCCGTCGTCGGGATCTGCGATGTACTGTTGCCGGAATGCCGCGCCGTGTGCACTCCAAGCGCCAGCGCCCAGTTCCTGCTGCTCAAAGCGCTCCAGCCATTGAGCATCCCGACTTTCGGCTCGTTGGTGGCTAGCCATGAGCATGATCGAGATGACCGACACATTCAGTGCGAGCAAACCGGCGAGAATCCGAGGAAAGGCCTCGATGTTCTGGCTCAGCGCGACGCTGAACAAGAAAGCTTGGGCGGTCATACTGACGGCGGGCACCTGCCAGAGCAGGTTCTCGTATTGAAGACGCCGGTCCGCCACAGCTTGGTACAGCGCCTCGGGATTGGGCGGGTGCTGAGAAGGAGGATTGGCCACGACGGCACTGTCTCATAGAGAAGTACCGCCCGCCATTACCGCCACGGTGCTCGCACGAGGCCGTTTGCAGCTCATGGGCGCCGGAGGTACATGAAGGCGCCAGGTGGCGTTCCGACCACTGCCTCGACGGCTGAACGACCGGGCTTGTGTGCAGACCAGTGCACGGCCGGTTCCCGGCGTTGTCGCGGGTGGAGCTGGGACGGTTCTTCCACCTGCGCTTCATTACTCACGATTGTCGAAGTCCTGCAGCGACGTCTTCGGTTATCCGTGCGAGTACGGCGGCGAAGGAGGAACGTGCTCGAAATAGCGCCGGCAGTGACAGCGCGAGAGGATCAGATGGGTCGCCTTGACGGCCTGGCCGGCCGAGGGCGCCCATGTTGTCGATTGCTTTCAGACAGTCTTTGCTGGCGCCATGAGCTTGGGACAGGAACGACTGCCAGAGTTTCTGAGCGTCCGGATCCGGGATACGGAAAAGCCGGTCGGCATCGTCGGCACCCTGCCCGAGCTTGGTACAGGTGACCCGTAGGAAGGCCATGTCGACGGTGACAGCGTCACTGGTTTCAACGATCGCGGCGGGGAGGTCGTTGTCGAAGATTTCGACATTAAGTTTGAGCAGTTCCTCGCCTCCCCGCTCGCCCCACGCACCGACCTGCAAAGCACGCGTGATGATCGATACAGGTTTGGAACGACCATCGATATCGATGTCGCTCGCGGTCGACGGTCTTTGATCGAGTGATGCAATTCGTTGGGTAGTACCGAATACCGCGACCGCGATCACAGCGCTGGAGACCATTATGATTCCAACGCGCTGCCTGGGACCTGTCGTGGCGGCGGGAGTGCGAGGCACGGACAATGGCTCGGGCTTTCGGGTGGCTTGCGATCGCTGTCGAATGCCGCGCACCAGGGCGGCCAGTCCGACGGCCACCCCAGCGAGCAGGGCTACCAGCGATGCCGCTGCAGGGACGAAGTGGAAGAACGGTTGCGTGAGGCGGGGACGGAATCCGCAGGTCCGTGTGGTGATCGCAAGCCCGCGGATGCAGCCATCCGCCGATGTCAGCGCGAGGATCCCGGCGGATCCGATCAACACAGTGGTGTATCCGGCGACGATCGCGACGATAAGAGAGAATCGCGTCGAGTACCCGAGCGTGACGGCCACAGCAGTGGCGGCACCCATCACGACGGTGATCAGCAGCCACCAACTGTCGACCCATTCGAAACCGGTCTGCTGTGTCCCGCCGGAATCGGGCCGCCAACGATGCATATATGCCTGAACGGCAAGCACTGACAACCAGCAAACCAGTGTGCCGATCAGCGCAGGCCACAGCACCACACGCAACGAGGGTAGAGGGATCGACGCTCGGGTATCCGTACCTGTCCTGGCCAGCGTGGAGTCGATCCACTCAGGCACCACCGTCGTGCGCCGAATTGCGCACGCCCATAAGGGAATCGCCCATAATGCTGTGATCGCGAGCGGTATCGATGCGATAGAACCGATGAACGCTGTGTGGCGGAACGTGAGATCGGTCGCGGTTTGTTCCACGACATGATCGGACAGTTCGAAGCCCCAACGTTGCCACAGGTGCACACCGGACAGCACACCCTGGCCCAAAACGGTTCGGTGGCTGCCCCAGCCCACGAACCACACGGCCAAGCCGAGCCCCGCCGGGATCAAGGCCAGCGCCGGCACCGGCCGGATGCTACGACCCCGCCAGACCCGCGACCACAGCACTGAGCTTTCAACTGTCCAGGCGCCGAACAGGATCCCGGTGATGACAGGGATGAGCAGAACCCATGGGTGAGGTGGTATCCACGCGTGTACCGAGAGCGTCCCGGATATCACATCACTCACGGCGAGCCCCAATCCCAGCCAAAGCCCGGCAAGCCAGCCCGACGGGATCCGGCCATCGGTGAGGTCGGCATAGATCACAGCCCGGCACAGGGCAATCCCAGCCACCGCGGTCACGAGGACCGCGACTCCAGTCGCCACCCAAAAGTCAACCGCGGGTAGCGCTCCCATTCGTTGGTTGAACTGGTCGCTCTGGGTGGCGATGAGCATCGCTATTGCGCCGGTCAGAAACAGCGGCAGCGCTCGGACACCGAACAGCTGCGCCGGGTCCTGCAGTCCGGCTCGGCGCAGGTCCCAGCGGGGGTGCGTCCGCCACAGTTCAGCGAATGCCCGCAGCGCAGCGCGCACACGGCTGGTGACGGGAGCAGGGGTTGGTAACACCCAGCCGCGCGGATCGGCACCCCACCGCACAGCGGCGCGGTCGGCGCAGATCTCCCGATGGCGGAGCAGGTCGGCGCGCGCCAGATAGATCAACAGGGTAAGAAAGGCCGCCAGCGCCAGATTCCGGGTAACGACAGTCAGTTCCGTGGACGGTCCGATGGTGTGGGGTCGCGTGAGCAGCTTCAGCGCCGCAACAACGACTGAGGCGGTGTAGGGCAGCAGGAGCAACGCGAGGAACACCCGCCACAGCACGACCGTCAGGTACGTCGCTGTGACGTCCCGGTTGTGGATATGAGCAAGCTCGTGCAGGACCACGGCGCGGAAACGGTTCTCTGCATTGTCTCTCGAGGCAACCAGTCCACCGTCCAGGCATACGGTCGGTGCTGCTGTGCGACCGAACACGACCGCACCCGACGACAGTGCGGTGCGGTCAACCACGAACCTAGGCGTACGAGCCAGCCCAGCACGCTCGACCAGGCCCTGCAACCGGTGCTGCAGGTCCCCGTCCGGGTCGAACACTTCGAGCCCGACGATCTTGCTTCGACGCAACTTCCACACCGGTAGCCATAGGAACATCCCTGCAGCACACACGAATTCCACTGCCATCCATGCCACCGGCAACCACCAGGGCGGCGGCGGCTCATACCGACCTATGCACTGGTCCAGCTTGTCCCACTGATCCCACATCTTCAGGGCGTTCGCGCCCACGTCCTGGTCGGGGTCGGCGCCGGCAGCAAGCTGGCAGAGCCAGGACCCTCCTCCCGCCAGATCCGCGGAAAGTGATGCAGCCATTGCAGTTGTCGCCGCCAACAGCAATACGACCAGCAGCGCGAACCGGATCGTGGTTCCAGTCCCGATCGCTTGATCATCAACCCGTGCTCGCAGGTCCGTCGCCGCTGTCATGGGCACATGCCCTCGGAACACCCCACCCACCCCGAACAGCCGCATCGGGTGGCGGGAGGAATCTGCGCGATGGTCGGCGCCTCGCGAGATACCTTCCGGGGAAGCACTTTTCGATGCGGGTACCGTAGCTGAGTCACGCCCGTTGCACAGTCACCCAGCAAGTCAGGAACCGGTTGCAGCCGTAATGTGCTGTTCACTGCGCGCTGTACCACGTACACCGCGAGTGCCTGGCGCCCACTAGGGGTGCTCGTCCCCGAGGCATGTGTACCGCGGTGATCTCGGCACCGCACCCTGGCCGAGGCATTCAAGTGAAATCCGCTCTGTCCAACAGAGTCGACGTCTGCCCTACGCATATCCCCGCCCCAGAGTGATCGGCTCGCCGTCAACGATAGAGGATGAGCGTGATCGATGGACCGATCTCGGGAACCTTCACCGCGGCAAAGGTTGTCGCCCCACACGGTCGTCCTGCCCCGTCGACGAGCGTCGAACCTTCAGCGGGCGGTGAACTTCCAGCTGCACGCGGTCGGCGGGCACGACACACGGTGTGGCCGTACTCTTTACTCAGAGTGAACCGGTGAACTCTCTGGGGGTGTTGTGTACAGCGACAGTTCGGGCCCTGACGCCAAAAGTGTTGCAGTCCCGGCGGTTACGGTCCGCGCCGTCGTGCGCGACGTGATCACGGCGGTAGCACCTGGGGAAATACCGCTCGTGGAGGCAATGGCCTCCCTGGACGACTCGGCTGTGATCCGACGACTGAATCGACGTCGAGGCCGACGCGACCCCCTAGGATTCGGAGTCGAGGAGATCGCGGCCCTAGCGACACCGGTGGTGTGGCTCGCGATCGACCAAGCGGCGAAACAGTTGGGTGACGCGGCCGGTGACGAGGTGTCGAAAGGGGCGAAAGCGCTCGTGCGCAAGTTGTTCCGCCGGCCCGCTGGCCCGGTCGAAGTACCGCCCCTGACCAGAGAGCAGATCACCTCAGTCCGACGACACGTACTCGAGCTTGCGGCGCAACATGGATTGGACGTCGAGAAGGCGACCGCATTGGCCGATGCAGTCGCGGTACGTTTGGCGGCTGTGGATGGGCAGGCGGCATCAGATCCTGATCCGGACTCGGACCAGGGCGCGGAAAATAACGCTCAGTGACCGCTTGGCCCCGTGCCTGCGAGATGATTGAGGGCATCGGGAGTTCGGGGTCTCTCCTGCTGAGGGCATCCGCGCATGGACAGGCTCGCCACCAGTAGCGGTGACCGGAGTGGGGACGAAAAGCTGAGCGTCCGGCCCGGGCCGGACGGCTACCCGCGCTGCACGTTCTCCCGGAAGTACTGGTTGTTGTTGCCCATCATGTTGCCGGCCGGGTTGTACTGGGCGACAACGTATTGCCCACCTCTTCCGCCGGTGTTGCAGGCGACCCCGACCCCGAGCTTCGTGCTGGCCTTCCAGACCACCTGTGTGAAATGCCCGGTCTGGCTGGAGAACCCGGTCGGTGTGTCGAAGTTGTAGTCCTTGATCTCGTCGTACCACGCTTTCGTCGCCGAGAAGCCGGTGTGCCGGTCGCCCCATATAGCAGCGAGGTTCTCGCCGTTGCCCGAGCCCTTCGAGTGCTCGAAAATCTGGGTGTCGGCCAGATGATCGGCCCACTTCTGGGCCGAAGCTGACGCCGCCGGATCGAGCACCATTTTCGGCGAGCCATGTTTTGCCCGGTACTGGTTGTGGGCGTTGAGCATGTCCTGGGCGAACGACGCCCCGCCACACGTGGAGTCCACTCCGGCGGTGGCCTCACCCGCCCCGCCGAGGGCGGCAGCCATCAGCACAGCCACACAAGCCGACAAAAACCGTCCACGACGCATATCGATCTCCCGGGCGAGACGAGCAGGAAGCCAACGACGAAAGCTACAGGCCCCACCGGTGAATCCGGCAAGGGCGCTGAGATGTTCGGCGATCAACCTACCGTGCTGCCGGCGGGACCGTCGAGGCATCGCCGCCCTGGCGAGGGGGTCCCTGTAGTAACGGCGCAGAAAACAACGAAGTTCGTGTAGCTGCTGGGCAAGCGGCTGCATCGTACGGTTCGTGGTGCGGGGCAATGTGATTGGTGCTCGGCTGCTGGCGAGGGTTGATCAGCAGCGTGGAGGTTGGGGTTCGTGGCGACGCGTGTGTTCGCGAATGAAAAGTTGCAGCGTCTGCGGGAGTTCCCCGAGATCAGCCGCGAGTGGCTGTCGACCGGGCCGGTGGAGGCGTCAGCGGCCGCGGTCAAGACCGAGTACAGCGACGACCACCAGCCACACCGTTGCCCCGAAGCCTGCGGTGACGACCGTTCCCCACAGCATGATGAACGGCCCGTATTCCGCCACGCGGGCCCAGTATCCGCAGGGGCCCACATCTTCCGGGATGGTCGCGCATTCGGGGTGGCCGATGGCCGCGAAGGCCAGGGTCGCGAGCATCGGAATCGCAACGGCCACACCGAGTACGATCGCCAGGCTTCTGATGAGGCGGGAGAGGACTGCCATGCGGTCAGACCCTAATGCGCGGCCGGGGGCGATTTCCACGCGCACCCGCGCAGCCATCAAGGGTCGGCCAGTTCCTCGCGCCAGTAACCCAAGTCGGTCAGCAGTGTGTCCAGGCGTACCAGCACATCGTGGCGCAGTTGCGATATCGGTGTGTACGGCTTCGCAGTGCACATCGGTTCTCTCCGGACCCCGCGACCAGGCGATACGCCAGTCGGGTGGCCCAGGGGAATCTCACCCCGGGGCTCCCACAGATCCGGGCGTAACAGCCTCCCGTTACCCGGCTCTTTTCATCCTGTTCGCCAGGCATGCGGTGTCCACTGCCAGTGTCGGAACATGGCAGGGTATTTCCGGACCGCGTTTTTGTAGGCGCGACGGGCTTTCTTCACCGGTTTCAGCCGCCGATATTTGCAGCGGATCCAGCGCACCAGGTAGGGAGTTGATGCGCGTCAGGAGGGGATGCATCGCGGAGGGATAGAACGCTCCGTAATACCGCATCCAGCCGGTCACGACCGGATTGATCGATCTGGCCAGTTGGGCGAAGGTCGAGCCGATCCGGTGA
>NZ_JBKOQN010000039.1:0-55520 GCF_046764895.1 Nocardia sp. CWNU-33 | reverse complement strand
CCAGAACGGCAGGGCGGCCACTCCTTCGAAACCACCCAGCGGCAAGAACTGATCAGCCACACCCCGCCGCCCTGGGCATTCAAGGCACCCGGCCCTGAACACCTACAACCTTATGGAGAACTGATGGCGGACAACGAATTCGGCTACACCGCCTGGGGCATGGACTGGGTTCGCCTTGCCGAGCCGATACGCCAGACCCGTCCCGAACCACTGCTCCCCCGAGCCCGCAGCATCGCCCGCAACAACGGCGTTCAGGCCACGATCGAGGGCCGCATCGTCCGCGGCGCCATCCACCGCGGCGGCCAGGCCTCGGTCACCCACGTCGAGGTGACGCCGCTGCCACGGGCCGCCGTCACCGCGATCGCGGAGATCATCACCGACCCGACGGTCCTCACCGACGACATGCACCGGGCACTCGTTACAGCGAGCGTCGCCACCGCGCCCGTGCTCGCAGGTACCGACTGCTCATGCTCGGCCCGTTCGGCCCGCTGCGTGCACGTCTTGGCGGTGTTCTACGAGGTCGCCCGCCGCGTCGACGAGAACCCGCGCCTCGCCCTCGAACTCCAGGGCTATTTCCGGCCGGCCCAGGATGCGGCGGCGACCACAGTGGAAGCACCGCGATGGGTGCCGATCAACACCCTCGACCCCGCCGGCTACTTCGGATCGCACCCGAGCTGACCGGCTGAGGTCGCGACCTTGGGGATTGCACTCGCTGTCGACGTATGAACCCGAAGACTCGCGGGGTGCCGTCGCCGATCTTCACGGGGTTCCTGGCCGATGGGCACGGAATCGGAAACTGCCTGCGCCGGTGTCGATCTCGATATCGGTGAAGCCGACCCTGGCGAGACGCTCCGCGGCATCTTGCGGGAGTACCGGCAGGCAGGTGTCGCTCAGGTGCATCAGGCGGAAGACTCGGGTGTCGAGTCCATCGCTGCCCGCGAACACCCCGCCCGGCTGCAGCACCCGGAACGCCTCGGCGAACAGTGCGTCCTGCTGCCGGACCGTCGGGACGTGGTGCAGCATGGTGAAGCACACCACGGTGTCGAATTCGCGGTCCGGCAGCGGCATTTCAGCGCCGTCGCCCTCGACCACGGTCATCGCGCCGCCGTGCCGGTCACGCAGGCGGTCGGCCAGTGCGGTGTCGATCTCGAGTCCGGTGAGGGTGCTGGTTCGCTCCAGCAGGGCGCGCACGTTCGCACCGTAGCCGGGGCCGATCTCCAGTGCGGAGGAACCGAGTTCGAGACCCGACAGCGCCCACGGAATGATCTTCGTCGCACTGGCCCGCTCCCACATCGCCGACCGGCAGAGGATTCGGTGGAAGTAATTCATCGCCATCAGCTCACGCTAGGGGCGCGCGGGCACGGCCACGACAGGCTACGGTGACACACTGTGTCGCAGAACGGCCAACCTTCGGTCTTCGGCCGATCCCTGGTGCTCCCGGCCACCGCCGGCGACACCGCGATGGTCTTCGGTGACCGCGTGCTGCCCGCAGGCCACTGGTTCGACACCCACGAGCATCCGCAGCATCAAATCGCCTGGGCCGCACGGGGTGTCCTCGTGGTCGAGATCGGCGACGGCCACTGGGTGCTGCCACCCACCCGGGCGCTGTGGATTCCCGGCAACACCGGGCACCGGACCGGGACCTCCGAGGGGGCCACAATGCACGGCATCTTCGTGGAACCGGACCGGTGTCCGGTCGCCTTCGGCGCGCCGACCATGCTGCGGGTCACCCGGCTCCTGCACGAATTGTTCGACCATCTCACCGCACCCGACACTGCCCCCGCGCCACGTCGCCGCGCGGAGGCAGTGGTTTTCGATCTGCTCGAACCGGTCGAGGTGATCCCGATCGGCGCGCATCCGCCGTCGGATCCACGAGCCAGGCAGGTGGCCGATGCGCTCGCCCGTGATCCGGCCGATGCTCGCACCCTCGGCCAGTTCGCCGTCCACGTGTCCGCCGCGCCGCGCACGCTGGCCAGACTGTTCGTCGCGGAGACCGGAATGAGCTTCGGCCAGTGGCGAACTCAGATCCGGCTTGCCGCCTCGCTGCCGCCGCTGGCCGCCGGCGTGCCGATCGCGCGGATCGCCGGGCGGGTCGGATACTCCACACCGAGTGCGTATGTTGCGGCGTTCCGGCGCGCGGTCGGCGTATCGCCCGGGCGCTACTTCGCGCGCTGATCAGGAGTTCGTACCGCCGTCGACGGTGAAGAACGCACCGGTGATACTGCGGCCGGTTTCCCCCGCGAGGAAGGTCACCATTGCGGCAATGTCGTCGGCAGTGCCGAAACGACCGAGCGCGGACAGTTCCCGCTGGTGGGCGGCATGGTCGCCGTCGGCCGGATTCATGTCCGTGTCGGTCGAGCCCGGCTGCACCAGGTTGACCGTGATGTTGCGCGGACCGAGTTCGCGCGCAAGCGCTTTGGTGAATCCGTTCAGCGCGGACTTGCTGAGGTTGTACAGCGAAAGCCCACCGAACGGCGCATGCTCGGACAAATTGGTGCCGATGCTGATGATGCGGCCGCCGTCGGTCATATGCGCCACCGCGGCCTGTGCGCCGACGAAAGCGGCGCGGGCGTGGATGTTGAGCGCGCGGTCGACCTCCGCCACCGTGAACTCCTCGAACGGTTTGGCCGGGAAGATGCCCGCATTGTTGACCAGCACATCGAGCCCGCCCAGTACGGCGGCGGTCCGGTCGACGGCGCCCTTGACATCGGCGGCGTCGGCGCTGTCGGCCTGAATCGCGATGGCCCGGCGACCGAGCGCCTCGATCTCGGCGACCACGGACTTCGCCAGCACATCGGCGCTCTGGTAGGTCAGTGCCACATCTGCACCGGCGGCGGCCAGCTGCCGCGCGATCGCGGCGCCGATCCCCCTGCTGCCACCGGTCACCAGCGCCACCTTGCCTGTCAGGTCCGACATTGTCGCTCCTCCAATTTCTGTGTCGATCAGTACATAAATAGCTAAGCGCATACCCGGGCCCGCGTCAAGGGGTATATTTAACGATCGACACAGAAAGGAGACCGCCATGGCGACCCGCGGACGCCCGCGTGCTTTCGACCGCACCGAAGCATTACGACGCGCCATGGAGGTGTTCTGGGAGCACGGCTACGAAGGTTCGTCGATGAGCGACCTCACCTCCGCGATGGGCATCAACTCACCGAGCCTGTACGCCGCATTCGGCGGTAAGGAAGCACTGTTCCGCGAGGCTATCTCGCTCTACGGGCAAACCGAAGGCGGCTACACCGACCGCGCCCTACGCGAGGAACCAACCGCCCGCGCCGGCATCGAGGCAATGCTGCGCGACAACGCGGTCGCCTACACCGTCGAGGACAAGCCGCACGGCTGCATGGTCGTGCTCGCGGGCTCCACCTACACCACCCGCAACGAGAGTGTGCGTGACTTCCTCATCGAAAAGCGGCGCGAGACAACCGAAAACATCCGCAGACGGCTCGATCGCGGTGTCGCCGAAGGCGATCTGGCCCCGACTGCCGACACCGCCGCACTGGCCAGCTTCTATACGACGGTCCTCTACGGGCTATCCATCCAGGCCCGCGACCGCGCCGATCTGGCCGAGCTGACACGGTCGATCGACTGTGCCATGGCGGCCTGGCCCGCCGACATCTCGGTGCCGAGCGCGCCATGAAGGACGCTCCGAACTACAGGCGCGGATCGTGCATCAGCCGAAAGCTGTGCAGCGCAGTCGAATCACCGATCGCGGTGAACTCCCGGCCGACCACCTCGACCGCCGAGATATCGCAGTCGTCGGCGATATCCTCGACCGACAGCCGCATCGGCCGATCGGCACGATGCCACGGCGTCACCGCGTACGCGGCATCCTCGACCGCCAGCATCACCCAGAGCGGAATGCGGCCGTCGGGCAGAACTCGGTAGTTGCGTGACACCCGGCGCTACTTCCTCCGCAGCGCCGCGATGCGCTCGACCAGCTGATCCGCTGTAGCCAAAGCTGTTGGCGGGCCGCCACATTCGCGGCGCAGCTCGCCATGGATGACGCCGTGCGGTTTGTTGGTGCGGTGATGGTGCATAGCGACGAGACTGTTGAGCTCGCGGCGCAGCTCGCCGAGCCGGTCGGCCGTCGCGACTCGCTGCGCCGCACTGGCGACCTGCGGGCCGGGGTCGGGGGTGCTCGACTCGCCGCGCTCGGCGATCTGTCTGGACTGGCGATCGCGCAACAACGCCCGCATCTGATCGGCGTCGAGCAGACCAGGGATGCCGAGATAGTCCGCCTCCTCGGCACTGCCCGCGATGGTGGCGGTGCCGAACGAAGAACCCTCGTAGATCACCTGATCGAGCTCGGCGTCGGCGGCCAGGGCGACAAACGGCTTCTCGTCCTCGCCCGGCTCGTCCTTCTGCTTGTTGGCATCGATCAGCAGCTCGTCGTCGAGGCCGTCCTTCTCCCGATGCGGCTTGCCGATGACGTGGTCGCGCTGCAACTCCAGCTGCGCGGCCAGATCCAGCAGCACCGGCACCGAGGGCAAGAACACGCTCGCGGTCTCACCCGGCTTGCGCGCACGCACGAAGCGGCCGACGGCCTGGGCAAAGTACAACGGGGTCGAGGCGCTCGTGGCGTACACGCCGACCGCGAGGCGCGGCACGTCGACGCCCTCGGACACCATCCGCACCGCGACCATCCACGGCTGGGTGTTATTGCTGAACTCGGCGATCCGCTTGGAGGAGTCGGGATCATCCGACAACACCACCGCGGGCCGCTCCCCCGAGATGTGCTCCAGCAGTTCGGCATAGTCGCGGGCGCGCTCCTGATCGGTGGCGATCACCAACCCGCCCGCGTCGGGCATGCCGGAGGTGCGTTTCTGCCGCAGGCGGGTGTCGGCGGCGCGCAGCACCGCGGAAATCCAGTCGCCGGCCGGGTCCAGCGCGGTACGCCAAGCGCGTGCGGTGTGCTCGGCGCTCAGCGGCTCGCCGAGGCGCGCAGTGTATTCCTCGCCCGCACTGTCGCGCCAGTGTGCCTCGCCGGAGTACGCGAGGAACACCACCGGCCGCACCACGCCGTCGGCGAGCGCCTCGGCGTAACCGTAGGCGTGGTCGGCGCGCGAACGCGGGAACCCACCCTCGTCGGGTTCATAGGTGACGAACGGGATCTGACTGTCGTCGCTGCGGAACGGGGTACCGGTCAGCGCGAGTCTTCGGGTGGCATCGCCATAAGCCTCGGCGGTCGCGTCACCCCAGGTCTTGGCGTCGCCCGCATGGTGGATCTCATCGAGAATCACCAGGGTCTTGCGGTTCTCGGTGCGCACCCGATGTCGGGAAGGATGCGAGGCAACCTGCGCGTAGGTGACCACGACACCGTGGTAGTCGCCGGAGGTGCCGCCCGTCGCGTTGGAGAATCGCGAATCCAGCGCGATGCCGACCCGGTTCGCGGCCTGCGCCCACTGGTGCTTCAGGTGCTCGGTCGGCGCGACAACGGTGATCTGGTCGACGGTGCGGTCGGCGAGCAACTCTGCGGCGACCCGCAGTGCGAAGGTGGTCTTACCCGCGCCGGGGGTGGCAACCGCGAGAAAGTCCCGAGGCTTGGTCGTCAGATATTTCGTCAGTGCGCGACGCTGCCACGCACGGAGCGAACCACCTGAAACCGTGGCGCTCGATGCTTCCGAATCGCCCGGCGTTGCCGCTTCTCCCGCCACAGCGGCGCCCGACCCAGTCACGCAGAAGACCCTACTGGCCCGGTAGGGCGTGTCGCCAAACCGACGCGGCCGAGGCGACCGGCATCACATATCGACCCTGGAGTTCCCGCCGCGTTCACCTGCCGCACGCCGACACATTGCACCGTCGAAGCGGTGCCGAACCGACTTGTGCGGGATGCTGTAGAGACCATGACCGACGACAGTGCCCTATCGAGCGCCACCACCGCTATCCACAGCGGCGGCGGCGCTGAACCCGTCGGGGGGGCCCGCTATGTCCGCGGCACGGCCGCCTGGCTGGCGCGCGCGGGCCGGCAGAGCGGCAGGCTCGTCGCCCGCGTCGCGGTGAAGGCATGGAACGATTCCATATTCGCGAAGTCCGCGGCCGCGGCGTTCTGGCAGACGATGTCGCTGGCGCCGCTGCTGCTCGGTGTGCTCGGCAGCCTCGGCTACGTCGGCGAGTGGTTCGGGCCCGACACGGTGGAGATCGTCGAGCAGAAGATCATCGCGTTCAGCCGGGATCTGTTCAGCACAACCGTGGTGTCGGACCTGATCGAGCCGACGGTCACCGATGTGCTCGGGCGCGGGCGGGCCGCCTTCGTGTCGGTGGGTTTCGTGTTGTCGCTGTGGGCGGGATCCTCGGCGATGGCGACCTTCGTCGACTCCATCGTCGAGGCGCACGGACAGCAGGATGCCCGGCATCCGGTGTGGCAGCGGATCTTCGCGTTGCTGCTGTATGTGCTGTTCCTGATCGCGGCGGTGTTCATCCTGCCGCTGATCGCACTCGGACCGACGCTGATCGGGCGAGCATTACCGGACTCGTGGCGCGAGCCGGGACTGCGCTTGATCGACTCGTTCTACTACCCAGGTGTCGGCTTGCTGCTGATCATCGGCCTCACCACGCTCTACAAGCTGGCATTGCACCGATCGCTGCCGTGGCACCGGCTCTTCGGCGGGGCCCTGGTCGCGGGTGTGTTCTTCATGGCCGCCAGCGAGGGATTGCGCCGATATCTGTCATGGGTGACCAAGACCGGTGTCAGTTACGGCGCACTCGCCACCCCGATCGCGTTCCTACTGTTCACGTTCTTCCTCGGGTTCGCGGTGATCCTCGGCGCGGAATTCAATGCCACGGTCCAGGAGTTCTGGCCTGCCGGCAGCACCCGCATCGATCAGATGAAGGAGTGGCTGTCCAACCAGATTCTCGGTGATGTGGCGGATGACGAAGAGCCGGCCGCCGACGTTCCCGCCTCGGACACCGCGAGCGCCGATACCGAATCCGCGCCGAATCGCGCGGCGGAGACAGAATCCGTGCGCCTATCGAAGACGCCGCGGCCCGAGACAGCACAAAGCCCCGAGCCGAACTCGGGGCCGCAGGCACGATCGAATACCCGGACGGCATCGATCACGACGCCGCCGGGTGGGGCCGACTCGACTCAGTCGCCCTTGCGTAGCCCGTCGTAGACCTTCTTGCACTCGGGGCACACCGGCGAACCGGGCTTCGCGGAGCGGGTTACCGGGAAGACCTCGCCGCACAGCGCAACCACGTGGGTGCCCATGACGGCGCTCTCGGCGATCTTGTTCTTCTTCACATAGTGGAAGAACTTCGGGGTGTCGTCGCCCGTCGTCTCGTCGGTAGTCGTGTCCGGGCGAACCAGAGTCTCGGTACTCACGGATTCCATGATGCCGCATCCGCGCGCGAGTGGCCGAACACGGTGGCGGCACAACTCGCTGACCAGGTCATGTGCGGTTGACCGCCGACAGTGGGAGACTCGAGAGTATGCAGCAGTACGGCGATTCCCCCAACGCCGACGACATCGGCCGCGGTGATCGCCCGGACGTGACGGTGCCCACTCCCGAACGCTCCTCCGGCTACTTTCCCGGCAGCGACGACAAACACCCGGTGCTGATCACCGAGGCCGCACCGTCGCTGGAAGATCAGCATCGCGCCCGCGTCCGCAGGTACACGATCATCATGGCCTTCCGCATCCCCTGCCTGGTGCTGGCCGCGTTCGCCTACAGCGCCTTCAGCAATGCCCTGATCTCGATTCTCATCATCGCCGCATCCATCCCGCTGCCCTGGATCGCGGTGCTGATCGCCAACGATCGCCCGCCGCGCCGCAAGGACGAGCCGAGCCGCTGGGACGAACGCCGCAAGGCCATCGAATCGCGTCCACACAACGCCATCGACAGCTGAGTTCCCGCCCGAACGAGACTATGTGGGAACCGGGGCGGTCGTGCGCCGAATTCCCGCCGAGAGCAGTGCCGCGATACCGCAGAGCCCACCCGCGATATACCAGGCCGTGGTGTAGCTGCCCTGGAGATCGCGGATGACGCCCGCACCGGTCGCGGCGATCGCCGAACCGATTTGGTGCGCGGCGAACACCCAGCCGAAAGCGACCGGACCATCCGCGCCGAACAGTTCGCGGCACAGCATCACCGTCGGCGGGACGGTGGCGATCCAGTCGAGGCCGTAGAAGATGATGAACACCCACATGCTGGGCTGGGTGTGCGGCGAGAACAGCGACGGCAGGATGAGCAGCGACAGTCCGCGCAGGGTGTAGTAGCCGACCAGCAGGTAGCGGGGGTCGACCCGGTCGGTGAGCCAGCCCGAGGCGATAGTGCCCGCGACGTCGAAAATACCGACCAGCGCGAGCAGGCCGGCCGCGGTGGTGGACGGCATGCCGTGGTCGTGTGCGGCGCTGACGAAGTGGGTACCGACCAAGCCGTTGGTCGATGCGCCGCAAATCGCGAATCCGGCTGCCAACAGCCAGAATCCGGGTCGGCGCGCAATGGTGGCGAGCACGGTCAGCGCGCGCATCGCACCGCCGGTCGCGGGCGTGCGCAGGCCCACCGAGCTGCCCGCTTCCGCGCCGTAGGCGGAAACACCTGCGTCGCTGGGGAAATCGCGGATGAACAGCCACACCAGCGGCACCACGGCCAACGCGGCGCCGGCGACGATCAGCGACGGCACCCGCCAGCCGTGATCGTGTGCCGCCGCCGACACCAGTGGCAGGAAGATCAGCTGCCCGGTCGCGCCGGCGGCGGTGAGCACTCCGGTGATCAGTCCACGCTGGCGCACGAACCAGCGGCCGGTGATGGTCGCCACGAACGGCATCGACATCGAGCCGACGCCGACACCGACCAGCAGACCCCAGGTCAGCACCAGATGCCAGGGCTGTGTCATGAACACGGTCAGCCCGCTGCCCGCCGCGACGAGCAGCAGTGCGCACGCCACCACTTTGCGGATGCCGAAGCGATCCATCAGCGCGGCCGCGAACGGTGAAATCAGGCCGTACAACAACATATTCAGCGAAACTGCCGCGCCGATCGTGCCGTGCGACCACCCGAATTCCTCGTGCAGCGGATCCATCAGCACGCTCGGCACGGACCGGAAAGCCGCGGCGCCGAGCAGTGCGACGAACCCCACACCCGCCACGATCCATGCCGGATGCAGCCACGGCCGGTTCATGGAATCGATAGGTCCCTGCGCCGGGGGCGTCTGCAGTTCGGTCACCTGCTGAGCGTGCCGGAATCTCCCTCGGGGAACGAGTGGCCGGGATGCCATTAACCGCCAAGATCGTGCCACTCCGGCGCGACCGGCACCGCCTCGACAGCGCACCGGCCGCCCCCTACTGTGTGGCGGGGGAATTCGACAGAACGTCATTGTGGCGTGGCACACCGTCACGCGGCAGGCAAGAGGCGCAGTGCCGCACCAGCGTTCACGCGGCCGTCGGGGCATACCCCGCAGGACAGAGGAGACAGCATGATTCGGTGGGCCTGGGCCTTCCTCGATCGGCCCGCGCAGCGTTTCGACGACTGCGCGACGTTCTGGTCCACCATCACCGGCACCCAGCTCTCGCCCCGCCGCGGCGCGAACGACGAATTCCTCACGCTCCTACCGGATCCCGCGCTGTTCGCCGCCGCAGGGGTCAAAATGCAGTCGGTCACCGGCCTCGGCGGCGTGCACATCGACTTCGATGTCGACGACATCGCCGCCGCCGTCCGCATCGCGCTCGACCTCGGCGCCGACCTGGTCGCCAACCACCCGGACTATGCCGTCCTGCGCTCGCCGTCGGGCCAGACGTTCTGCT
Source organism: Nocardia sp. CWNU-33 (assembly GCF_046764895.1). NCBI lineage: Bacteria > Bacillati > Actinomycetota > Actinomycetes > Mycobacteriales > Nocardiaceae > Nocardia > Nocardia sp. CWNU-33. The sequence goes on along the minus strand of NZ_JBKOQN010000039.1, from coordinate 45,775 downwards.
TCACCCCCAGCGGCCGCGCCAAGGGCCAGCCCGCGCCGGCCGTCAGCGCGCCGGACGGCACGCTGACCCGTTTGGATCAGGTGTGCCTGGACATCGGCGCCGCCGATCACGAGGCCGAGTCAGACTTCTGGACCGTCCTGACCGGCTGGGATCACCAGCAGGGCAGGCTGCCGGAATTCTCCCGGCTGCGCGCAAAGAATCAGCTGCCCCTGCAACTGCTGCTGCAGCGCCTCGGTGCGGACCGCCCGACCAGTGCGCATATCGACCTGTCGTCGTCGGATATCCACGCCACCGCCGCCTGGCACGAATCCCTCGGCGCGACCCGAATCCAGAATCACGAACACTGGATCGTCATGTCCGACCCCGCCGACGCCACCTACTGCATCACCTCCCGCGACCCCAGCGGAGTCTGACGGCCGCCGAGCGGCACCCGGCCGAGCGTCGACGGTACGCGGATCTGTGACACGGCGAACACCTGGCGAGTGCTGCGCGGTTGCGGTGGCAGAGTACCGATGTGCCTACGAACCAGACGACGACCGGATCGCTGCTCACCGCGTTGTGCCCGGATCTGCGGACCGCGCTGACCCGAGTCCGCTACGACGCGGACACGCTGCTCGAGGTGCTCGGAGTCGATGTACACGCGGCGCTCGGTCGGTCGGAGCCGGTGCCGGTGCGGCGCGCCGCACGGGACGCGGGCGAACTCGGCACCCTGATCCGGTTGCTGTTGCTCGGCGACGCACTGCCCCAGCGAGACGTCGCCGCCGCGCTCGCACTCGTGGATATCGAGCGCGCCGTCGAGGCAGGATTGCTGGACCGGGACGGTGATCTGGTGCGCGCGGCATTGGACCTGCGCCCTTTGGACGTTGGCGTCGGCACTCGGTGGATCCTGTCCGATCTCGACGACTCGATGCGAAGGCGCACGCTGACCGAAGAGCATGTACTCGGTGTCGGCCACGCTTCGCTGTCGCTGCTGCGCGCGACGCCGACCCGCAAGGTCGGTTCGGTACTCGATCTCGGCACCGGCTGTGGCGTGCAGGCCGTGCACGCGGCCTCCTATTCCGACCGGGTGACCGCCACCGACGTGAACCCGCGCGCGTTGTGGCTTGCCGAAGCGACCGCCGCACTCAACGGCCTCGACATCGAGCTGCTGGACGGTTCCTGGTTCGAGCCGGTGGCCGGACGTCGCTTCGACCAGGTGGTGGCCAATCCACCCTTCGTCGTCGGCCCCGCCCGCATCGAGCACACATACCGCGATTCCGGCCTCGCCCTCGATGGCGCAAGCGAACTGGTGATTTCCCAGGCCTCGGAGTTACTCGCCCCCGGCGGCACCGCGGCGATGCTCGCGGCGTGGGTGCATGTGGACGGCGAGGACTGGCGGCACCGGGTGTCGTCCTGGCTGCCCGCGCACGGCGTCGACGCCTGGGTGGTGCAGCGCGATGTCGCCGACCCCGCGTTGTATGTGGGCACCTGGCTGCGCGACGCCGGGCTCGATCCGCGCGACCCGGCCGCGCAGGCCCGTGCCGAACAGTGGCTCGACGCCTTCACCGCGGCCGATGTCGAGGGCATCGGCTTCGGCTTCGTCTATCTGCGCGCCATCGACGGCCCGACCGAATTGCTCGCCGAGGACCTCACGCACGGCTTCGACGACCCGCTCGGCGACGAGGCGACCAGGTATTTCGAGCGCTCGGCCTGGCTGCGCGCCGCCGCAGGCGACGAAAACCTGGCCTGGTCTTCGCGTTTCGCGGTGGATCCGGCGACCGCGCTGGAACGTGTCTATCTGCCGGGCGAGGACGGCTGGGCTCAGGAGGTCGCTCGGCTGCACCGCGGTGACGGACCACGCTGGCAGCACGAGGTTGACGAATCCACCATCGCCCTCGTCGCGGGAATGCGGGCGGACGGGATGCCGTTGTACGAGTTGATCGAACTGCTGGCGGTTGCCACCGGATCCGACGAGGTAACCACCGAGTTCATGGCCGACGCACTGTCGGTGGTGGCCGGACTGGTCCGCCACGGATTGGTGCGACCCGTCTGACCGACGGCCGCACCGGTGGGCGGCGGACGCGCTCGACAACGAGTGTTCCGATTCCGGATGCTTCTCAGGAACTTCTCAGACGGAAGTGACGGAACCCGCAGTTCAGAGCGGTTTATCTGGGCGGTAGCGGGGAACTTTCTCATTGTCGGGTCCGTTGTTCGGAGTGAGACACCACCGACAGGAGGCAAGTCATGACCAGCCCCGCCACCACTCGTGTGCGCACCAGCGATATGGACCTCGACGCCCAGAGCCCCGCCGCCGACCTGGTACGCGTGTACCTGAATGGGATCGGTCGCACTGCACTGCTCACGGCCGCCGACGAGGTCGAGCTGGCCAAGCGCATCGAGGCGGGCCTCTATGCCCAGCATCTGCTGGAGACCGGCAAGCGTCTATCGGCCATGCGCAAGCGCGATCTGGCCATCGTCGTCCGCGAGGGCCAGTCCGCCCGGTCTCATCTGCTCGAGGCCAACCTCCGCCTCGTGGTCTCGCTTGCCAAGCGCTACACCGGCCGCGGCATGCCGCTGCTGGACCTGATCCAAGAGGGCAACCTCGGCCTGATCAGGGCGATGGAGAAGTTCGATTACGCCAAGGGCTTCAAGTTCTCCACCTACGCCACCTGGTGGATTCGGCAGGCCATTACCCGCGGCATGGCCGATCAGAGCCGCACCATCCGGCTACCGGTCCATCTGGTCGAGCAGGTCAACAAGTTGGCCAGGATCAAGCGCGAGCTGCATCAGCAGCTCGGCCGCGAAGCCACCGACGCCGAGCTCGCCAACGAGTCGGGCATTCCGGTCGAGAAGATCTCCGATCTGCTCGATCACAGCCGCGACCCGGTAAGCCTCGATATGCCGGTCGGCAACGACGAAGAGGCCCCGCTCGGCGATTTCATCGAGGACTCCGAGGCCACCTCGGCCGAGTCCGCGGTCATCGCGGGTCTGCTGCACCACGATGTGCGCAGCGTGCTCGCCACCCTGGACGAGCGCGAACAGCAGGTCATCCGGCTGCGCTTCGGCCTGGACGACGGCCAGCCGCGCACCCTCGACCAGATCGGTAAGCTCTTCGGACTCTCCCGCGAGCGGGTGCGTCAGATAGAGCGCGAGGTCATGTCGAAGCTGCGCAAGGGTGAGCGGGCCGATCGGCTGCGCGCCTACGCGAGCTGATCACAAGGTAATTCGCGACCGCGACCCCGGCACCCCCATGGCGCCGAGCCACTTCGAGGCCGGTTCGGCGCCCCGGCTCGGTGACCGTATCGGTCACCTGGAAACGCCGACCGGTGTCCGCGCATCCCGTCCCCTCCGGGTTCGCGCGAGCCGGTCGGCGACGCTTACTTCCGGCGGCCGGCAGTGCTCATTTGTGTCCCGCTCAGCCCAAGCGCCGCGGGCCCGCGTCGAAACGGCTGGGTTCCGGGCCTATTCGGGCTCGGGCGTAGAGGATCGAGGCCGAGGCCGCCGAGGCGAGAACCGGATCGAAGGACAGTTCACGGAGTTCGGGGATGTCGTCGAAGAGGGCCGAAATGCGTTGGGCCAGTTCGGCGAGGGCAGCCTTGTCGACACGCGGGCTGGCCGGGGTGCCGGACAGCAGTGGCGCGGCGCGCGGCGCGTCGATCAAGGCGGTGGCCTCGTCCTCGGTCAGCGGCAGAGCGCGGTAGGCACGGTCGCCGAGAAGTTCGATGATCAGACCGGACAGACCGAATTCGATCACGGAACCGAACGACGGATCGTCCTGCACGCGTAGGACACAACCGACGCCGGGGGTCGCCATCTTCTGGATATGCAACACGGGGTCACCACTGAGTTCTGCCAGATGGGCGTAGGCCTGGCGCACCGCCTCGGGCCGCCACAGATCAAGTCGGACACCACTGAGGTCGGGCCTGCGCCGCCACAGTTCCCCGGTCGCCTTGGCCGCCACCGGATAACCGAGTTCTGCTGCCGCTGCGACGGCCTCGTCGGCGTTGTGCACTTCGCGATATTCCACAACGTGGATGCCGTAACAGTCCAGCAGGTCGACGGTTTCCTGGTCGGTCAGCCTGCGTCCGGCAGGGTCCGCCATCCATTGCGCCACCAATCCCCTGGCCCGCTCGGTGTCGATGTCGTTCGGGCGGCGGACCACCGAGACCGGCTTGGTGCGCCACTGTGCGTAGCGCCGCACCCTGGCCAGCGCACGCGCGGCACGTTCGGGGTCCGGGTAGGACGGTATCGAGCCGCGCACGGCCGCCCCGCCTTGCCCGCGCATCGCCAGCAGGTTCGGAATCCCCTGTTCGGCAACGAAGGTGGTCAGGATCGGCTTGCCGGAGTCGGGCACGGCCATGGCCGCCTCACGGATGGCGTCGGCGAATCCGGCTATCGGCAGCGGCACCGGAGGGGCGAAAACCACGATCACCGCGTCGATCTCATCCGACCGCAGTGCCGCGACCACGGCGTCCAGGTAGGCGCCAGGCGTCGCCTCCGGGCCGAGGTCCACTGGCTCGCCCACCGACTGCTCGTCGACGCCGCGCTCGGTCGGACGGGGGCGTCGAGCGCTCTCGGTCGCGTCACTCGTCGGTCGTCGCACCTCCAGCCCCTCCCCTCGGGCCGCATCGACGGCCAGCCAGTTCAACGCGGCGCTGTTGCCGATCACCGCGACCCGGGGACCGGCGGGCAGCGGCTGGTAGCCCAGCAGAGCCGCGCAGTCGAACAGCTCCGAGATCGAGTCGACCTGAACGATGCCGGCCTGCGCGAACAGATCCCGCACGATCGAGCGGTCCATATCGCCGGTCGGCTGGGCCCGCGCAGCGAGCCTGCCGCTGCTCACTGCGACGATCGGCTTGGTCCTGGCGACCCGGCGCGCAATGCGAGAGAACTTCCGCGGATTACCGAAACTCTCCAGATACAGCAGGACTACCTCCGTGGCGGCATCGGTGTCCCAGTACTGCAGCAGGTCATTGCCGGACACGTCGGCGCGATTGCCCGCCGACACGAAGGTCGACAATCCCAGATTGCGTGCGGCAGCCTCACCGAGAATCGCGGCGCCCAACGGTCCGGACTGACAGAAGAATCCGATGCGCCCACGTCCCGGCAGCAGCGAGGCAAGGGTCGCGTTGAGCGCGACCGCCGGATCGGTATTGGCGATGCCGAGCGCGCTGGGACCGACCACACGCATCCCGTGCCCGCGCGCGGCGGCGACCAACTCGCGTTCGGCGGCGTCGCCGTCCGCGCCGGTCTCCCCGAAACCCGCGGTCAGCACCACCAAACCCTTGACGCCTTTGGCCATACAGTCGTCGAGGACCGAACCGATGGCCGCGGCAGGCACGGCGACCACCGCCAGATCCACCTCGTCCGGAATGTCGCGCACCGTCGGATAAGCCCGCACTCCGCGCACCGACTTCCGATTCGGATTGACCGGAAACACCGGCCCCTGGAACGCACCGGAGAGCAGATTCGCCAGCACAACCCCACCCACCCGCCCGGTGCCAGGGGTCGCGCCGATGACGGCCACCGAACCCGGCGCGAGCAGATTGCCCACACTGCGCGCCTCAGAGGCCCGCTCACGCGAATCACGCACCGAGAGCAGGGCTTCGGTCGGGTCGATGGCAAATTCCAGGTGCAGCACCGAGCCGTCCCTGCTGCGCTCGACCTGATAGCCCGCGTCGCGGAAGACCGTCACCATGACGGTGTTCTCGGCGAGGACCTCGGCGACGAACGTCTCGATCTTGTTCTCCGCGGCGGCGCCTGCCAGATGTTCGAGCAGAATCGAGCCCAGGCCGCGGCCCTGATGCTCGTCGGCCACTACGAACGCGACCTCCGCGGCGCGCGGTCCGGTGCGAGCGAGTAGCTCGTAGCGGCCGACCGCGATGATCGCCTCACCGAGTTCGAGCACCAACCCGACTCGGTCGTGGTGGTCCACGTGGGTGGAGCGGTAGAGGTCTTTGGGCGAAATCCGTGGGTACGGACCGAAATAGCGCAGATACCTGGTGCGGTCGGACAGCGCGGCGTGGAACTGCTGCAGTCGATCGGCGTCATCGGGAGTGATAGGGCGAAGCCGCACCACGCCACCGTCGGAGGCGAGCACGTCGGCGAACCAGTGCTGGGGCGGCGCCGCGGGGGTGTCCGGAGAATCCGGGACAGGTGTCGGCTCAGTCACGGGGGTCCTCCGGATCCAGGCCGAGCAACCCGAAGGTGGCCCGACGCGTGGCCAATACGGCCGTGTCGATGGCACGTTGAGCGCGGTCGATCCGCGCGTCCCCAGTCTCCCCGGTGCCGCCGGGCCCGTCCCACCGGTGGTAGGCGATGTCGCCACCGTCACCCATGGTCCACGGCAGGTCGACGGCAGGCGCTTCGACGCGAACGCGGTCGATCCAGTCCTGCGGCACTGCGGTTTCCGGTGCGACGGTGCGGTCGAGCGCAGTCGCCAGCAGGTGCGTCCAGGCCCGCGGCACCACCCGGACCAGGCCGTATCCGCCGCCGCCGACGGCCAGCCAACGGCCTTCCGCATGCCGGTCGGCCAACTCTCGCATAGCGAGGAAGGCCGCGCGCTGGCCGTCGACGGTGAGCTCGAGATCGGCCAGCGGATCCTCGCGATGGGTGTCGACGCCGCATTGGCTGACGATGATCTGTGGCCGGAATGCCGCCACCGCACCGGGCACCACCGCGTGGAAACCGCGCAGCCACTGGGCGTCTCGGGTGCCCGGCAACACCGCAAGATTGATCGCGGTGCCCTCGGCGGGACCGCTGCCGGTCTCCTCCGGCCATCCGGTGTTGGGCCACAGAGTGGCCGGATGCTGGTGGATCGATATCGTCAGCACCCGGGGATCGGAGTAGAAGGCCCGCTGCACGCCGTCGCCGTGGTGTACATCCACGTCGATGTAGGCGATGCGGTCGAAGCCGTGATCGAGCAGCCATGAGATGGCCACCGCCGCGTCGTTGTAGATGCAGAACCCGGCGGCCGAATCGGCCATCGCGTGATGCATGCCGCCGCCGATGCTCACCGCCCGCCGCGTGCGACCCTCCGCGATTTCGCGGGCCGCGGCCAGGGTCCCGCCCACGATCACCGATGCGGCCTGATGCATCCGGGGAAATATCGGGTTGTCCGGCGAACCGAGTCCGTAGTCCGGCGCCAGCGGCAAGCCGACCGGCGCGGTGGCGTGCGCCACGGCCTCGATGTACGCCGGGGTGTGGATGCGCAGCAGATCCGCGACGTCGGCTGCGGCGGGCTCCAACCGCTCGACACCGTCGAGCAATCCGAGACTTTCCGCCAACGCCATGGTGAACTTCAGCCGCGCCGGTTTCATCGGATGCTGCGGCGTCCAGGCGTAGTCGAGGAACCGGTCGGTCCAGACAACGGTTCCGGTAGCGGTGGCCATGGTTGCCACGCTAGAGCGTTGCGAGCCGCTTGTCGGTTCCTGCCGGTATAGCAGCGCAGATGTCGATCGAGTTGTCGACACGCTCCGGCGGGAAGCTAACAACCCCACAGGTTGTTCGTATGCAGTAGAACTACAGGCAAGTGCGAACACGGCGACGCCGTGCGCCGACAGGATTCCCGCAGCACAGTGCATTGGATCGTGACACCGGAGCGCGAAACGGTCCGGCACACGATGGTGCCGCTGTGCGTGGGTAGAATTCGTGCCGACGAAGGGGTAATACAGGTGAAGGATCTGGTCGACACCACGGAGATGTACCTCCGTACCATCTACGACCTCGAGGAGGAGGGCGTGGTGCCCCTCCGCGCCCGGATCGCCGAGCGCCTCGAGCAGAGTGGTCCGACGGTGAGCCAGACCGTCGCTCGCATGGAGCGCGACGGTCTGCTGTTGGTCGCCGGTGACCGTCATCTCGAGCTGACCGACAAGGGACGAAGCATGGCTGTCGCGGTGATGCGCAAACATCGCCTCGCCGAACGCCTGCTGGTCGACATCATCGGCCTGGACTGGCAGAACGTGCACGCCGAGGCGTGCCGCTGGGAACACGTCATGAGCGAGGATGTCGAGCGGCGGCTGGTCGAGGTGCTCAACCATCCGACCACCTCCCCCTACGGCAACCCCATCCCTGGCCTCGACGAACTGGGCATCATTCCGCCCACAGGCTCCGAGGAGACCCTGGTGCGACTGTCGGATCTGCCGCACGGGCAGGTGCACGCAGTCGTCGTGCGTAGGCTCGCCGAGCACATCCAGACCGACCCCGAGGTCATCGGCCAGCTGCGTGAGGCGGGCGTGGTGCCCGACGCGCGCGTGACGGTCGAGACCAAGCCGGGTTCGGTGGTCATCACCGTGCCGGGCCATGAGGGTTTCGAGCTCTCGGACGAAATGGCCCACGCCGTCCAGGTGAAGCTGGTCTGACACGTGAAACTTCTGGTCACCGGCGGCGCAGGCTATGTCGGCGGGGTGTGTGCACAGGTCCTGCTCGAAGAGGGTCATGAGGTCGTGGTGGTCGACGATCTGTCGACCGGCAATGCCGACGGCGTCCCGGCCCGCGCCCGCTTCGTCGAGGGTGACGTTGCCGGTGCCGCGCCCGCGCTGCTTGCCGCCGAAACCTTCGACGGCGTCCTGCATTTCGCCGCGCAATCGCTGGTCGGCGAGTCCGTGCAGCAGCCGGAGAAGTACTGGCAGGGCAACGTGGTGAAGACACTGGAGCTGCTGGAGGCGATGCGCAGCACGGGCACGCCACGGCTGGTTTTCTCCTCGACTGCGGCCGTCTACGGCGAGCCCGAGCAGGTGCCGATCACCGAGGATGCGCCGACCCGCCCGACCAACCCGTACGGCGCGTCGAAGCTTGCCATCGATCACGCCATCACCTCCTACTCGAACGCGCACGGGCTGGCAGCGACCAGCCTGCGCTACTTCAACGTCGCGGGCGCTTACGGCGGGCTCGGCGAAAACCGGGTGGTGGAAACTCATCTCATCCCCCTCGTGTTGCAGGTCGCCCTCGGGCACCGCAAGGCGATCTCGGTCTTCGGCACCGACTGGCCCACCCCCGACGGCACCGCCGTCCGCGACTACATCCACATCCGCGACCTCGCCCAGGCCCACCTGCTGGCGCTGGACACCGCCGAATCGGGCACACACCGGGTCTTCAACCTCGGCAGCGGCACCGGATTCTCGGTCCGCGAGGTGATTTCGGCCTGCGAACGCGTCACCGGCCTGCCGATCGCCGCACAGGATTCCCCGCGCCGCGCGGGCGATCCCGCGACTCTGATCGCCTCCAGTGATCGCGCGGTCGCCGAACTCGGCTGGCTCCCGAAGCACAACGACCTCGACGAGATCGTCGCCGACGCCTGGGAGTTCCTGCGCGCCTTGGGTTCTCGCGCCCACTCGGCACCCTAGACGAGCGCCGGGAAGCGGAAACCCACCAACTGGGCCGATCCGGGGCCGCGTGCGCAACCATCGACCTGCTGTCTCGGCGAGCGTTCGCGGACCGGGCGCACCGGCGCACCATCAACAGCCCGAGCGCAGGGGGCCCTGCCGTCGTCGACGCAATGAGCCGGCGGCCGTGGTGGCCCCGCTGCCATCGTTCAGCACAACTCGATGCCGAGATCGGCTGCGGTCTCCAGACCGGAGCGGGCCAGTCTGCGCAACTGATCCGGCCGCATGCCCGCGTGCAGCGCAGTTTCCAATAGGATCGCCATCTGATGTGACGGGTCGGCCTCCAGCGCCGCGTGGAAGGCGATGCCCGCCAGCGGGCCGTCACCGCGGACGTAGGCGCTGTAGCCGAGCAGCGCGGCGGCATCGGCGCGATCGGAATCCGACAGCACTCGGACCAGCTCCGCCCATAGTCGCTCTGCCGAAGCGGCGTGGTCCCCGACCGCCAGCGCGAACAGCGCATCACGCACCACTCGATCACGCAGTGCAGCAGCCAGTTCCGCCAGTTCTCGCGCCGTGAGCCTGGTGCCGAATTCGGTATTGGCGATCTGCCACAGGACGTGCTCGAGCATGCGGCGGTGGTAGCCGTCCGGATCGCCGCGCCGGACCGCCCCCGCATACCGTTCGCGGGCGGCGGTGACCGCGTCCCCGAGCTGGGCCGCGACCTGTGAGCGCAGTGCGTCGTCCGCGGCCACCATGGCGGTCAGCTCCGAGCGGGCGCGGTGGATGGGCCTGCCGTCGAGCACATGTGCCACCGTCACCATCGAGGTAGCCGGATCCGGCAGCGTCCCAAGCCGTTCCGCGTCTGGCAGGCTCCACCAGCGCTCATCCTTGTCGATCGCGCGGACAGCCCAGGCGCCCCCGAGGATGACGCCGTGATCGTCGACGAGCCGCCGAGCGAAGGTGGCGATCAGTGCGCCGTGCGACCCGGTGCGGGGGACGCGGCGAGCGTCGGAACGCTGTCGCGCCGGTGCACGAAGGCGGTCGTCGATGATCACCGCCAGCACCTCGCTCGCGTTCTCGCCGTGGCAGATCCGTCCGACCTGCTCCGCGAACACCGCCGCCAACCCGCATCTGCCGCGGTGACCCTGTTCCAGATCGAACCGGACCACCGCGTCGATGATCGGGATGTCGACGTGCTCGGGAGCGGCGCGCAACACCGTGACGACGAGCGAGCGCTCCGGCACGAACCCGACCATTGCGGGCAGCGCCGCGATCAATTCGCCTGGATCGTCGATGTGTAGCTGCATCGGTGCGGCAGACTCGAACCGCGGGGCTTGCTCCGCGCAAGCGACGGTGCGGCGCATGCGATCGCCGGAATCCTCGACTGGGGCGGGGTTGACGGGAGTGGTCATGCGTCGAGAGTGCGCTCGCCTGTCACCATGTCCGGGTGGCCGACCAGGCCTTTCCGCTGCCCTGGGGAAAACCCTTGTCCTGTGGGCGATTAGGCCCCTGGCACCGGAGCAGTTGCCCGGCCTTGTCGGTGCCGCCTGCTACTGTCCGCCGCCGGTCCCGCTGCGCGGCCTATGCCTGCTTGACCCGCTGCACCGCCGTCGTGAACAACTCGTCCAGCGCGACCGTATCCGGCTTCACGGCGCTGAAGGACATGTAGGTCACCGCAATCCGCACGTCACCGACCTGACCGGTCAACGTCTGCATGGATTGGGTCAGCCCGGCTCCGCCGACCTCCGGCGCCACGGTGCGCCGCAACGCCAGCGTGTCGTCGGCGGCGATCGGCGGCGGTGGCTGCAGTTGGGTGGTGACAGTCGTGGTGGCGCCGGCTCGGGCGACCTGCAGCGTTTCGCACCGCTTCAGCTGGTTGCGCAGCGCAGACAGCGGCTGGTCGGTCCTGGTCAGCTCGACGGTCACGGAGGCGCGGCTGTCGTTGTCGGTGCCGACCGCGATGGCCGTCTGATCAGGCCCGAACCGCTGCTCGGGCGGCAGGCAGCCCTCGGGCCGCACGGTCGAACCCCGCCCGATGCCGGTGAGATCGCCGGCGGCCTGTGCGGCTGCCTCCGGTGGCAGCACGACCGCAGGATACCGAGCCGGGAACTGCGCGGGATCCGGTAACAGCGCCGCGAGTTGGGCGCCGATGTGGCGCTGCACAGCGGTCGGTGCGGACACGACCGGGTGACCGGTCACCGTCGATGCACAGCCGGCGAGCAGCAGCGCACCCGCAACGACAGGCAGCCGGCCCGACATCGCGGATTTGAGTTGCCCCCTGCGCATCGAATCGGGCACAGTCACTCGACCACTGTGCCAAATTCCTGGTGCCCGACCGCGATGCCACGCCGGGCGCGGCCGACGCGGGAATGCGGCGAGCAGCACGGCGGTTGGCTGTTGATATGGGTCGGGGTCCGGCCGTGAGCGCGACCGTCTGCGCCATGGGGGACAATGGACAGTGGTTCGCCCGCTGCGAGACGGCAACACGCCGAAGACCTGGAAGTTCTTCGGATAGCTTGCGGCTCGCATCGGTGAACCGCGCAGGAAGGAGTACGCGATGGACCACGAGTCGCGAATGTACGAGTTGGAGTTCCCCGCTCCGCAGCTGTCATCCGACGATGGCTCGGGTCCGGTACTGGTGCACGGACTGGAAGGCTTCACCGATGCCGGGCATGCGGTGCGGCTGGCGACTACGCACCTGCGCGAGAGCCTCGAAAGCGAACTGGTCGCCTCGTTCGATGTGGACGAGCTGTTGGACTACCGCTCGCGGCGCCCGCTCATGACGTTCAAAACCGATCACTTCTCGGATTACGCCGAGCCCGAGCTCAACCTATGGGCGCTACGCGACACCGCAGGCACGCCGTTCCTGCTGCTTTCGGGCCTGGAGCCGGACCTGCGCTGGGAGAAGTTCACCACCGCGGTTCGGCTGCTCGCCGAACAGCTCGGCGTGCGGCGCTGCATCGGGCTGAGCGCGATTCCGATGGCGATCCCACACACCCGTCCGCTCGGCATCACCGCGCATTCCTCCGACAGCGACCTCATCACCGAGCATCAGCGCTGGCCGGGCGAGCTGCAGGTGCCCGGAAGTGCGTCCTCGCTGCTGGAGTACCGGATGGCGCAGCACGGGCACGAATCCGTCGGCTTCTCGGTGCATGTGCCGCACTACCTCGCACAGACCGCCTATCCGGAGGCCGCGCAGACGCTATTGGAGAATGTCGCGGGCAATGCGGGTCTGGAGATTCCGCTGGCCGCGCTCGGTGAGGCTGCCGCGCGGGTGCGTGAACAGGTCAACGAGCACATCGCGGGCAACTCCGAGGTGGAGACGGTCGTGCACGCGCTGGAGCGCCAGTACGACAGCTTTGTGACCGCGCAGGAACACCAGTCGAGCCTGCTCGTCGGCGACGGCGAACTGCCCAGCGGCGACGAGCTCGGCGCGGAGTTCGAGCGCTTCCTGGCCGAACAGGGCGGCTACGACGGCAACGCCGACGCCGAGGGCGACGAGACCAAGTAAGGGATTCAGCGCCGATCACCGGGCGGTCGGCCACCGGAAGGTAGCCCGTAGGGTGGTCGGAGTGGATCTGACCGAACTGCTCGAGATACCGGGAACCGACGCCGACGCACTGTACGAGTCGTTCGGGACGTGGGCGGCCGAGCAGGGCACGCCGTTGTATCCCGCACAGGACGAAGCGCTGCTGGAGCTGGCGTCCGGATCGAATGTCATCTTGGCTACCCCGACCGGCTCCGGCAAATCACTGGTCGCCGTCGGCGCGCACATGTTCGCACTGACCCGAGGTCAGCGCACCTACTACACCGCCCCGATCAAGGCGCTGGTCAGCGAGAAATTCTTCGCGCTGTGCGAGGTGTTCGGCGCCGACAAGGTCGGCATGGTGACCGGCGACGCCGCGGTGAACCCGGAGGCGCCGATCATCTGCGCGACCGCCGAGATCCTGGCCAACATGGCGTTGCGCGAGGGCACAGCCGCCGATGTCGGCCAGGTGGTGATGGACGAGTTCCATTTCTACGCCGACCCCGATCGCGGCTGGGCCTGGCAGGTGCCGCTGCTGGAGCTGCCGCGCGCCCAATTCCTGCTCATGTCGGCCACCCTCGGTGAAGTCGACTTCTTCGCCGCCGACCTGGAGCGCCGCACCGGCAACCCGACCGCCGTGGTCGCGGGCACCGAACGCCCGGTGCCGCTGAGCTATTCATATGCGCGCACGCCCATCACCGAGACGCTCGAAGACCTCGTCACCACCAACCAGTCCCCCGTCTATGTCGTGCACTTCACCCAGGCCGCCGCGCTCGAACGCGCCCAGGCACTGACGAGCGTGAACTTCGCCAGCCGCGCCGAAAAAGACGCCATCGCCACCGCTTTGGGGGATTTCCGCTTCTCCTCGGGATTCGGCAAGACCCTGTCACGATTGATCCGCCACGGCATCGGCGTGCACCACGCGGGCATGCTGCCCAAGTACCGCCGCCTGGTGGAACGCCTGGCCCAGGACGGACTGCTGAAGGTGGTGTGCGGCACCGACACCCTCGGCGTCGGCATCAATGTGCCGATCCGCACCGTGCTGCTCACCGGCTTGACCAAATACGACGGCGTGCGCACCCGCAGGCTCAAAGCCCGCGAATTCCATCAGATCGCCGGTCGCGCGGGCCGCGCCGGATTCGACACCCTTGGCACGGTCGTGGTGCAAGCGCCCGACCACGAGGTAGAGAACACCAGACTGATTGCCAAGGCGGGCGACGATCCGAAGAAGCAACGCAAAGTGGTGCGGCGTAAACCGCCGGAGGGCTTCGTGTCCTGGAGCGAGGAGACCTTCGATCGCCTGGTCGCCGCGGCCCCGGAACCGATGGTGTCGCGCTTCGCGGTCACGAACTCCATGCTGCTCAACGTGATTGCCCGACCGGGCAACTGCTTCGAGGCGATGCGTCACCTACTCGAAGACAACCACGAGCCGCGCCCCGCCCAGCGCCGCCACATCCTGCGCGCCATCCGCCTCTACCGGGCGCTGCGCGATGCCGGTGTGGTGCAACAGCTTCCGGAGCCAGACGCACAAGGCCGCAGAGCCAGGCTCACCGTGGACCTGCAACGTGACTTCGCCCTCGACCAACCGCTCTCGCCGTTCGCACTCGCGGCATTGGAGCTGCTGGACAAGGAATCTCCCGCCTATACCCTCGAGGTCGTCTCGCTCATCGAGTCGACGCTGGAGGATCCGCGCCAGCTGCTGATGGCCCAGCAGCACAAGGCCCGTGGCGAGGCGATCGCCGAGATGAAGGCCGACGGCATCGAATACGACGAGCGCATGGAACTGCTCGAAGAGGTCACCTGGCCCAAACCTCTTGCCGAGCTGATCGATCCGGCCTTCGAAACCTACCGTGGCGGGCATCCGTGGATGTCGGAGTTCGCGCCGTCGCCGAAGTCGGTGGTGCGCGACATGATCGAGCGTTCGATGACCTTCGCCGAACTGATCTCGCACTACGAGCTGGCCCGCTCCGAGGGCGTCGTGCTGCGCTACCTGGCCGACGCCTACCGCGCATTGCGCCGCACCGTACCGGAGTCGGCCCGCACCGAGGACCTCGACGACATCACCGAATGGCTCGGTGAACTCGTGCGCCAGGTGGACTCGAGCCTGCTCGATGAATGGGAGCAGCTCACCAACCCAGGCGCGGAGACCGACGCCGACCAGCTCGCCTTCGGCGCCGAGACGATCCGCCCGATCTCCGCCAATGAACGCGCCTTCCGGGTGATGATCCGCAACGCCATGTTCCGCCGCGTTGAGCTGGCCGCCCTACGCCGCTGGGACCTGCTCGCCGGGATGGGCACCGGCCCGGACTGGGAAGCCGACCTGGCCCCTTATTTTGCCGAGTACGAACGCATCGGCACCGGTCCCGACGCGCGCGGTCCGCAACTGTTCCAGGTGGAACAACGCCCCGAGTTCTGGCACGTGCGCCAGGTGCTCGACGACCCCGCCAGCGACCACGGCTGGGCCCTGGAAGCAGTCGTCGATCTGGCCGAGTCCGATGCCGCAGGTGAGGTCGTATTCGACGAGGTCACGGTGTCCGCGGGGTGATCATGGTCAAGGTGTCGTCAACGAGTTCGTAATCGGGGCCATTGCGCTGATACTCTCTCGCGCGGTACCTGAACGAAGGCAACAGACCAAACCATGGAGAGTTCCCTTAGATTGATCAGTTCAAACATGCCCGAATCACCCTTCTTGGTCATCGACCCTGAGCGGGTGCGCGATAACTTCCGCGCACTCCGCACCGCGCTACCCACGGCGCGAATTCGGTTCGCGGTCAAGGCAAGTCCGGTTCCGGAGCTCATCCGGCTGCTGGCGAAGGAGGGTGCGGAGTTCGACGTCGCCAGCGTCGGCGAGATCGAACTGTGCCTGCGTGCGGGTGTCGACCCGGCACGGATGTGCTACGGGAACCCGATCAAAAAGGCCGCCCACATCGCGGCCGCCGATGCCGCGGGCGTGCGCCGCTACGCCTTCGACACCGAGGACGACCTACTGCGCATCGCTGCACACGCACCGGGCTCCGAGGTCGAATGCCGCTTCCTGTCCGCGGCCCCCGAATCCAAGACCCCGTTCGGCACCAAGTTCGGCTGCAGCCCCGCCGAGGCGTTGCGCCTGCTGGTGCGCGCCCGCGATCTCGGGCTGATAGTGGCGGGACCGTACTTTCACGTCGGTTCGCAACAGCTGGACCCCGAGGCCTGGCGGATCGGTATCGAACAGGCCGGAGATATCGCTGTGGCGTTGGCGGACAAAGACATTCAGGTCGAGTCGGTGAACATCGGCGGCGGCCTGCCCATCTCCTACGTCGAGGCGGCGCCCGCGCTCGACGACATCGCGGCCGTTGTTGCGGCCGCGACCGCTGAATTCCTGCCCGAGACCGCCGGACTCGTCATCGAGCCGGGCCGTGCGCTCGTGGGGTCGGCGGGCACTATTCACGCCGAGGTGGTCGGCGTGCGCATCGCGCCGGATGGACGGCGCTGGGTGTATCTCGACATCGGCCGCTACAACGGGATGGCCGAGACAGAGAACGAGTACATCGCTTACCGCTTCGTCACCGAACGTGACGGTGATCCCGTAGACGAGGCGGTGGTGGCCGGTCCGACCTGCGACGGCGACGATGTACTGTATCAACGCACGCGAGTCCTCCTTCCGACCACGTTGCGAGCCGGTGATCGCATTCAGATCCTCGACACCGGCGCCTATACCGCGAGCTATTCGTCGGTGTCCTTCAATGGTTTTCCGCCCTTGACCGTTCATGTCTCGGGCGCTGAGCGAGAGTGAGTTGCCCCATGACGGCGGAATTCACCGGCTGGCACGTGCTGGCCGAGTTCGGTGGTGTCGACGCGGCCCTCTGCGATGACCTCGAACGACTCGAAGCGGCGATGCGAAAATCGTTGATCGCCGCGGGAGTCACGATCTGCGATGTCGTGCACAAGAAATTCGAGCCGCAGGGCGTCACCGTGCTTGCGCTGCTGTCGGAATCGCATGCCTCCATCCACACCTACCCGGAGTCGGGTGACATCTTCGTCGACGTCTTCACCTGCGGGAGCATCGGCGAGGGCGCCTCGAAGGCCGTGGAGCTGCTTCGGGATGAGTTGTCGCCCAAGGAAGTTCGCATGTCGACCATCCGACGCGGCCGGGCCGGGCATCGCGTCGAGGAGCCGGTCGGCGAAGGGTTGACCCGTATCTGGGATGTCTCCGACGTCATCGTCGACACCCACACGCCCTTCCAGCACATGCTGATCGCGAAGACCGAGCAGGGCATCAGCCTGTTCTCCGACAACGATCGGCAGTCCACCGAGTTCTCGCAGCTCACCTACCACGAGGCGATGATGGTTCCCGCCTTCGTGCTGGCCGAGAAGCTGGAAAACGTGCTGATCATCGGTTCCGGTGAGGGCGTGGCAAGCCAGATGTCGGTGGCGGCGGGTGCGACCCATGTCGACCATGTCGACATCGATCAACTCGAGGTCGAGCTGTGCGCCGAGCACCTGCCCTACGGCTACACGACCGCGGAGCTGACCGCAGCGGTCGAGGGCGAGGGCCCGATCACGGTGCACTACGCCGACGGCTGGGACTTCCTCGCCGAGGCAACCGAGGCGGGCACCCGCTACGACGTCATCGTGATCGACCTGCCCGACGAGCGAGTCGAGGACGCGCAGCACAATCGCCTGTACGAGGCGGAATTCCTGCAGCGATGTCGGGCCCTGCTCGCACCCGGCGGTGTGCTGTGTGCGCAGGCCGGTTGCGCGACCATGTGGCGCAACGAAACCCTCAAGCGGTCCTGGCAGCGCTTCCACGAGCAGTTCGGCACGGTCGTGCACTACGGCAGTGACGAGCACGAGTGGTCGTTCCTGTTCGGACTCGTCGAGCCGATCGCCGACCCGGTGCAGGCCATGACCAACCGGCTGGTCACGCTGCCCTACCGTCCGGAGACGATCGATGATCGCGCCCTGGTACGCGGAGCCATCGAGCCGCACGCACTGCGCGCGCAGCAGTAATTGTCGATAGACCGAGACGCACCGGCTCCCTGCGGAATTCACCGCGGGTGCCGGTGCGTTCGGGGATGTCGGCCACTATTGGACGACCGGGTGCCCTGACGGGTTCGCCCTGGATACCGTCGCCACCGGCACGGTATGTTCGACTCCCCTGCCGACGACGGCTCCGCGAGCGGTTTCGGCTCCTCGCCAGTGGGTCCGAAGACCCGGCCGTTTTTCCAAGCGCTGCGCTCGAACATGCGCTGCACCGGCGTCGCGATGAAGGTCGTGACCGTGGTCATCACCACGAGGATGGTGTAGAGCTCCAGCGTGATCAGCCCGGCGGTCAGGCCGATGTGCAGCAGCACCAGCTCCATCAATCCGCGGGCGTTGGCCAGTGCGCCCATCGCACCCGCCTCCCGCCAGCCCATGCCCTGGGTCCGGGCGACCAGGCCCACCGCACCGAACTTGCCGGCGAACGACACCACCAACACCACGGCAGTCATCACTACCACCGCGGGTTCGACGATCACACCGAGTTTCGTGTTGAGTCCGGTGTAGATGAAAAAGGCAGGCAGCAGTAGATATCCGACCAGCGGCTCGAAGCGCTGCCGGATCTGCTCCACGAGTTCGCCGCGCGGCATCACCAGACCCGCGACAAACGCACCGAGCACCGAGTGGATGCCGACGAAATCGGTGAAGCAGGCGGCCAGCAGGACTACCAGCAAGACGACGGTCAGCGGGGCGACCGGCAACCCGCCCGCGCGCTCGGCGTCGCCGCGGCGCGGCACCCAGGTGTCGAGCCTGGCCAGCCAACGTCGCGTTAGCGAGCACGGACAGTCGAAGATCGCCGGAACGGCCCCGAGCGCAACTCCGTCTTCCCCGTATCCGGAGGGTAACTCGCGCGACTTACCGTTTTCATGCCGCGCGCCTGGCATACACCGCGAGCGGCTGAATGCCTTGCGGTGCAGGCTAACTCGATTCGACGGGCCGGCTAAGGCCGGGGGTCGACGGGCGTCACAACCCCCACCGCATTCTCGATGACACCCGCCGCGGCCAGACACAGGTCCTCTCGGTACATTCCGCCGATGATCTGCACGCCCTGGGGCAGGCCATCGGTCACACCGACGGGAACTGCCACCGCGGGGACTCCCACCAGGGAGCTCGCCGTGCACAACCGCACCGGCCCCATCATTCGCTCATGCTCCTGCGCATCGGTCGGGACCAGCGGAGCCGGTGGCAGCTCGGTCGACACCGGCCCCAAGAGCAACGGATAGCGCGCGAAGAAGCTCGCCCACTGTCGCTGCACCCCCAGCCGGGCAGCGGTCAGCTGGACGTATCCAGCCAGGTCCAACGGCGGTCGCCGCTGCATGATCAGCTCCAGGTGCCGTCGGCCGCTCACACTCAACAACGGTCGGATATTCGACCACACCAAGGAGAACTCGGTGCTGATCAGGCCCGCATAGACCTCCAACGCCTCGGCCAACGCGGGCGTTTCCACCTCCTCGACCAGGTATCCGGCCTCCCGCAAGACCGCCGCCGCGGTCTGCACCGCAGCTCGGACGTGGGGGTGCACGCCGTGGCTACCCGGGTCGACAACCAGTCCGATCCGAACCGGTCCAGCGAGCGCCGCGCCGTCCACGGGCGCGGGCACCGCCCGCGGGTCCTGCGGGTCGGCTCCCGCCAATACCTCGTACACCAGCCGCAGATCTGCCACCGACCGCGCCATCGGCCCATCGACGGGCAGCACCTGTGAGGCCAACGTCGGCTCCTGCCCACCGAGGCGGTGATCCGCCGCGAACCGCCCGTAGCTCGGTTTGAGCGCGGCCACGCCGTTGAACGTCGCAGGAATGCGCAGTGAGCCACCGGAATCGTTGCCGAGCCCCAGCGGCGTCATCCCGGTGGCTACCGCAACACCATCGCCACCGCTGCTGCCGCCCGGGCTACGGCTTGCCAGGTCCCATGGGTTGCGGGTGTCGCCGTAGAGCGTGCTGGTCGTGTGCATGCCCGCGATCGTCAAGTCCGGCAGGTTGGTTCGGCCGATGGGTATCGCCCCCGCAGCCCGCAGTCGCCGGACCGGTGGCGCATCCTCCGGAGCCACCAGGTGACGTAACCGCGGCACCCCCATCGTCGTCGCCGACCCCGCGACGTGGATGTTCTCCTTCACGGTGAAAGGAACCCCGGCCAGCGGCCCCACCCGCGCACCGGCAGCCAGCCGCCGGTCGACCTGCTCGGCCGCCTTCAGGGCACTGTCGGCCAGCACATTCGTCACCGCGTTCACCACCGGGTCGACCGCCTCGATGCGCGCCAGGTGCGCGGTCATCACCTCGACCGCACTGACTGCTCCGGCCGACACCGCCGCCGCGAGCTGTTTCGCGGTTGCTCCACAAATCTCCACGTTCAGGAAGATACATACCTGTATCCAGATACACTACTGAATATGAAGGAGCGACTTACCCGTGAGCAGAGCCGACAGCAGACCCGCGATCGACTGCTCGCCGCTGCCGCCGAACTGTTCGTCGAGCGGGGCGTCAACGGCACCTCGGTGGAACAGATCGCCGAACGCGCCGGCTACACCAGAGGCGCTGTCTACGGCAACTTCACCGACAAGCACGAATTGATCGTCGAACTGCTCGTCCGGCGAACGCAGCGCGAAATCGACGAGGTCAGCCGGCTCGACCACACCACCCGCGAGCCGCTGCGACAGTTCAACCGCGATCGCGCCGAGCATCTCACCGACTGGCTCGCACTGCGCCTCGAGCTCATACTGCACATCCTGCGCAACCCCGACCTGCGACCACGCCTCGCCGAGCGCGAACTACTCGCCCGTGCCGCCATCACCGCGGGCGTCGCCGACGAGCTACCACGGCCGCCGGCCGATCCCGCCTTCCTCGCGCTGATCATTCACGCACTGGAGGACGGTCTGCTCATCCAGAAATTGCTGACACCCGAAGGGATTCCGGACGACGTCGTCGCGGTGGCAAGCGAGCTGCTCATCAACTCTTGGGCCGCACTGTCGGAATCTCGAGGTAAGAAGTAGCTCCGCCGAGACACGTTCGGGCGCCCGGCGTGCGCGCCCGAACGTCGACTAGAGCCTATTGCGCGCGGTACTGCTCGACGTTCATGCCGCCGATACCCCAATCGGTCAGCTCGACCTCATCGATCACCACAAACGTCGTCGCGGGATCCTTACCGAGCACATCCCGCAGCAGATCGGTGACTCCCTTGATCAACTGCGACTTCTGTTCCCGCGTCACGCCCTCGTTGGTGACTTTGATGTTGACGTACGGCATTACGCAGCCCTTCCCGAGATGAACCCGCCGTCGACGGGGAGGATGTGACCGGTTGTGAACGTGGCATCCGCGAGATACAGCACGGCGGCACTGGTTTCACTCACCTCACCGATCCGATTCAGCAAAGCCAGCTTGCCCGAGGAGCTTTCATCGCCGTCGTCGAACAACGGGGTGCGAATGATCCCTGGCGCAACAGCATTCACCCGGATGCCGTCGGCCGCGAGCTCGGCGGCGAGGCTGGTGGTCAGCGCATGAACGCCGCCCTTGCTGACCAGTGCCGCGGAGGCGGGCAGCCCGGCCAGCGCGTGATTGATCAGCACGGTGCCGATATTGACGATGCTGCCGCCGCTGCGCTGCGCTCGCAACTGCCGGACCACTGCCTGGGTGGTGAAGTAGGTGCCCTTGAGGTTCCCGTTCAGGTAGCTGTCGAGGTCTGCCTCGGTGACGTCGACGAACGGCTTGGCTCCGAAGATCCCCGCGTTGTTCACCAGCACGTCGACCCGGCCGAACCGCTCGACGGCGACCCGAACCAGCTCGGTTCCCGTTGCAGGAGAGCCGATATCGCCTGCGAACATCGCCACCTGATCCGCCGCGGACAGCTCGTCGGCCACCGCCGCGAGCTTGTCCGCGTCACGCCCGTTGAGCACGACGTTGTCGCCACGCTCCACGAAAGCCCGTGCGGCATCGCGCCCGATCCCGCTGGAGGATCCGGTCACGATGACCGTTTTCGATGTGGACATATCTTCTCGCTTTCTCGTGAACTTCTTGATACGACCGGTCGTCTTGGAATGTGCAGCACATGATCCGTACGCAATGCGGAGGGAACTATGGCCGGAAGTAGTCGTCCAGCAGTCGGCGCAAACACTTCTGCAGCGGTTCGAGCGAGCGGTCGATCTTCATCCGGATCACCGCCCCCTCCCAGGACTCCAATAGCAGGTCCGCGAGATCCATCGCGTCGATATCGGCGCGAATAGCACCCGATTGCTGCGCTTGGCGCAGCGCCTCCGCCACCCCGTCGCGCCACGAATGCCATGCGCCGGCAAGCGATTCGCGCAGCACATCGCTACCCTCCAGCTCGCCGCCGAGGTTCGCAATCAGGCACCCGCCCGTGTACTCGGCCTCGACGAACTCCCCCATCAGCCGCCCGAAGAACGCCCGCAGCCCCGCCACCGGATCCGGCGCAGCGCCCAGCGCCTCGGCCAGGTTCCGCTGCACACACAGCGAATGATGGTCGATGATCGCCTGCCCGAAGGTTTCCTTGCTGTCGAAGTAGTTGTAGAACGAACCCTTGGGCACACCGACTGCATCGAGCACCTGCTTGATTCCGGTGCCGTGATATCCGTTGGCCAAGAACCCGGCAGCACCTTCCTCGACCAGAAGCTGCCGAGTGTCGTCACTCCGTCGCGGTCGCGCCATGAGACCAATATACGACCGGTCGTCTTGGAATGGCAAATGCGAATCCGGCCGAAGCGAGTGCTCGTCGTTGGCCGCCGCGGCACAACCCGCGTGATCGACCCGGAATGCCCCGATAGGTCCGGCTAGAACGCGGACAAGCCGGCACGCCACCGCACGCACCTGGCGGTGAACTCGGCCAGATGATCGAGCGCGAACCGGTCGACATCCCAGTCCCCCGGCGAGACCTCCGCCGTCCAAACGTAGGTCAGGACTCGCGCATGTCCGGGGATTACCAGCGGACTCAGGTCGTACTCGGCATCCTCGAAGGCGTCCAACACTTTCCACTCGGCGTTGGTAAGTCCGGTGAGCAGTACACCGCGAGCCACCGACGCAGGCCGTGACACGAGTCCGGGATACACGCGACCCGGCAGCGCCGCCACCCGCCAGCCCGACACCTCGACCGGCTCCAGACTCGGACAGTGACCGAGCAGTTCGATCAATACCGCAGGAAACTGCAATGTCCCGTATACGAAGAGCACATCGTCCGCGCCGCGGACAAACCCGAGCCGCCGCGGATCTGCCGTGCCGTTGCCGATCGGCGCCACCGCGCGCGCATCCGCGTCAGACGTCTCGAACCGCTCCACTGCTACCTCCTGTTATCGCGCCTTCGGCCGCTGGACCGATATCGCGAATGATCTCGGCCAGCTGCGCGTAGTCCTCGGTCCGCGCCGTAGAAGCCCGGAAGGCGAGCCCCAGGGTGCGGCCCGGCGCGGGCGCCGCGAAGCGTGCGGTTTCCAGTGTGCCGCGGGCGGTTTCGGCGGCAACCGCCATCTCTGGAATCAGCGTTACACCCAAACCTCCTGCCACGCACTGCACTACAGTTGCCAGCGACGCCGCACGTGTGTCGCCGACGCCAGCAGGATGCACGTCGGAGGTGCGACACAACTCCAGCGTCTGGTCGCGCAAACAGTGCCCCTCGTCCAGTAGCAGCAGCGGCAGCGCATCGAGGGCCGCCGGCGCGATGTCGGTGCGCCCGGCCAGTTCATGACCGCGCGGGGTGACCAGCACGAATTCCTCGGTATACAGCGGTATCTCGACCACTCCGGACATTTCCGTCGGCAGTGCGAGCAGCGCGACATCCAGCACTCCGGTACGCAGACCGTCGAGCAGTCGCGCGGTCCGGTCCTCGATCACCTGGGGCACCAACGCGGGTACCCGCGTACGCAATTCGGGCAGTAGCGCAGGCAGCACATACGGGGCGACTGTCGGAATGATGCCGAGACGCAGTGTACCGCCGAGCCCGTCACCAGCCGCTGAAGCGACGAATCGGTCGGCCGCTTCGAGGGTCGCGATCGCCTGCGGCAGCAGCCGCATCCCGGCGGCGGTGACGAGCACGCGCCGCGTGCTGCGTTCGATCAGTTGCAGCCCGAGGCCGTGTTCCAGCGCCGCGAGCGCCTGCGATAGCGTGGGCTGGCTCACACTGAGCCTGGCTGCCGCAGTGCCGAAATGGCGATATTCCGCGATCGCGACGAACGCACGCAGCTGCGACAGGGTCGGCTGATAAGTCTGATCAGTCACGCCTATCAGTGTAGTGCGACTGATCACGTTTACCTTTCACCGGGCTTTGGGCAAGATCACAAGTGAGCTTTTCGCACAGCGCTAGCAAACCAACATGACGAGGAGAAAAGCATGGCCTTGCTGACCATCGGCGACCAATTCCCGGCATACAACCTCACCGCGGTCATCGGCGGTGACCTGTCGAAGGTCGACGCTCAGCAGCCTGACGATTACTTCACCCAGATCACCTCCGACGACCACGCGGGCAAGTGGCGGATCGTCTTCTTCTGGCCGAAGGACTTCACCTTCGTGTGCCCCACCGAGATTGCCGCCTTCGGCAAGCTCAACGAGGAGTTCGCAGACCGCGACGCGCAGGTGCTCGGCGCCTCGGTCGACAACGAGTTCGTGCACTTCCAGTGGCGCGCCCAGCACGAGGACCTCAAGACCCTCCCGTTCCCGATGCTCTCGGACCTCAAGCGTGAACTCGCTTCCGCCACCGGCGTTCTCAATGCCGACGGCGTCGCCGACCGCGCCACCTTCATCATCGACCCGAACAATGAGATCCAGTTCGTCTCGGTGACAGCTGGTTCGGTCGGCCGCAACGTCGACGAAGTACTGCGGGTGCTCGACGCGCTGCAGTCCGACGAGCTGTGCGCCTGCAACTGGAAGAAGGGCGACCCGACCATCGACGCGGGCGAGCTGCTCGCCGCCAGCGTCTGAGATCCTTCGCCCGAGTACACCGAAAACCCAGCATGAGTAGAGGATTCGCCGAATGAGCATCGAGACCCTGAAGAACTCCCTCCCCGAGTACGCCAAGGACCTCAAGCTCAACCTGTCGTCCATCGCACGCACCACCGTGCTGAACGAGCAGCAACTGTGGGGCACACTCCTCGCGTCGGCGGCCGCAACCCGGTCGGCGACCACGCTGCGCGAGATCGCCGAGGAAGCCGCCGACACCCTGTCGTCGGAGGCGTACAACGCCGCACTCGGCGCGGCCTCGATCATGGGCATGAACAATGTGTTCTACCGAGGCAAGGCGTTCCTCGGCGGCCGCTACGACGACCTGCGGGCCGGCCTGCGCATGCAGATCATCGGCACGCCGGGCGTCGACAAGGCCGATTTCGAACTGTGGTCGTTCGCCGTGTCCTCGATCAACGGCTGTGCACACTGCCTGGAGGCGCACGAGAACGTGCTGCGCGAGGCGGGCGTCTCACGCGAGGTGATCTTCGAATCGCTGCGCGTGGCCGCCATCGTCGCCGGTGTCGGCCAGGCGGTCCAGTCCACGGAGGCATTGGCCGCCGCCACGGTCTGACGTCTCATACCCCGACGGCCCCGTCCACCCAAGACCAGGACGGGGCCGTCGTTCGTCTCACGGCCGGGAGTTGTCGGACGCCGTCGCTAGCCTGTCGGCGAAACACCCAGCGCCACAGAGGGAGACGGGCCGATGGCCGTCCGCACACCACCGACGAGCGAAGACGACTGGGCCGTACCGAGGGCCTGGTGGTCGAAGTCCGATCTGTTCCGCGGGCTCGGTCACACACGAAAACTACGGTGAACGCGGCAGCCGCTGCCGCTGTGGCCGATACGCTGGCGCGGTCGGCCGACAAGATTCGCTCGGTGCTATGGCATCCACGCTCGCACAACCTATTCCGGCAGCGTGGCCTGGCCTACCTGTTCGCACCCCACGCCGATCCGATCGGCGCCGCCGTCTACGCGGCAGTCGGGATCGACGCCTGTATCCTGAATCCCGACGGCATCGGCAGGTACTTCGACGACAACACGGATCTAGCCGACTATCTGGTCCACACCCACGGCTTCGAACTCGCCACATCGATCACGGCCACGCTCGCGGGCATCCACTGTGACCAACACCTGCTGACCGAGGCCATACCGGACCTGACCGCGTGTTCGACACCCGATGACGCGAGCACACCGGGATCTCCGACGATGCCCCGATGACTTTTCGCTCCACGCCTCCCCCGATTAGGTGACCAATCCCCATGGCCGAGCGACAATTCAGACTTATAGGACAAATTTCCGCGCGTCCATCGGCTCACGCCCACGCCGGCACAGACAGATAGCCGATCGGTTGCAAGGATCGCCGGCCCAGTCGGATCTCGACCCTATCCATACCTGGGAGCACGCCTGAAGTCCCGGTAGGCTCACGACCATGGGCACACAGGATGAGCTGGAGGTCATGAGCACGCGGGTCGAGGTTGTGCGGGTGTTCACCGACGCGGCCGGACGGTTCGGAAACGAGCTGGGAATCGCCCGTGCGGACGAGGTTGCCGACGCAGACCGGCAGGCGCTCGCGGCGCGTGTCGGTTTCAGTGAAACCGTCGTAGTCGACGACCCCGTGGAGGGATCCGCCCGGGTGCGGA
The DNA here is from genome assembly GCF_046764895.1 of Nocardia sp. CWNU-33. NCBI lineage: Bacteria > Bacillati > Actinomycetota > Actinomycetes > Mycobacteriales > Nocardiaceae > Nocardia > Nocardia sp. CWNU-33. The sequence goes on along the minus strand of NZ_JBKOQN010000039.1, from coordinate 19,356 downwards.
TCTTCACGCCCGCCGTGGAACTGCCCTTCGCTGGTCACCCATCGGTAGGCACCGGGTGGTGGTTCGCCGAGCAGGGCCTCGAGGTGCAGGTGCTCGATCTGCTCGCGGGACCGGTGGCCGTCGAACTGACCGACGGGCTCACCTGGATCACGGCCCGGGGCGAATGGGCGCCCGAATTCACCTTCCATCAGCTCGCCGACATCGAGGAGCTGGCGGCGCTGAACCCGGACGACTTCTCCACCGGACATCACTACCTGTGGGCGTGGACCGATGAGCACCGCGGCGCGCTGCGCTCCAGGATGTTCGCACCCTCCATGGGCATCGCCGAAGACGAGGCCACCGGCGCCGGCGCCGTCGCGCTGACCGCACTACTGCGCCGCGGCCTGGTGATCACCCAGGGCAAGGGCTCCCAGCTTTTCACCGAATGGGACTCCGACGGCTGGGTACGCCTCGGCGGACGCGTCGTCGCGGACTCGGTCATCGACATCTGAGTCACCCGTAGACCACGGCGATCAGCATGTAGGCGGTCCCCACGTCCATCACGACGTGGGGCACGATCGCCGAGGAGAGCACTCGCGCGGCCGGCGCACCGGCCGGATGACCGAGCCAGTGATACCGCCACCCCGCGCTCACCGCGACTATCGCCACGACCGCGTCCACGGCGAAAAGCATCGCCAAAACCAGGGCGGGGCCGGGTTCGGGTCCGCCGCCGTGCCCACTGTCCCGATGCCCCGACATCGCGTACAGCATCGCCCCCGCGGCCACGACGTGATATCCGAGCGCGACCATCCGATCGGCGGGCATCGCTCGACTCTCGCTGTGCCACTCTGCGATCCGGCCGAGCAGCAACACCGCGAATACCACCGTTATCGCGGTCAGCACCCCGCGTAACGCAAGCGGATTCGCCCCCGCAGGAAAGACCAGCATGGTCAACATGACCAGGCACATGATCAGATGCGCGGCATCGGACTCGTGACAGGTATCCGGCCCGTCGCTGTCGATCGAATTGTCACGCCGCCGCGCATATTCAGCCCGCACATCCCCAGCCGGACGCGGCATCGCACCGGCTGCGGACGGCGTCGCCAACCGGAAAACCACGATCACCGACGCACACAGGAACGCCACCACCACCGACCACCGCAACGCGGCGTACTCCTGAACGAACTCCGCCACACTCCACCACCTCTCGTCGCGGGCAGCATCTCCATGCTCGCACCCACGCACCCTTAGGGCACCCTTTTCCGACGGAGGCTTTCGCCGCACCCTCACGCAGCTGCTCCAAGCGCGGTTCCCACTGCTGTACCTCGAATCGTTCGAAGAACAACGCGCGCTCGACGAGATCGTCGCCACCACGGCCGCGCTGAAGACGCCGCGGCCGGTCTGGCGGTGGTCTGCCACCGACGGCCTGTGCCGGGCGGGGACAGGCGCCCGAGCGCGGCACCAACGACCCGGTCGCCACGGTCCGCGCGGCGCAGCGGGTTACCGAACGGGCGGTATTCGTATTCCACGATCTGCACGGCTTCCTCGGCGAGGCAACCCGACCGGCAGATCCGCAGGTCGTGCGCACGCTGCGAGATCTGGTGCGCGCCTTCCGCACGGGTGATCTCGCTCGCACGGCGATCCTCGTTTCAACGATCCTGCGGATTCCACCGGAGCTCGAAAAGGACTTCACTGTAGTCGATTTCGCACTACCCGGCGAGGACGAGATCCGCGCCCTGCTCGATGGCATGATCACGGCGAACGCCGACACCGTGCCCGTACGCCTCGACGACCGGGGCCGCGATCGGCTGACCAGGGCCGCGCTCGGACTCACCCTGGCCGAGGCCGAAAATGCGTTCGCGCTGGCCATGGTCGACGGCGGCAGCCTGACCGAGTCGGGCGTCGAGGTGGCGCTCGCAGAGAAGGCTCAGACGATCCGGAAATCAGGCTTGCTCGAGGTGATCCGCACAGCGGGGCACGGCGGGACGGTTGCGATCGGTAGCGGCGCGGGCGAATCGGCCCGGTGAGATACCGCGCCACTGCTTGAACGCGGTCGAAAAGCTCGGCGCGCCCGAGTAACCCATCCGGAAGGCGACATCCTCCACGGTGAGCCCGGTGGCCAGCAACTCCTCGGCCAGATTGCCATAGGTCTCGACGCACAGCTGACGGTAGGACGTGCCCTCCTCCGCCAGCCGACGACGCATGGTACGCAGACTCATATGCAGGCTCGCCGCCACATCCTCCTGCGCGAGGCGACCGTTGAGCCGGTGCATCAGCAGCTCGCGCACCGAACCGGATAGACCGTGTCGAAGACCGCGCCGTTGCAGCAGATCGGCGCATTGCTCTTCGAAAAACAGGGCCGTGAGGGGGCTGGCCTGTGGCATCGGGGCGTCCATGCCGGTGGCGTCGAATATCGCGAGGTGCGGGCCTGCGGCATCGGTGCTCGGTATTTCGAACTGCTCCAGCAGCGGCAGCAACCGCTCACGGTTACCGCCCCCGATTTCGCCGCGCAGTACCGGCGGCGCGACGCCGAACACCAGCGCCCAGTTCGTCAGCAGCGCGGCGACGTCACGCTCGCCGAGGAAGCCGCGCACATCGGCGGGCACATCCTGATCGTCGACGTAGAGCCACAATTCTTCGTCGTTATAGACATGCCAGGCCCGCGAGAACGACGTCATCAGGCTGAAGTAGCGCATGGCGACCTCGGTGGCCGAACGCATCGTCGGACTGCTCATGACGGCAAGTCCGAACACGCCGAGGGTGGTGATGTGCGTACGTACACCCGCCTCGATGCCGAGACCCCATGGATCGCCGAGCGCGGTGACGATGTTGCGGACAAGTTCCAATTCCTGTGCCGCGGTGACCTCGGCGCTGGGTGTAATCAGCAGCTGCGGCGCGATGTCCGTGCCACGCAAACACTCCGAGAGACCGAGTCCATGGCTTTCGGCGACTTCGACGAGGATCGCCGAATTCGCCACCGACCGCCGCCACTCCCACGAGGCCACTGGCTCATCGTCGTCCAGGTTGTCCGAAGCCCGCAGGAAAATGGCCAGAGTTCGGATGGCCGAATTCTCGTGCGGTCGAACGGCCTTCGCACCGCAACCCGCAAATTTCCAGCTGGCCGGTATCCGCAAGGCCATGACCCGATATCGCATGGAGTGCCGCCGGTCGACGCCATAGTGTCGAAGCAAGACGAAAGCGGGCGAAAACAAATGTCGAAGAAGACACTTGCCGGCAAGCGCGTCGTGATCACCGGCGGCACCGACGGCATCGGCAAAGAAGCGGCATTGGCCTTCCTGGCCGCGGGAGCCGAGATCGCGATCGGCGATTCCGATGCTGGAAGAGTTCGCGCAGTCACGAATCAGTTCAACCGCATCCACAGCGGCACCGCGCTCGGCTTACCGCTCGATGTCACCGACAGTGTCCGATTCGCCGAGTTTCTGTCCACCGCGGAACAGAAGCTGGGTGGGTTGGACGTGGTGGTGAACGCCGCAGAAATCCTGCCTACCAGTTCGTTTCTTTCCGAGTTCGATACGGACACCGACCTCCAGATCGAAGTCAATCTGCGCGCGGTCATCACCGGGTCCCGACTGGCGGGCGCACGCTTCATCGAGCAGGGCCACGGCCAGATCGTGAACATCGGCTCGGCAGTCGGGGTCACCGCCGCACTCGGAGCCGCCGTCTACAGCGCGACCAAGCACGCGGTCGTCGGACTCGGCACGGCCCTGCACCGCGGACTCGCCGAACAGGGCGTCATCGTCAGCACCGTCGCGCCCGGTTTCGAGCCCGACGCCGAGGCGGTGGCCGACGCCATCGTCGACTGTGTCGAGCACCGACGCGGCGGACTGCTGGTGGTGCCGCCCTCGGGCTGGTTTCGTACCGCCATGCCCGATCCCGTGCATCTGCGCCACACGATGCGCCGCATGCTCGGCATCATGTAGCGGCTCGGGTCACCGATCAGGCCGACAGCTCACGCAGCACGCGCTTGAGCACCTTTCCGGTCGGATTGCGCGGCAGTTCATCGATGAACAGCACGTCGCGAGGGACCTTGAAGCGGGCAAGATGGGTCTTGACGTGCTCGCGGACCTCGTCTTCGGTGAGGGTGTGCCCGTCACGGACGACGACCACCGCGCGCAGGCGCTGGCCGTACTTCTCGTCAGCGACGCCGAACGCACTCACCTCCGCGACGGCCGGGTGCGCGGCGAGCAGTTCCTCCACCTCGCCGGGGAAGACGTTCTCGCCGCCGGAGACGATCATGTCGTCGTCGCGTCCGTCGACGAAAAGTCTTCCCGCCCTATCGAAGTGGCCGACATCGCCGGTCGACATCAGGCCGCCGATGCGGGCCTTGTCGCCGCCGCCGGTGTAGCCCTCGAACTGGTAGTTGTTGCCGACGAAGATGCGGCCGGTCACGCCGAGCGGCACCTCGGTGTCCTTGCTGTCGAAGATCTTCACGACGGTGCCGGGCACAGGGGTGCCGACACACCCCGGCTCGACGGCAAGATCGGCGGGCGTGGCAATGGTCGCGTAGGCCACCTCGGTGGACCCGTAGACGTTGTAGACCACCGGGCCGAAGGCCGCTGTCACCCGAACGCACAGCTCCGCACCCAGCTGCGAACCGGCGACGAAGATAATGCGCAAGCGTGGGAAGCGGTACCCGGCGAAGCCTTTCGGGCCGGCATCCACGAGACGCTGCAACATGACCGGCACGGCGATCAGCGCGGTGGCGCGATGCCGGGCCAAGCTGTCGAGCACGGCCTGCGGATCGAAGCGACGCCGGATCACCAGGGTGGAGCCGAAGCCGACGGCCAGGATGGCGTGCGCGAAGCCGAGCGTATGGAACAGCGGCGCAGGGCATTCGGTGATCTCGCGGGCCCGGAACGGCACTTTGCCGAGTATGGCACCCAGCGGCGCGAGCGAGGTCGGCTCGTTGCGCGGCGCACCCTTCGGGGTGCCGGTCGTCCCGCTGGTCAACAGGATGATCTTGGCGGTGGTGGTGGCCCGACGTGGCGCCATGTGCGCACCGCCCGCGATCAGATTGTCGAGGGTGTCGACGCCGGGCTTGTCGGCCCAGGCGCGATAGCGGCCACGCCGCGGCGTGAGATCACCGAGCATGCCGGAGTATTCGTCGTCGAAGACCAGCAGATCGGCGCCCTCACGGGCAACGACCTCACACAGCTGCGGACCGGCGAAATCGGTGTTCAGCAACACGATTCGGGCTCCACACTTGGCCGCGGCGAACACCGCGTAGTGGAAGCCGCGGTGGTTGCGCGCCAGGATCGCGACACCCTCACCGTCGCGCAGACCTCGGGCGCGCCACGCATTGGCGAGCGCGGTGCTGCGCTCGTCGAGTTCGCGGAACGTAACGGTCCCGATTTCGTCGATGATGGCGACGCGATCCCGATAGCGCAGGGCGGCCACCGTCGGCAGCCCACCGAGCATGCCCGAGCGCAGCACCGCCACACCCATCCTGGCGAGCCGGTCCGGGCGCTCCGGCGCCGCCAGTCCGGCGCGGACCGTGAGCGCGGCGTAATACGTTTCATCGGCGGCCCGACGTACCGCGGTAGCGGCCAGCGCCCCGACTTTGTCGGTCAACTTCATGATTCAGCTCCCCTGCTGGGCAGTGCCCGACCGAACGCCGTCGACCGGGGTGTGCTCGTGGCCGAGGTCTTGCTGATCCGCACCCATCGATGCGGGTGTTGCATGGTCGGCCGTACCCGAGGTGAGGGCGAGCGCCCTCACAGTAAAGCGTGCCGAACGTGTTCGTCGAGTGAGCGGCACCCCACCCCGCACGCACGGCCCGAGGATCCGGTCCATGATGGACGAATGCCGAGCGACACCGATGAGCACCTACTGCGACCGCACCCACCACGGGCGTCGACAACCACGCCCCCGGTCCAGATCATCGTCGACGACCTCTCCGGCCCCCGGATCGCCGCTCTGCTCGGCGAGCATCTGGCCGACATGCAGGCCAACTCCCCCGCCTGCAGCATGCACGCTCTCGACCTCGACGCGCTGCGTGTCCCCGGCATCACCTTCTGGAGCGTGTGGGACGACACCGACCTCCTCGGCTGCGGCGCCCTCAAACAACTCGATCCCACCCACGGCGAGATCAAGTCCATGCGCACCGCCGCCGCCCACACCGGCCGCGGCATCGCCACACTGCTGCTCGACCACATCATCACGACGGCCCGCTCCCGCGGCTACCACCGCCTCAGCCTGGAAACCGGCGCCTCGGACTTCTACACCCCCGCCCAACGTCTCTACACCCGCCACGGCTTCGAACGCTGCGCGCCGTTCGCCGACTACACCGCCGACCCGCACAGCGTCTACATGACCCGCACCCTCTGACCGAACCGGACCGATCGGATGCGAACACCAGAAATATTCACTCGCCTCGACGGCCGCACATCAGTGCTGATCGCGGGGGCGGGTGGTGGATTCGACGTATACGCCGGTCTCCCACTGGCATTCGCGCTCCGCGCGGCAGGAGTTTCGGTCCACCTGGCCAATCTCTCGTTCACACGACTGGAGACTCTCGACCCTGCGGTGTGGTTGAACGGCAGGGTCGCAGCGATCACCCCCGATGTCGCGGGCTCGGAGAACTATTTTCCCGAACGCACCCTGGCGAGGTGGCTCGCGCTGCACGACGAGCCATCGACGGTCTACGCTTTTCCGCGCACCGGTGTCCGGGAGCTCCGGGCCGCGTATCGGACACTGCTCGAGCTGCTCGATATAGACGCCGTCGTATTGATCGACGGCGGGACCGACATCCTGCTTCGCGGCGATGAGTATCTGCTCGGCACACCTGAGGAGGACGCGGCCAGTCTTGCCGCGGTCGCCGGAATCGATGAGACGCCGGTGCGACTGGTCGCCGCACTCGGCTTCGGCATCGATGCGTTTCACGGGGTCAACCATGTCCAGGTGCTCGAGAATATCGCCGAGCTCGACACGGCAGGCGCCTACCTGGGCGCGTTCTCGATACCCGGCGATTGCCCGGAAGCTCGACGCTACCGCGCGGCCGTCGAGCATGCCGCCGCGCTGACGCCCAAGCGCCCGAGTTTGGTCAACGGGCAGATCGCGGCTGCACTATCCGGGCGGCACGGCGACGTGCCGATCGGTGGCAGAAGCCGGGCCACCGACCTCTTCGTCAACCCGCTGATGGCGATGTACTTCACTTTCGACCTGCCGGGGCTGGCAGCACGCAACGCGTATCTGCCGACTCTAGAAGACACCGTGGATATCGCCGATATATCGCTCCGGATCGGGCAGTACCGAGCGCAGATCACCGTGCGGCCGCCTCGTACGTTCCCGCACTGACCGCCACGCGCCTGCGGGGGTCAGCCGAGGGCGGCGGTGAACCCCGCGACCAGCTCGACGACCTGATCATCGGTCATCACGAACGACGGCGAGATCTGCATCGCCCCCTGACCCGCCGCGCGACCCGAAATACCATGTGCACGAAGGGTTTTCACCAGAGGAAGCCCTTCCGAGGGGTCGGCGAGCTGGATCGCGGCGACCGCACCGAGACCGCTGCGCACTTCGGCGACGCGCGGATGCTCGGCCAACGGTGCCAACTTGTCGTGCAGGGTCGATTCCAGGCGCTTCGCCTCGTTCAACAAGCCCTCGCGCTCGACGATCTCCAAATTCGCCAGCGCGGCCGCGGCGGCGCCGGCATGACCGCCATAGGTGTAGCCATGACGCCACCACACGCCCCCACTGAAGAACGGTTCCGCAATGCGCGGGGCGATGAAGACCGCACCCATCGGAACATAGCCGGAAGTCAGGCCCTTCGCGGTGGTCATGAGGTCGGGCTCGAGATCGAATCGGGATGAGGCGAACCAGGATCCGCCGATACGGCCGAACCCCGTGACGACCTCGTCGACCACGAACAGGATGTCGTTGTCGCGGCAGATACGGCGGACCTCGGCCAGATAACCATCCGGCGGCAAATAGATACCGCCCGCGCCGATGATGGGTTCGCAGAAGAACGCCGCGATGCGTTCGGCGCCGATTTCCTCGATCAAGGCAAGCAGCGATTTCGCGTCATCCCACTCGACGGTGCGCGCATCGGCCATCAGTTCGCCGTAGCCTTCCCGATTGACCGGGATGCCCGCCAACGCCGTTCCCGCGATATGCATTCCGTGATACGCGCGCTGACGGCCGACCACGATCGTCTTGTCCGGCCGCCCCATCTCGTGCCAGTACCGCCGTGCCAGCTTCGCCGCGGTGTCGACCGAATCCGAGCCACCAGAGGTGAAGAAGATCTTGCTGTCGGGCACCGGTGCAATCGTCGCCAGCTTCTCCGCGAGCAGCTGGGTGGCGGGTTCGACGAAGTCGCCGAAGTTCGAGTAGTGCGCGATGGTGCGCAGTTGCGCGGCGACAGCATCGGCGATCTCGGCGCGCCCGTGCCCGACATTGGTGAACCACAGGCCCGCGGTCGCATCCAGATACCTGGTACCAGCCTCGTCCCAGATGTAGGCGCCCTCCCCGCGCGCGACAACGAATGCCCCGTCCCGTTCGACGGCACCCATATCGGCGAACCCATGCCATAGCGCACTCATACCAACCACCTTTACCTCGAGAACCGAATCATTCGTCCGCACCCCGCCAGCGGCTGCTCAGATCGCCGAGGGCGGCGACTGCACCTGCGAGCAGCGCGGACGCCACAACCAGAACCACCAAGCCGATGGTCATCGACACATACCCCTGACACCGCGGGTCGATGAACGGGTACGGATACCACTCCACGAAAACGCCCTGGAACAGGGTGTAAGCGCTATATGCCACCGGGTAGGCCAGCCAGCCCGCGATCAGCGGACCGTTGACCCTGATCGCCACCGGCACCGGCGCCCAATCCGCGATCATCGCGATCGGCATAATCCGATGGAGCACGTCATCGGCCCAGGGCTGTTCGGTCCCGGCGTGGATGTGCGCGAGCAGTACCGCGTACACGATGCCGGCAATGACCAGATACAGCGTGCCGGCGCCGCGGACCAGCTGCCACCGCTGATCGATCGGATCGAGCAGCGCGCCGACCAGCAGCACGATCACTCCGAGAATGTTCGATTGGATCGTGAAATAGCTGAAATGGTTGTCCAGCGAGTAGCCGAACGATCCATGGTCGTGGATAGGACCACAGATCAGCGCCACCAGCCCCAGCGCAGCGAACCCGATACGCAGGACACGAACCCACCATGGAGCCATCCCGACGGCGTTCACGGTGCGATTGTTGCATAGCGTGGGAACTGCCAGACCATTGCTCAGGGGGTGCCGGAGCCGAGCGGTGCACCTTCGTGTTGGCCATTGTCGGTGCGGACCAGTCCAATGTCGGACGCGCCCAGCCGAATTCGAACGCACCCGAGGGGTGAGTGACCGCGCTCAGTCCGTCGTCGCAGGTTCGCGCCGGCGGGCAGTGAGTACACCGAGGGAGACAACGGCTATGGCAAGCAGGGCGAAGACGCCCGAGAGGATCACCAGACCGATGATCAGCGAGATGTAGCCCTGCTCGCGGGGATCGAGGAAGGGATAGGGGTACCAGTCGACTATCGCGCCGCGGATGAGGGTGTAGGCGCCGTAGCCGGCCGGGTAGATCAGCCAGGCGCCGACCAGTGTGCGGGTGATGCCGAGGGTTGCGGGGACCAGGATCCAGTCCAGCACCACGACGATGGGCAGGATGCGGTGCAGGACGTCGTTGATCCACTTGTCGGTAAGCATCACGTCGACCTTGGCAAGCAGGACGGCATAGACGACGCCGGTGATGAGCAGGTACAGCGTGGTCGCGCCACGGATGGCCTGCCAACGGCGATCACGGGGGTCACGCACGGCGCCGACCAGCAGGACGATGACAGCGAGAACATTGGATTGGATGGTGAAGTAGCTGACGTAGTTGGCGACGGAGAAGCCGGCGTCGTCGAGGTTGCGGATAGGTATCCACACCAGCGCGAAGATGCCGAGTGCGGCAAACGCGAAGCGCGGGATACGAATCCACAGCGGAGCAGCACCGGCGGTCATCTCTGGATCGTCGCACATCAGTATGGCTTTCACGGGTGAACACAGCTCGTCGGCATCGCAGTGTCACCGCCGTCACGCACGGTGTGCTCGCTGGATGCCCGGACCCGACTGGGGTTCAACGAGCGGTCCGCAGGAGCGTTTCGCTACGCTGGTAGACGCAATGACCAGGACAGCCGACCCGATTCTCCGCGAGCTTCGTGACCGCCTGGCCGCCGTAACCCTCCGCGACGAACACCGGTTGCGCCGACGCCTGGACCGGGCCCGTGGCGACGATCTCAGCGCCGTCGCGGTCGATATCGCGGCGGCCGAGGGACGCATCGAGGCCCGCCGCGCAGCGGTACCCGAAATCCGCTACCCCGAACAGCTGCCGGTCTCCGCACGCCGCGAAGACATCGCGAAGGCGATCGCCGAGAACCAAGTGGTGATCGTGGCAGGCGAGACCGGCTCCGGTAAGACCACCCAGATCCCCAAGATCTGCCTGGAGCTCGGCCGCGGCATTCGCGGGACGATCGGGCACACCCAGCCGCGCAGGCTCGCCGCACGCACCGTCGCCGAACGCATCGCCGAGGAGCTCGGCACCGAACTCGGTGACGTTGTCGGCTACACCGTGCGGTTCACCGATCAGGCGTCCGATCGCACGCTGGTCAAGCTGATGACCGACGGCATCCTGCTCGCGGAAATCCAGCGCGACCGGCTGCTGCGCCGCTACGACACGATCATCATCGACGAGGCGCACGAACGCAGCCTCAATATCGATTTCCTGCTCGGGTACCTCAAACAGTTACTGCCGCGCAGGCCCGATCTCAAGGTGATCATCACCTCCGCGACCATCGACCCGGAACTGTTCGCACGCCACTTCGGTGACGAATCCGGTACTCCCGCACCGATTGTCGAGGTCTCCGGCCGGTCCTATCCGGTGGAGATCCGCTACCGGCCACTCACGCTCGAACTACCCGGTTCCTCTGACGAAGAAGACGACGAAGACACCAGGGTCGTCGACCGCGACCCAGTCGACGCCATCGGCGACGCGGTCGGTGAACTCTTCACCGAGGGCGACGGCGATGTCCTGGTGTTCCTGTCCGGCGAGCGCGAAATCCGCGACACCGCAGACGCGCTGCGCGACCTGAAGCTCCCGCGCACCGAGATCCTCCCGCTGTATGCGCGCCTGTCGACCGCCGAGCAGCATCGGGTGTTCGCCCCACATCCCGGGCGTCGTGTGGTGCTCGCCACCAATGTCGCGGAGACCTCGCTCACCGTGCCTGGCATCCGCTACGTCATCGACCCCGGCACCGCGCGCATCTCCCGGTATTCGATGCGCACCAAGGTGCAGCGCCTGCCCATCGAAGAGGTCTCGCAAGCCTCGGCCCGGCAGCGCGCCGGGCGCTGTGGTCGCGTGGCCGACGGCATCTGCATTCGCCTCTACTCCGAGGACGACTTCGAATCCAGGCCCGCGTTCACCGAACCGGAGATCCTGCGCACCAATCTGGCCGCTGTCATCCTGCAGATGACCGCGCTCGGCCTCGGTGACATCGAGAACTTTCCGTTCGTGGAGGCGCCGGACCGTCGCGCCATCCGCGACGGCATCGCGTTGCTGGAGGAACTCGGGGCACTCGCTCCGCGCGCTACGGCCGAACCCACGCGGCGGCGACCCACGTCGACCGAAATCGACGACCGGGCACAGCGCGGTTCCGACCGGGGCGCAGGCGAGCAACAGCAGCGTGACGACAGCGCCGCACACACACCGGTTCTCGACAGCGAGCCGACCGGTGACGCCACGCTGACGCTGACGCCGATCGGGCGCGAAATGGCGCAACTACCGGTCGATCCGCGCATGGCGCGCATGCTTGTCGAGGCAAACCGAAACGGCTGCCTGGCCGATGTCCTGGTCATCGTGGCCGCGCTATCGATCCAAGATGTGCGTGAACGCCCCGCCGACCACCAGCAGGCCGCCGACACCAAACACGCACGGTTCATCGTGGAGGGCTCGGATTTCCTCGCCTACCTACGGCTATGGGAGTACCTCACCGAGCAGCGGAAATCGCTGTCCGCCAACCAGTTCCGCCGGATGTGTCGCGACGAGTTCCTGCACTACCTGCGCATTCGGGAATGGCAGGACCTACATGGGCAACTGCGGACCATCACGCGGGGACTCGGCTGGTCGACACAGCCCGACGGCGGCGCCCCCGGCGGCCGGATATCCGATTCCCCAGCAGATGGCGATCCCGGCCCGCGCCGCGGACGCCGCGACAGACGTGCATCGAACCCCAAGGCCGACAACGCTTCCACTGCTGCCGCATCCGGACAGCAGACCGGATCGCGGCGTGGTAGACAGCCCGAGTCCACAGTGCAGGCAGCACCCCTTGACGATGACGGCACCCCCTGGGATTCCACCTCGATCCACCAGGCACTGCTGGCAGGCATGCTGTCGCATATCGGTGTCCGAGAAGCGGAATCACGCGAGTTCGTCGGCGCACGCAACGCCAAGTTCATGATTTTCCCCGGCTCCTCCCTCGCGAAGAAGCCGCCGCGCTGGGTGATGGCCGCGGAACTGGTCGAGACATCGCGGCTGTGGGGCCGGATGGCCGCCAGGGTGGAACCGGAATGGGCCGAGCGCCTAGCCGGAGATCTGGTGAAACGCACCTACTCCGAACCGCATTGGTCTGCCAAGCGCGGCGCCGCCCGCGCCTACGAGCGCGTCACCCTTTACGGCGTCCCGCTGGTGACCAGCCGCCCCGTCGATTACGGGCGTATCGATCCTGAGCTGTCGCGCGAACTGTTCGTTCGACACGCACTTGTGCAGGGTGAATGGCAAACCCACCACGAGTTCTTCCACCGCAACCGCGCCTTGCTCGACGATGTGGCCGATCTGGAGCATCGTGCCCGTCGGCGCGACATTCTCGTCGATGACGAGGTGCTCTTCGAGTTCTACGATCGGCGCATCCCGGCCGACATCGTGTCGGTGCGGCATTTCGACACCTGGTGGCGCACCGCGAAGCGTAAAGATCCCGCACAGCTGGACTTCTCGACCGACACCGTCGTCAACGAGGGCGCGGCGACCCTTGATCCGACCGATTTCCCCGATGCGTGGCGTCAGGGCGAGCTGAGCTTCCCGCTCACCTACCAATTCGAGCCGGGCAACGACGACGACGGCGTCACGGTCCGCATCCCAGTAGCACAGCTGGCCCACGTTCGGCCGGTCGGGTTCGACTGGTTGGTGCCGGGCATGCGCGACGAACTCGCCGCCGCCATGATCAAGATATTGCCGAAGACGTTGCGCCGCACAGTTGTTCCGGCGCCCGACTTCGCCGCGGCGGCACTCGCCGCGCTCACCCCGCGCGCCGAACCGCTGCGCACCGGTCTGGCACGGGAGCTGTCGCGCCTCGGCTCGGTCACGATCACGCCGAAGGATCTCGACCCTGCCGCTCTGCCCGACCATCTGCGCATGACCTTCGCGGCCACCGACGCCTCCGGGCGCACCCTGGCCAGCGGCAAGAGTCTTTCTCAGCTGAAAACCCAGCTGGCCGCACAGGTTTCCGCCTCCGTTGCCCGCGCCACCGCAGGCGCGGAGCGGGCCCCTGCCACGGTGTGGACCTCGGAGTCCCTCGGCACGGTCGAATCCACCGTTCGCCGCGAAGTGGCCGGTCAGACGGTCACCGGCTATCCGGCGCTGGTGCCGGAGGGCGACGGTGTCGCCGTGCGGGTACTCAGCTCGCCGGTCGAACAGGTCGCCGCGATGCGGGCGGGCACGCGCGCGCTGGTGCTGCGTGCGATTCCCACCTCGCCGCGTACCGTGACAGCCGGGCTGTCCGCCGCGGACCGGCTTGCGCTGAGCCAGAACCCGTATGGTTCGTTGGAGGCCCTCGTCGAGGACTGCCGGGCCGCGGCCGCCGACGAACTCATCACCGCCGCGGGCGGTCCCGTTCGCAGTCCCGACCGTTTCGACGCCCTCGTCGCCGCTATCCGGCCGAAGCTCGCCGACGCCGTTACCCGCTACGTGCGCCTGGTGGTCCCGGTCCTTGCTGGCGCACACCAGCTTTCGGTGGCACTCGCGGCGGCCACCGACCGCGACATCGCCGACGATGTCCGCCATCAGCTCGGCGAGCTGGTGTTCCCCGGCTTCATCTCCGAATGGGGCGGCACCCGGCTTCGCGAACTGCCCCGGTATCTGCGGGCAGCGACCGTCCGCCTGGAGTCACTGCCCGGCTCGGCCGTCCGCGACCGTCAGGCCACGATCGAGCTCGACCGGGCGCTGGCCGCCTACGACCGGCTCATCGCTGTCCTTCCGGAACACCGCAAGCACGCCACCGCCGTCACCGAAATCTGGTGGATGATCGAGGAATTCCGGGTCAGCCTGTTCGCCCAGAAGCTCGGCACACCGTACCCGGTCTCGGCCAAACGCATCGAGAAGGCGATCGACACGGTACGTCGCTAGGTACGGCCGTTTGGTTCAGCGTGGCGTCAGTCGACGGTCGCCGCGACAGTCGCCTCGTCCCGATGTCGGCGCAGGTCCGCGATCTCGCGCTCGAAATCGTCGGCGGAGGTGAAGGACCGATAGACCGAGGCGAAGCGCAGGTAGGCGACCTCGTCGAGATCACGCAGCGGGCCGAGGATGGCCAGTCCGACTTCGTGGCTCGGCACCTCTGGCGAACCCTTGGCCCGCACGGCGTCCTCGACCTGCTGGGCCAGCAGGTTCAGCGCATCCTCGGCGACCTCGCGTCCCTGGCAGGCACGACGCACACCGCGGATGACCTTCTCGCGGCTGAACGGCTCGGTGACGCCACTGCGTTTGACCACGGACAGAATCGCGGTCTCGACCGTGGTGAAGCGTCTGCCACACTGCGGGCAGGAACGACGGCGGCGGATGGCGGCGCCTTCCTCGGCCTCACGCGAGTCGACGACCCGCGAGTCAGGGTGTCGGCAGTACGGGCAATGCATCCGGGAGATCCTTCGTCGATGCGCGCACTCGCGTCCGGGCCGGGCTCCGATTGGGGTGACCATTCCGGCGAGCACGTGTACAGGGGTCTAGACCTATACGTCCATAGCACTTCGAGGATACCCGGGCCGGGTCGGTGGCTTTCCCTCGCGTCACTCGCCGATCCGCCACTGCGTTGTCATGTCCGCGATAAGTTCGGGGATTCGCTGGATCACCCTGCCGCGGGCGAGCTTGTTCCAGAACGACTCACCGAGCCAGGCGGCAGCGAACGGCGGATTGCGCTCCATGTCCACATGGCGCGGCACCAGGTCGCCGGTGATGTAGGTCCAGCGGGTGTCCCGGTCGGCCCAGTTGAAGTCCGGCAGCGGGGTGCGCAGCGCCACGGTGCGTCCGGCAACGTCGGCGCGGACGGTCGCCGGAGCGAACACTCCCGGCGCCAGGACGCCCGGCAGGGCAGGCTTACCCACCACGGTGCTCATGTAGGTGAGGATCCGGCCGATCGTGCCGCGGCCTGCGGAGGTCGCGTCCCACTGATCGGCAATGACGCGATTCTGTTCACGATCGGTCATCCGGACCAGCGCGTCTTCGTACCCGCCCGGTGTGTGCGAGTCGATCAACTGCCAGGCGGCACGGATATCCGCGTCGATCACCCCCGCGGCATACATCTCATCGATCCCCGCCATCCCCAACGCAACATAGGCTTCATGCATGGGCACCAGGTCGGTGAAGATGTGCTTCTGCATGATCATCAACCGGGTCTGATACCAGGCAAGGTCCTCGACGCTCAGGCGTGCGCCTTCGGTGGCGAGCAACCTGATGTCCGCAGGCACCTTGCGCACCAATTCCTCTGGGGTAGCGCGCAACAGGTCCGCCACCGCATTGCCGAGCTGATGGATGCCGGGCACGTCGAGCACACCACCGATATCACCGAGATCGAAGAATCCCGAGGCGAAGGAGCCACCCGCGATGCCGGCGAGGCCCGCCCACCAGAACTCCGGATGCTGGTTGGCGAGCCGGAAGTAGTTGACATACACCAGATTGAAAGTGTTCTGGTTGGCGCGTACACCGCGCGCCGGATTCCAGGTCGCCAGGTCTATCGCGGCGTTGCGGGTGGAGACCACCAGCCAGTACTGATGCAGCAGCGTGGCATACCGTTGCGGGGCGACCTCGTCGGCTCTGGCCTCGTCGAGCGCCGCGCGCAAGGCCGATTCGTCCAGCGGGACAACCGGGTTCAGGCCGCCGCCTGCACCGCCGTCGCCGTTGATCGTGGGCAGATCCAAATATGCCTCATACGCGGGGGCCGCATGCGCAGCGGGAATAGTCGTGAACCCGACAACAAGACAGGCGAACAGCCCAACGACCCGAGCAAACGACCGAGCGCGGTGTCCGGCCGAGCCGAGCCGATTCATCAGGCCGGGCCGATCGGAACCGCCTGATCGTCCGCCGGCGCTCGGTCGGTCGGTAGTGCCGATGGTTCGAGCGGTACTGAGGTGCGTCATCGCATGGAATCCTGTTGCCTGAGTCACGTTTTCAGGACAGTAGCAACATGTTCTACTTTGCGATCAACAAATTCGGCCACCATTGGTAGCGGATCGGTCGATGCCCTCCGCCACAGCGGCCCGCACTAGCGCGGCACCCCGGCTCCAGCAACGTCGGGGACGAGCTGCCCGTCGACACCCTGCTCGAACACTGCGGGCACCGCCGTCGGCCCACCTTTGTCGAAAGCGCCCGCCCGCAGGTGCGCGAGTCCGATCAAAGCCGTGACAACCAACGCACTCAGCAACGCAGCCACCGCGAGCACCGCGAACCCGACCTGAGCCTGCTCGACCATCTCCGCCGGGTGCGGGCCGCGCGCCTGCCGCACCGACGGCGTCTTCCGCACCCGACGCTCGTACAACGCCAGCGTGCCACGCGGCCGGTTTCCACGCGGGCGTCGGTCCGCGACAGACCGTTGCGCCGAGTCGAACACCCGCACCGCACCGCGATGCGGACGCTGCACCCGCGGAACAGAATCGAAACCGAGATCGACATCGGCCCGGCCTTGGGCCGATTCGACGGCGCCGGCCGCGCCGATGGTGCTGATGTCGCTGATCGCTGTGCTCATCGGACAAACCTCCGTGGTGGGCTGCTGACTGGAGACTCGATGGGGTAGCTATTCGATCACGTGTTCGAAGAACTTGTGTTCGATTTCTACCACGAGACATCGATAAAGTCAGTAGAAACGCCCGACATGCCTCGAACAGATGTTTGAAACATCGGCTCGACCGGACTAGATTCGTAAGACGAAATCAACGACGGGTGAAGGGCGGTTGCGGTGAGCCACACAGACGACACGGGCGACGAGAGCGTAGGAGGCACCGACCCATCCGGGGCCGGGGCGGATCTCACCGTGCGTCAGCGCAAGGTACTGGAGGTCATCCGCACCTCGGTGAGCGAGCGCGGCTACCCGCCGAGCATTCGGGAGATCGGCGATGCCGTCGGGCTGACCTCCACGTCGTCGGTGGCCCACCAACTCAGGACGCTGGAACGCAAAGGCTTTCTTCGCCGCGACCCGAATCGTCCACGCGCCGTGGATGTTCGCGGTCTCGACGAGGCAGTCCGCGCGGTCACCAGCCTGTCCTCGGTCGAGGAATCCGACCCGAACAGGCCGACACCGACCTTCGTCCCGGTCCTCGGCCGAATCGCCGCCGGTGGCCCGATCCTGGCCGAACAAGCGATCGAGGATGTCTTCCCGCTGCCCCGTGAATTGGTCGGCGACGGATCACTGTTCCTACTCAAGGTCGTCGGTGAGTCGATGATCGACGCGGCGATCTGTGACGGCGACTGGGTGGTCGTGCGTCAGCAGAACGTCGCCGATAACGGTGACATCGTGGCCGCGATGATCGAGGGCGAAGCGACGGTCAAGACCTTCAAACGCACCGGGAAGGATGTCTGGCTGATGCCGCACAACCCGCTGTTCGAGCCGATCGCGGGCAACGACGCGCGGATCCTCGGCAAGGTCGTCACCGTCATCCGCAAGATCTGACGCGATTGTCATTGCGGTGCGCGAGACCCCGAGGCCCGCGCACCGCGTCGGCTACCACCGCGTCGGCTACCACCGCGTCGGCATAGTCGACCAGAAGTCCGCCTGATGCTCGGCGGCATAGTTGTCGACGAGCCTGCTTCCGCCTGGTCGGAACGACATGACTTGCGGCGCGGCCGAATCGTAGGCCGGGATGGGTTGGAGTCCGGCCGGATCGGGACTGCCTGCGATCGTGAAACGAGCCCAGTACCTTCGCATTTCGCTGGCCAGGCGCTGCTGATCCGGGCTGGTCACCGCGCTGTAGACCCAACTCAGGTCCCGCATGCTGAACAGCCCGAGCAACTCGCTCGCGTGATAAGCGCCCATCGGAAAGCGGAAGGTGGCCCGAGCGGCGCGGGATCGTCGAACGAGTACACACAGGTCGGGTTGGTGCAGCTCAATTCCGCCAGACCGGGCCGTCCGGCACTGTTCCGGGTCGGGACGCCCGGTCACCGCGACCCCGAGGACACCCCGTCGCCGGGGTCAGCGCATGACCGCGACACCGCTGCGCCGCTCCGAATTGCCCCACTATCGCTTCATTGCGACGAACTGGGCGAGAGATCCGTTGCAGTAGAAGTCACCTCGGCTCAGACCTGCCGCATCGAGCCAACCGAGAAGTTCGTCGGCGGTACATGGCGGACCGAACACACCGACCTCACCAAGAGCCTGAATCTGCCGGTCATAGCGAGCGGCGACACCCGAAACCACGCAGCTGCCCACCATGGTGCCACCAGGGCGAAGGACACGGGCGAGCGACACAATCGCTGCACCCGGTTCTGGCATGCAGTGCAGGCCCGCGAAGGTCACCACGAGGTCGAACTCGGCATCAGCGAAGGGCAGCTCGACAACGTCCGCCCGCACGTACTCGATCTCGGACAGACCATTGCGCTCGGCAACGCGCCGCGCCCAGCTGGTGGTCGGAGATGTCCGCGGCGACATAACGAACCTTCTGGTATGGATCGAGACGGCGCAATGTGATGCCGCCGCCGACTGGCAGATCCAAAATGCTTGCGCCGTCCGATATCCGGTTCACGACATCCATTGCCGCATACATCCGGTCGGTGTCGCACCCCCACAGCGCCCGGCCCACCGGCCTCGCGATCGAAGGGCGGTCGAGGACCGCATCGTAGACCCGGGCGCCGACAGCGCCGAACATCGGATTCTGCCAAACCTGCCTGACGTCAACCATTTTCACTCCCTCGGCACGGTCCGGTCAACATAATCATCGGGAAGTGTCTGCGTGTATCTCGTCAGTAAACGACGAAAGCCCCCCGACCGAAGTCGGGGGGCTCTCGTGAATGATGTTCCGGCGGTGTCCTACTCTCCCACACCCTGTCGAGTGCAGTACCATCGGCGCTGGCAGGCTTAGCTT
>NZ_JBKOQN010000038.1:0-59067 GCF_046764895.1 Nocardia sp. CWNU-33 | reverse complement strand
GAATCTCAGCCCAATCCTCCACGGAAAGCATCCCTTCGTCCTCCTGGCTCGGTTAGAGCCAGGGTCTGCGGACAGGGGGTCAAAATTCAGATGCCACGCGGTGATCAGTTTTCACGTTCCGCCGACAGGGAAAATCCTTAAGTCTCCCGCTACCCAGGGCTACAAGCTGGTTGGTCGCTCGGTCAAAGAACGGAGGCTTGCCCGTGCAGCTGACGGAATGCCTATCCGGTACACCCCTAAAGGCATATTCACCGATGGGGAGTGGTCCGAGATTCAAGAATCCCTAAGGTCTCGCTCACGTACCCGCGAGCGGTCCCACGGCGCCTCTCCGTTGCTCGGTATCGTCTACTGCGGTTCGTGCGAAGACAGGTTGTATCGAGTCGTGAACTCGAACCCGAACGGCAAGACATACTCCTACTACCGGTGCATGCCTAAATCGGGTAAGCCGAAGTGCACAGGATATACGTTCCTGGAATCGGCTACGCAAGAACTCCTTGACGGACTGGTATTCGATGAACTCACAGACCTACCGGTCACCGAACGCAAGTTCATTCCGGGTGAAGACCACACAGACGAACTGGACGCGGTTACTCGTGCCATGACGAGTATCAGAGACGAATTCGACCTGGGCTTCTATGACTACGACGGTGGGCAAGACGATTACCGCGAACGTCTGGCGGCACTTGTCGAGAAACGGAGGCTACTCCAGTCGCTTCCGCACCGGGAAGCCGAGTACATCGATGAGCCGACCGGTGAAACCTATGCAGACGCCTACGAGCGTATGAACCCGGAGGAACGACGGGGGTTGTTGCTCAAGGCTGGTGTCCGGCTGTACATCCACAGCGTGAATCCGGAGAATTGCAGGCTTCATATACCCACCGAAATAGCGGAGAAGTTCAACCTACCGACAGAGGTCTACGACCAGCGACGCACCGATCGGGTAAATCGACCGCTGACTCCGCACGAACAGCAACTCTCATCCAACCCGCATCCCGAATGGGATCAGCGGGCTTGGGAAAACCGCAATATACTTAGGGGAGACGATGACTAATACCGGTTTTAATTGAGACCTGTGGCTGCTCCAGGTTCGCATCCACCCGGAATTCTTCGATTCCACTTACGCGCTTGCTGAGAGAATCAAGCTCAGCATGATCCGAGAGGACGAAGGTGTTTTCGAATACGAATATGAAGAGGTATACATTAGGTACTTCGCCAAGGTGAAGATGTCACCTTTTTATACAGACCTGGAGAACCATGAGGCCGCGCAAGAGGATGAATGGCGCGGACTCGGCCCCGAAGAGATTCACGACTGCATGATTGAACTAGTGACCTTCGGATATTTCGAGGAAGTTGTTTCGAGTCATGAAACCGTTGACCTGGATGTGGAGCAGTACGGCCGACTTAACTGGATACTGAGGCCATGCCTGCCTGAAAAATCGTGTGATTCGTCGGGCCTGTCGGCATTCACACTGTCGTGAAGTAACCAAACAAGAAAAGCCCCCGTGCTAGCGGGGCAACAAGGCTCGCCAGCCGAGTTGGGCAGTCCGAATACCACCCAAACGGCGGTAGGCTCCGGCGAAAACCGCAGCCTACTTCGATCACGGACGTATGGCCGTTCAGCTTGATTCCGTCAGATTCCGAGAGCCGCCAACATCCAGTCTTCGGCTGCTTTGAGGTCATTGGCGGGAATAGCGCGGGTGGCGTAGTGCGGCTTGCTGACCCAACGGCGAGAACCGGGGCGGTCATCGGTCGCACGACCCACCTACCGAACTCGCGGCGAACGCCTTGGTACCCGGCGCCCGAGTCCTGCGGATGCAGCTTCCGCCGACGCGGCAATGCCAGCGACAGCGCACGCACCAAACCGGTTACCCGCTCGCGCTTGCTGACTGGGCCGATGTACTCGGCGTAACGGCGTCCATTCGGCAGATCCATGTCATCCCCTTCTATCCGCATTCAGCCGCTGTGACGACCCGTGAATCGGATGCGGTTCGATTGACCCGTATTGCCTGCCCTGGATGGTACCGCTCACCGATGAGACGATTCGCCAGTATCCGGCCGAGCAGGGCGCGCTGGCCGTGTAGGTCTGGCGGGCCCACGGTACGAGGCTGGTTCGGATGTGTTCACCCACGGAATCCCAGCCACCAGACGAGTTACGACGCTGCAAGCTCAGGTAGTAGTTATGCGTAAGACCAGGGTCCCCATCGGCAGGAAGATCACATTTCGCCCAGCCGTAGCCTTCGATCTTGGGCGGCAAAACCGTCGGTGTAGTCCAAGGGCTGAACCCGTTGTCACATATGGGCTTCTTCGCCTCTGTAACCCATGGTTGGCTCGGATTGGCGCTCGCGACGTTGCCGGAAATCACCATCGCGCCAAGCGCTGCAACGATGCCGCTCAGTCGAGAAATGTTGTACTGCAAGACTTTTCCCCTATCTCACTAACTTCTCTATCCCTAACGTTGGTCGGCTGGATCGTGATTGCGTCGGCTTTGCCTAATTCGGCATCCGCGTCTGACACCCAGTCGTCCACAACTCGAATCAGCGAGCCGTCTACCCCCTGAAACAGGGGCGTGCTGTCCGCTGGGGCAAGCTCGAGCTTCTGTTGAGTCTCTTCGTGGAACTGCGCGAGCAACGCCTGCTCGGAAGGAGCGATCTCCGGCGGACGAGACGGAACGAGATCGGACGACATCCCTATGTCCCCAATGGATCTGGGATATTCGTGGTACAAAGCAGTGCGGTCCAGTAGTCATCGCGCAGAACGTCCCAGAGATCTTCGTGTTGGGGAAGCATCTCCCGAGCGTCGGCCAAATCTGGATACGCGTCGAACATGATCGTTCCGGGCTGGGCTCCGTGGAGCGGCGTCTGCGATGGCAGCCGGTAGGCAGTGAAATGTTCCGCAGGGAGCTGCGCGCGCACGACACGCGGAATACGCGCTACGAGCTGCCACACCGCGACCTTGCGACCATCCTCGGTTTGCCTGGTCCGCAACGCATCCCGGCTCATCACGCCCCCCTGTTGGCCGATTCTTCGGGGTCGGTCTGGTCACTCCACTGATTGACCGCAACGACGAACAGTTCGATCACTTCGGCGGGAGGGGGTTGCCACCACCCTTGAAGCTCGGGCCGAGGTGGGCCGACGAACGGGTTTCGGTGCGGCAGAACACAATCAGGCTGTGACTGTCGTCTGTTCAACACAGGTGCTCTCCTCGGTCTGGCCGACACCGGCCGGGGTACGTTCCGGCTCACCGGTCGACCGATCACGGATGACGAGACACTGAGTCAGCTCGACCTAGCCGACGACGAAACGGCTATCGAGGTCCCGAAGCTAGAAAGGACGTTCTACGGTGCGGCTAGTACCCGATGAAGGTTTTCCGGATCTGCTCCGGACCTGCAAGCGGGAAGCGTTCCATCTCGAAGTGCTCGACTCGTACGCCGAGCCGTACGAGAACGAACCGCTTCGGCGGTTCCTCGCGGGCGAACCCGATGACTACGCATGGTTCCAGGACTGGACAGGCCTGATACAGGAAACGACCGGCCGGGGCGTGGCTGTCACACGGGTTCGTATTGTCACGGAGCCGCACACCGACTACGCACGGTTCGCTCTGGCGATTGCTGACCTGAACACCCGAGCGGGCGAAGACATCTGCTATCTGCCCCGGCATCTAGCCGGGGAAGTGCCACCAGATGATTTCTGGCTTTTCGATGATGAGCTAGTCATCTTCTCTGCGTTCGGAGAACCAGGAGGCTGGTCCGGAGCGGTAACCACCGATCCGAACATTGCCGCTTATTGCCGTCAACTAAAAGAACGGTTCTGGTCGCTGGGTGTCCCGTATTCGGAGTACGTCACACGGTGACTGGTTCTGTTCATCAACAGCGCGAATCTCTCGGGGCACGACTTCGGGAGATTCGTTTTACAGCTGGGTTGTCCGGCGCAGAGCTTGCGCGTCATAACGGCTGGGACGCTAGCAAGGTTTCTAAGATCGAGTACGGCAGGATCAAGCCGTCACTTGAAGACATTTCCGCGTATTGCCGTGACTGCAACGCAGAAGATCAGTTAGCAGACCTTCACGCTACCCGGCAGAACATAGATACCGCGTATCTAGAATGGCGGAAGATTCTCGGTACCGGCACCAAACGACGCCAGCAAGCTTCGATCAAGTGGGAGTCTGAGGCTCGGATACTTCGATCGTTTGAGCCTGTCCTCATTCCTGGCCTGCTTCAAACAGCCGACTACGCTACCGGCATTCTGCGTAAGGTTATCGAGTTTCAGCAGATACCTAATGATCTCGATGATGGCGTCTCTAAACGCTTGGAACGTCAGCAGGTGTTGTATCAGCAAGATCATTTGTTTCATTTCGTCATCGCTGAGCAAGCTCTGTACACGACGGTTGGGGATGATCAGACAATGGTCGGCCAAATGGATCGACTATTAGCCGTCCAAGGGATGCCACGGGTAACGCTGGGGATAATTCCATTCATGGCACCATTCGAGACCGTTACAACCAGTTTCCTGATGTTCGACAACAAGATGGTTCTTGTAGAAGGCATCACGGCGGAGCTGAATATCACTCAGCCGAGAGAGATCAAGATCTATCACCAGACATTCGACATCCTTGCCGGTCAGTCAGAGACTGGTGAGGCTGCCCGAACGCTGATATGTCGGGCGATAGATACGAGACGCTGACCAGGGGTTCGCGTACCTTATCCGCAAACGTCACGGTGACCGGGGCATGGTCCGACCAACGCTCCGCGTACGTCGCTGCACGCTCCACCCGCGCCGACACAGCGCGGGATGCGATACCCTTCATTGCGTAAACCGCGTCGATGCGCCAACCCGAATCGTTGTCGAAGGCGCGGCCGCGGTAGGACCACCAGCTGTAAGGGCCCTCGACGCCCGGATGCAGGCTGCGCACCACATCCGCATAACCCGCGGCGAGCAACTCCTGGATCCAGGCGCGCTCTTCCGGCAGGAATCCGGCCGACTTCAGATTCCCCTTCCAGTTCTTGATGTCGAGCTCCGACGGTGCGATGTTCCAGTCGCCGCTCACCACGAATTCGCCGGTGCGGCCGGCGAGGTAGGCGCCGAGCTCGGCTAGGAAGCGGTACTTTTCGTCCTGGCGCGGCGTGCCGGCATCACCGGAATGCACGTACACGCTGGCCGCGGTGACATCATCGAAATCGGCCTCCACATATCGACCAGAGGCTCCGAACTCGTTGCTGCCGAACCCGATTCGCGCAGCCTTCGGCTCGCGCCTGGACAGGATGCCGACCCCTGCCCTGCCCTTGGACTCCGGTTCGGCGTGCGTGAGCCACCAGCCGTCGGCCAGTGCGGGCGCGAGCGCCGCTCTGGTCTGCTCGTCGGTGGCGCGGGTCTCCTGTAGGCAGACGATGTCGGCCTCGGTGGACGCGAGCCAGGCGAGCATGCCTTTGCCCGCGGCGGCGCGGACGCCGTTGACGTTGATCGTTGAGATGATGGTCGGCACCTCACGACCGTACAATGCTGGTCAGATGAATTTCCCCGGACACCGCCGTCCAGGAAGGGGTGTCGACGATGACGTCTCACACCACCACGTCCGCTGTCGCCAAGTCCGCGACCGATCCCCAGCCGATCAAGGCCCTGCACCTGGGTTCCGGCGATCCGGTACTGCTGTTGCACGGGTTCCTGCTGTCGCCGCATTCCTGGGAACAGGTCGCGATCCGGTTGTCCTCGAACTGTGAGGTGTTCGCGCCCGCGTTCGCCGGACACTGGGGTGGTGGGGGCGTCGAGGGCTGGTCGGTCGACGTCTACACCCTGGCCGACCGGATCGAGGACCAACTCGACGAACTCGGCTGGCGCACGTGCCATATCGCGGGCAACTCACTGGGCGCCTGGGTCGGCTTCGAATTGGCGCGGCGCGGCCGTGCCCGCACGCTCACCGCGATCGCACCGGCAGGCGGCTGGAACTCACCGTCGCTCACCCAATTCCGGGCCGGACTGAAGTTCCTGTCGCTGGTGCCGATCGTCGAAATCGGCAAGCGCCTCGGCGGATTCGCGGTGCACAACGTTCTGGTGCAACGATTCGCACTGCTGGCATTGAGCAAGAACGCCGCCACCGTACCCCGCCGCGATATCGCCGCCATGATCGCCGCGATACTGCACTGCGATGCCATGCTGCCCTTCATCGTCGGCAACCTGCGCGCCCCCGCACTGGAAGACCTCTCGACGCTCGCCACCCCCGTGCGGCTGCTGATGGCCGAATACGACCGGGTGATACCCAACCGCGTCTACGCCCGCCGCTTCCTGAAGGAACTTCCCGACTCCGCCGACCGAATCCTGGTCAACGGCGTCGGCCACGTCCCGATGCTGGAGGCCCCCGACCGGATAGCCACCCTCATCGCCGAACACATCTACGCGAGCCGCACCCACCTGCGCGCGGTCTGACTCGACGGATATCCATAGGTCAGCGTCATCCACAGATCGAATATGGTTCGGAACCACACCCGGGCGCGCACGCCGTTGTGACGCACCGGGGCCGATCTGTCTACCGGGCCAGCAGACCCTTCGCGATGTGGGTCACCTGGATCTCGTTGCTGCCCGCGTAGATCATCAGCGACTTCGCGTCACGGGCAAGCTGTTCGACGCGGTATTCGGTCATGTAGCCGTTGCCGCCGAACAGTTGCACCGCCTCCATGGCCACCTCGGTGGCGGCCTCGGAGGCGTACAGCTTGATGGCCGAGGCCTCGGCAAGCGTGGGCGGCTTACCGGCCCGACCCCGCTCCAGCGTGTTGAACACCATGTTCTGCACGTTCATTCGGGCGATCTCCATCTTGGCCAGCTTGAGCTGAACCAACTGGAAGCGGCCGATCTCCTGGCCCCAGAGCTTGCGGTTCTTGGCGTAGTCCAGGCAGAGCCGGTGGCATTCGTTGATGATGCCGAGCGCCATGAAGCCGACGCCGATGCGTTCGGCGGTGAAGCTGGAGCGCGCGCTGTCGCGGCCGTCGCCACCCTTGTGTTCCTCGGTCTCCCCCAGCAGCCGGTCCTTGGACAGCCGGACGTTGTCGAAGAACAGTTCTCCGGTCGGCGAGGCGTGCAGCCCCATCTTCTTGAACGGCTTGCCCTGCGTGAGGCCCTCCATGCCTTTGTCCAGCACGAACGTGAGCACCTTGCGCTCACGCTTGTCGCCGCCGTCGCCCTCGTCGAGCTTTGCGTAGACGATCATCACGTCGGCGAAGGGGCCGTTGGTGATGAAGGTCTTCTGCCCGTTGAGGATGTAGTCCGCACCGTCGCGCCGCACGTAGGTCTTCATGCCGCCGAAGGCGTCCGAACCCGAGTCCGGCTCGGTGATCGCCCAGGAAGCGACCTTTTTCATGGTCACGAGGTCGGGCAGCCAGCGCTCCTTCTGGGCCAGCGTGCCACGCGACATAATGGTCGTCGCGCCGAGGCCGATGCTGACGCCCATCGCGGTGACCATGCCCATGCAGACGCCGGAGAGTTCCCCGATGAGCACCGCCATCAGCGATTCCTGACCGCTGAACGGGCTACCACCGGAGGGCTTTTCCTTCTTCTCCGGCAGCGGCTCGCCTGCCGCGATCGCCGCTTCTTTCTTCCGCTGCTTGGCGAGCAGCTTCTCGACCGCATCGGCGCCCATGGCATCGATCCCGAAGTCGCTGAACAACTTCCGGATGATCGGGTAGGGCGACATGGCACCGCTGTCGAGCGCGTCGAGGTTCGGGCGGACCTCCTTGTCGATGAAGGAACGCACCGCCTCGCGGATCATCTCGTCGGTCTCGGACCATTCGAACATCGTCGTTCTCCTAAACTTGTTCAGCCGGACAGCGCGAGATCAAGGCAGCCGGGCGGCGATATCGTCGATGAGCCAGGGCCCTTCGGTCTCGATCGTCTTCACGTCGTGCCAGCCTGCCAGCTCGGAGATGGCTCCGCCCTGCACTGCGAAAACCTTGCCGGTGACCGGGCACTTATCCGACGCGAGGTAGGCGACCAGCGGCGAGATATTGGCCGGGCTGAAGGCATCGAATTCGCCCTCCTCGACCTCGGCGCCGAGGATCGCGCCCATGCCGGGGGTGGCCAGCGTGAGCCGGGTGCGAGCGATCGGGGCGATCGCATTGACGCGCACGCCGTAGCGTTCCAGCTCGTCGGCGGCGACCAGGGTCAGTGCCGCGATCCCTGCCTTGGCGGCCCCGTAGTTGGCCTGACCAGCGTTGGGCACGGTGACGCCCGAGGCCGACGCGGTGTTGACGACCGCGGCGTTGGGCTGGTTGCCCGCCTTGGACTGTGCCTTCCAGTACGCGGCGGCGTGGTGCAGCACCGCGGCATGGCCTTTGAGGTGCACCGCGACGACGGCGTCCCACTGCGATTCCTCCAGGCCGGCAATGAAGCTGTCGCGCAGAATGCCTGCGTTGTTGATGACGATGTCGAGCCCGCCCAGCTCCGAAACGGCCTGCTCGATGAGGTTGCGCGCGCCGTCCCACGTCGCGATGTTGTCGGTGTTGGCGACCGCCTTGCCGCCGGCGGCCACGATGTCGTTCGCGACTTCCTGCGCCGGACCGACATCGGCGCCTTCACCGGCATTGCTGCCACCGAGGTCGTTGACCACCACCGCCGCGCCCTCATGAGCGAACAGCAGGGCGTGCTCACGCCCGATGCCGCGACCCGCGCCGGTGATGACGGCGACCCGTCCTTCCAATGCACCCATGGAGTGCCTCCTGTCCTCGTCCCCCGGCGTTCGGTTTCTGCTTGGCCCCCGGCGCTCCGGCCGCAGCCGCAAACGCCTGCTATGTCGGCGTCCCTATCGACCGGCGCACAGCCCGAAACGACAGAGCAGCATCGGCGATCAGTCCTCGATCTCCGCCAGGCCGTCGCTGAGCACGACATCATCGCCGCGCACGGTCTCGAAGGCATAGGTGGTGACGCCGTGCTCGGAGCCGACCTGCCAGATCCGGGTCTCCAGATCGTCGCCGGGGAAGACCATCTTGGCGAAGCGCACGGCAAATCGCTTCAGCCGGTGCACATCCGAGCCCGCGACCTCGGTGAGCACGGCCCACGACGCGAAAGCCATGGTGCACAGGCCGTGCGCGATGATGCCGGGCAATCCGGCATCCTTGGCGACCTGCTCGTCCAGATGCAGCGGCACCGGATCACCGGAGGCCGGTGCGTAGCGGTAGGTCTGGTCGAGATCCACGTGCTGCGGCACCACTGCCACCGGATCCTGCGCCCGCAGGCTCTCGTCGAACTTGTGTGCAGGCGCTGGTGCGCCGACCGTCTTTCCGGCGTCGATGTTGCGGAAGAACGCGGTCATATACTGCTCATTGACCAACTCGCCATCCTCCGTGCGACATTCGATGAGGATGGTGATGGCGGTGCCGTTCGAGCGGCTGGTGTACCCGGTCGCCTTGGCCCGCGAGACCAGCTTGTCTCCCGGCTGGATCGCGCGATGGAAGTGGAAATCCTGCTCCCCGTGCACAACTCGGCCGAAAATGTCCATCGGCGCGACATCGATCACCGGCATCATCATGGCTTCGAAGACCGGCACGATACCAAAAACCGGCGCGGCCGACTTGCCGGTGAGATGGGCCTCGATCGGATCATTGGTCGCGGCCGCGTATTCCGCGATCCGCTCCGGTGTGACCTCGAATCGCTCGTCGTCACACCAGGTTTCGAGCCCACTGTCGTCGAACTCGACCAGCCGGGCCGCGGCGGCCTCCGCTGTCATCGCACTCTCCTTCGCTCGACGCGATCCGGCATCAGACCGAGGCCAGCGCGTCGAGCTGCTCGAGGGATTTGTCCAGCTGCTTGCGACCGTCCTTCTCGACCGCCTTGCCGAGCGCACCCTTGATCAGCGCGCCTTCGAAGTCCCCGGAGACCAGGATGGTGCTGCCGCCGTCGCCCTTGGGCTGGATATCGAAGGTGAATTCGGTCTTCACACCGGCCATGCCGGTGCCGCCGAGGGTGAGCCTGCTCGGCTGCTGCACCGAGACGACGGTCCACTCCAGCTTGTTCGCCATGCCGAGCATGACGATCTTCGCGACCAGCTTGGCCCCTTCGGTGAGGGTGGCGGGCGGCTCCTCCATGAAGCGCTCGTGGATGGTGAACCACTTGTCCCAGCTGTTCGGGTCGGAGACGACCGCCCAGAGCGCATCGGGGGCGGCGTTGACGTCCTTGTTGGCTTCGATGTGGCCCATGAGTTACTCCTCGTCGAGTGGTGAATAGCCTTGGTGTGCCCGGACTTTCGCCGGGGCGACGAATCAGGTCAGCGGTCGGCCCGCTGGTAGGCGGTGACGACCGCGGCGCCGCCGAGGCCGATGTTGTGCTGGAGGGCGGCGGTGACGTTGTCGACCTGGCGCTTGTCCGCGGTGCCGCGCAGCTGCCAGGTGAGTTCGGAGCACTGCGCCAAACCCGTCGCGCCCAAGGGGTGTCCCTTGGAGATCAGGCCACCCGAGGGGTTCACGACCCATTTGCCGCCGTAGGTGGTCTGGTTGTCGTCGATGAGCTGTCCGGCCGCACCCTCACCGCAGAGCCCGAGGGCTTCGTAGAGCAGCAGTTCGTTGGCGGAGAAGCAGTCGTGCAGCTCGATGACCTGGAAGTCCTCCGCGCCGAGGCCCGCCTGCTCGTAAACCTTGCGTGCGGCTCGGACATTCATGTCATAGCCGATCAGGTTCTTGGCGGAGTCGTCGAAGGTCGAGGCGAAGTCGGTAGTCATGGCCTGCCCGACGATCTCCACCGCCTGCGCGGCGAGGTCGTGGGTGTTCACGAAGTCCTCGCTCGCCAGGATCACTGCGCCGGAGCCGTCCGAGGTCGGTGAGCACTGCAGTTTGGTGAGCGGGTCGTAGATCATTCGCGAGGCGAGGATGTCGTCGAGTGAATATGCGTCCTGGAACTGCGAATACGGGTTGTTCACCGAGTGCTTGTGGTTCTTGTAGCCGATCTTCGCGAAATGCTCGGCGGTGGTGCCGTATTGCTTCATGTGTTCGCGGCCCGCGGCGCCGAACATCCACGGCGCCACCGGGAAAAGCACCTCGGAGATCTCGGCGAGCGCCATGATGTGCTTGGCCA
This sequence comes from Nocardia sp. CWNU-33, assembly GCF_046764895.1. Lineage (NCBI taxonomy): Bacteria > Bacillati > Actinomycetota > Actinomycetes > Mycobacteriales > Nocardiaceae > Nocardia > Nocardia sp. CWNU-33. The sequence continues at coordinate 48,022 of NZ_JBKOQN010000038.1, read as the reverse complement.
TCGGCTGCTCGCGGTCGTCCCAGGTGGAGCCGAGCGAGCCCGGCTGCATTTTCTCGAAACCGAGTGCCAGCGTGCACTCGGCGAGACCGCCCCGAATCGCCTGTGCCGCAAGGTAGAGCGCGGTCGAGCCGGTCGAGCAGTTGTTGTTGACATTGACGACGGGAATGCCGGTCATGCCCAGTTCGTAGACCGCGCGCTGCCCCGAGGTCGATTCGCCGTAGACGTAGCCGACATAGGCCTGCTCCACGAGGCCGTAGGCGATTCCGGCATCGGCGAGCGCCTTGGTCCCCGACTCCCGAGCCATATCCGGGTAGTCCCAATCGCTGCCGTCTTCGTTCTTGCGGCGGCCCGGCTTCTCGAACTTCGTCATGCCGACGCCGACGACGTAGACCTTGTTCGCCATCGAACTCCTCACGTAGTACCTGCCCCGGTGCGCACTCGGCAGTGGCGGTCCGCAAGCGGCGGCCGACAGTGACCGATCCGTCCGGACCGAACAGAAACAAACATACAGAGCTGTATGTAAGACCGCAAGGTTCGTGACCCACATAGCCCGGCATTCGACATAATTGCCAGCTCAGACCGATCGGTCTGGACATACAGCCAGTCGCGTATGTTGCACCATCGAGCCGCACCGCCGCGAGGACGGCATCGACCAGCCTGCGTTGGACGAGCACGGCAATCCGTCGGGCGAGATGCCGACCTGCCATGTCACCGGAGTCGAGTTCGACAGACCGGACGTGATCGGTGCCCGGCCCGGAAGGCGAGATCCGGCACATCAGTTCACCGGCGCTGCCCACCCACCAGGACGGCGCACACCTACCGCCCCGGCAACACCGAAACAGGCAGGCGCCGCAGACACGGCGATCAGACGGAAAGCCCGGTGGCCGTACCTATTCGGACTTCTCGACAGGACGGTGTGCGGCAAGTGCGGCGGTCGCGATCTCGCGCAGGTGCACCGAGGCCCGCCGCCAACGCCGATGCGCCCGTTCGGTATCCGGATCGATGAAGTTGGACACCAGGATTCCGCGCAGCGCGTCCATCGCGGTATAGACGAAGTCCCGAGCTTCCTTACGCCGCATCTCATCCGGCACGAATCGGGCGACCGCCATCAGCACCGCGTTGTTCACGAACGGCTCGACCTTCTCCATGGCCGAGGCGAGCACTCGGTCGGTCCGGCCTGCCACCCAGAGCTCCGCGGTCGCGATGAACAGCGGTCCCTGGTGCAGTTCCCACAGCGAGTCCAAGGCCGCGCCGACCGGATCGTCGACGCTCTCGATCTTGGACATCTCTCGCATCGCGGTCTCCGCGCGCAATTGCGCCAGGTGGCTGATGGCGGCCACCACCAGATCGGTCTTCGACCCGAAATGATGAACCTGGGCCCCGCGGGTGACCCCGGCACGCTCGGCGACCCGGGGTGTCGTCGTCCCGGCGTATCCGTACTCGACCAGGCAGTCGATGGTGGCATCGAGCAGCCGCGTACGCATCTCGCTGCTACGCTGCTCCTGCGTGCGGCGCTGCTGTTTGGGCGCTGCAGACCTGGTCATTTCGACGATTCTACACTTACATACAGATCTGTATGTTCACGCGGGCCGGGCCCCTCCACCATCCACCACGGCTGATAAGCAGAACTGATCAGCCGTGCGCGAATTCGGCGTTGTTCCGACACCACCACGTCACCGAGGCTGAGCCGGCACGTTGGAACAACCCATGGAGCCGAATTGTCCGCGATTACACCTTTCCGTATCGACATCGAGCAAGCCGACCTCGACGACCTCGCCTACCGCCTCGCACACACGAGATACGTCGCGGAGCTGCCCGCCCAAGAGGTCGCGGGCCGGGTGAACATCGGCATCCCGATACGACCCGGATGGGAGTACGGCGTCCCGCTGTCGTTCGTCCGGCCGCTGCACCAATACTGGCGCGACCGCTTCGACTGGCGCGCACAAGAGCAGTGGCTCAACACCTTCCCGCAGTTCACCACCGAAATCGACGGCCAGAACATCCATTTCGTGCACGTCACCTCGCCGGAGCCGGATGCGACCCCGCTGATACTCCTGCACGGCTGGCCGAGCTCCTTCACCGAATTCCTCGGGCTGGTAGGCGAATTGACCGATCCGCGTGCGCACGGCGGTGATCCAGCCGACGCCTTCCACGTGGTGATCCCTTCGTATCCCGGATTCGCCTTCTCCGGCCCGACCCAGGTGGCGGGCTGGCATCCGGTGCGGATGGCGGCGGCGTTCAACGAGCTGATGGACAGGCTCGGCTACGACTGCTTCGGCGTGCACGGCAACGACGGCGGGGCCATCGTTGCGCCCGAAATGGGCCGGCTGGCCCCCGACCAGGTCATCGGGGTGCACGTGAACCAGATCTTCTCCTTCCCTGCGGGCGCGCCTGGTGAGCTGGACGGACTCAGCGAGGACGAGCTGATGCAGGTGCGGTTCGCGCAGAAGTTTCTCGACCACGCCGTCCACGACTCCGCCCAGCGGGCGCAGCCGCAGACCCTCGGTCATGCACTGTCGGATTCCCCGACCGGACAACTCGCCTGGAGCGGCCAGCTGATCGCGGACGCGATGACGGCCGACCAGCTGCTCACCAATGTGTCGATCTACTGGTTCACCAATACCTCGGCCCCCTCGGCCCGGTTCTACTTCGAGAACCATCACGCGGCGGCGCCGACCGAGCCGACCACCGTGCCGGTCGGATTGGCCTCCTTCGGCTCCGACTTCACAACGCCGCGCAGGTTCGCCGAACGCGACCACACCAACATCGCGCAGTGGAACGAATACGACCGCGGCGGACACTGGGCCGCACACGAAGCCCCTGACCTGCTGCTCGCCGATATCCGCGGCTTCTTCACCAAGGTGATCTGAAGAACCGCACAACGGGGGCGCTCGGCCCACCGACGGCCACGCCCGGACCTGGTCGGACAGTCTGCCTCCCCATGACACTGCCGGACACAGTCCGTCACTAATCGCGCCGGACCGAGCGAAGGCGAGGCAGCCGCCTACCATGTCCGGCCGAGGTAAGCGAACAGCTTCCGATGCGCGGGGGCATCGCCCGATGCCGGGAGCTCGGGTCCGAACATGCCGGGTGTGCGGAAGTTGTCGACACCCATGTCGCGCATGATCGCCAGCATCTCGCCGCATAATTGCTGGTCGAGCAGCTGTTCCTGATCGGTGGCGATCGCGAGGTCGATGCCGTGCACGAGTACTTCGGTCAGGTGGATCACCGCGGCCATGGGACCGGGCACGACACCGAATCCGAGGCGCACGGTCTGTTCGAGCGCGTCGGGACGATGCCACGCCGCGCTGTCGGCGACGGCCGCTGCGGCGTACGCCCCGTGCGGATCTGCGCCGAGCCAGTCGTCGTGGTGGTCTCGGTCAGGGTCCTCGCGCTCGAGTTGCGTGGCGAAGATATGCATGCCGCCCACCAGGTGGTTGAGCAGGTAGTGGACGTCCCACTCGACGCACGGGGTCGGCGCGCTCATGCGGTCGGCAGGGATTCCTGCAACGACGGCGGCGGTCATGTCGATGGCGCGGTCTATGCGGTTGATCATGGCGTTCATGTGATGCTCCAGAAGATGGTGACAGCCAAGAGGATTGGTTCGCCGGACAACGCTCAGGAGTGCCGAGTCGGTGCACTCCAGCTCCTAAACGCAGTTGGTAACGGCGTTAATTGAACAGTAGCGACTGCGACCGCGTAAACGCAAGTGCGAACTGCGTTAAAGTGGTCGGCATGGAGGAACGCACCCGCCGCCCCGGCGGTCGCAGCGCCCGCGTCCGCGCGGCGGTGCACCGGGCGGTCACCGAACTCGTCGTCGAACGCGGATACGGGAACTTCACCGTCGCCGAGGTCGCGGCCCGCGCAGGTGTGGCCGATACGAGCATCTACCGCCGCTGGGGCAATCTCGAAGCGCTGGCCATGGAGGTTGCGGTCGATCGACTCACCACCGAGTCCGCGATCCCCGACACCGGAACCCTCGACGGCGACCTGCGCGCCTACGCGGCGAATGCGGCCCGAGATGTGAGCGGCCCCAACGGATTTGCGTTGCTTCGCACGATCCTCGCGCTCATCGATACCGGCGCGGCAGGCGAAGAAACCCGCGACCGATTCCTCGCCGACCGCGTCGATCAGATCCAGCGCATGCTCGACCGGGCCGCCGCCCGCGGCGAAGCCGCCCCCGAGGTGCTCGAGGTCGTCGACATGATCTTGGCGCCGATGTACACCCGCACCCTGTTCGGCACCGCCCCCGTCCGTGACGAGTATGTCGACACCCTCGTCGACCGCCTGCTCAGCATCGCCAGCCAGCCGACCCCAAGGTGATTCGCCGCCTCCGACGCCTCGGTGCGCGACAGGTCGATAAGCCAAACTGATCGGGAACTCGGTGTTGTTCCCGACGGGCCATTCTCGCAGGCTAAGGCAGTGCCAGAGATCAGACCGTTCCGTATCGAAATTCCCCAGGCCGACCTGGATGATCTGGCGCAGCGCCTGGCGAACACCCGGTCGGAGGCTCCCTTCGACGAGCTCGTGGGTAATGCCGACTTCGAGCTGCCGGTCCAGCTCAGCTGGGACTACCGGGGGCCGCGGTCATACGTGCAACCGCTTCTCGAATACTGGCGCGATCGGTTCGACTGGCGCGCACAAGAACAGCGGCTCAACAGTTTTCCCCAGTTCACCACCGAGATCGATGGACAGAACATTCATTTCGTGCACGTCCGCTCCCCGGAACCGGACGCGACACCACTGCTTCTCGTCCACGGCTGGCCCAGCTCCTTCACCGAATTTCTCGGCCTGATCGACGAGTTGACCGATCCACGCACGCACGGCGGCGACCCCGCCCATGCTTTCCATGTCGTCATCCCGTCCTACCCCGGCTTCGCGTTCTCCAAGCCGGCGGATCGAGCCGGCTGGCATCCGGTGCGGGTCGCCGCCGCCTTCAACGGACTGATGGCCAGACTCGGCTACGACCGGTTCGGCGTGCACGGCAACGACGGCGGCGCCATCGTCGCACCGGAAATGGGCAGACTCGCCCCGGACAAGGTGATCGGCGTGCACGTCGACCAGATTTTCTCCTTCGCCAAAGGGGAACCGGACGAGCTGAACGGGCTCAGTGAATTCGAACTGAAGCTGATGGGTTTCGGGCAGCAGTTCCTCAAAAACGCCATCCACGACTCCGCATGGCGGGCACAACGGCAGGCCATCGGCCGGGCGCGCACGGATTCGCCCGCAGCCTTGATCGCGTGGAGCGGACAACCCACCTGGAGCGGGCAGGTGCTCACCGATTCGATGACACCGGACGAGCTGCTGACCAATATTTCGATCTACTGGTTCACCAGCACCGCGGCGCCGTCGGCCCGGTTCTCCTTCGAAACCAGCGACGCGGACGCGCCGACGACCGTGCCGATCGGACTGGCCTCCTTCGGCTACGACTTCACACCGCCGCGCAAGTTCGCCGAACGCGACCACGCCAACATCGTGCAGTGGAACAAATACGAGATCGGCGGTCACTGGGCGGCCCACGAGGTGCCCGACCTGCTGCTGGATGACATCCGCGGCTTCTTCGCAAAGGTGCACTGACACCGCCCGGCCACTGCTCGCCGTCGCGACCTTCGAGGGGTCGGTCCCGGCGGCGACGCATCAGGTGCTCGGAATGATCTCCCACTCCCGGCGTTGCACGAGTGCGCGAACGGGGCGACAACGGAAGGCGGTAATGCCGTGGAACTGCGGGACATAGAGATTCTCCTGACGCTGGCCCAGGAGCTGCACTTCGGCCGCACCGCGCAGCGATTGCAGTTGTCCCAGGCGCGGATCAGTCAGTCGATCAAGGGCCAGGAACGGCGTCTCGGCGCGCTTCTCGTCGATCGCACCAACCCGCGCAATATCCGACTGACACCGCTCGGCACGCAATTGTGCGCCGACCTGCTTCCGGCGTATCGCGATGTGCGACAGGCGCTGGACCGGGCGCGGTCGGCCGCGGGCAGTGCCTCCACGATGCTGCGCATCGGCATTATCGGCGGGAACGGCCACGACTACCGCTCGATCTGGCAGACCTTCCGCACCAGATACCCCGAATTCGTGCTGCAGATCCGGTCCATTTCGTTCACCGACCCGTTCGGCCCACTGCGCCGCGGCGAGACCGACGTCGTCATCGCCTGGCTGCCGGTCGAGGAGCCCGACCTCACGGTGGGGCCGACGCTGTTCACCGAGCCGGTGGTCGCGGCGGTGTCGGAGAACCGTGAACTGGCCGGGGTCAAAGGCCGCTCCACCCAACGGATCTCGACGGTGTCGAATGGTGACACCGTGTCCACGTCCGTGCTGGGCTCCGACGGCGCCATCCATAACGTCTCCGACCATCTGCCCCGGTACTACAACCGGCCCGGCGTCAGCTATCTCCCCATCACCGACGCACACCTGCTCCGCTGGGCGCTGGTCTGGCACAGCGAGTCCGAAACCGATCAGATCCGCGCGCTGGCGCGCATCGTCGGCGAATTCGGCAGGCCCGACCACCGCTGACTGCCCGAAGCGACTGTCATGGGCTCTGGCGGCAGGCTTTCGGCGGAGTCGGTGCGACGTCGAGCGCGGGATTGCGGTCGAAGAAGCCGACAGGTTTGAGCCAGAAGTTCACCGTGTCCACCGGCATGATCGGCCAGTCCTCCGGGCGGGTGATGTGGTGGATGCCGAAGACGTACCAGAGCACTACGTCGGTGTTCACGATGGAGCGGTTCGCCGCCGTCCACTCGGGCAGCCCGTGATCGACCTTGCTCTGGGTGACGAATTCGCCTGCGGGCCAGCGCTCGTCCGGGGAATTCGGAGTGACCCACAAGGTGTGCTCGATTGCCTTGCAGCGCGCGAGGATCGGCGATCGCGGATCGAACATAGCCGGAATCGCGCCCCCCGGCACCAGCTTGTAGGCCGGTGCGGTGCCCAGTCCGTTGGTGGTGTTGTCGTTGGCCACTTTCCAGGCGCGCTGGGTCGACCAGTCGAAGTCCTGCTTTCCTTCGGCTTCGGTGCGCAATGGAGTGTTGTTCTGCCGCAACGAAAGTCCGTAGGGGTTATCCGGTCCCATCGGGACGATCTCGGTCTCGGTGCGGTAGACCGTATTCTCGGTGCCGTCGATGTCGAGATCCAGGCGGGCAACCAGAAAGTGCTGATGGAACGGCGCGTAGGTGCGCTGGTCGACCAATGTGCCGTGCGGGTGCGCACCGCCTGCCGGGAAGTGACCGACAACCATGATTCCGGTCGCACGGACCTCACACTCGATATTGCCGTCCTGGTAGAAGCGCCAGTAGACGAGGTACTCGTAGTTCGCGACGGTGACGTGGGAAGACACTGTCAGCCTGCGCATTCGGCGCACCTCGGCGCCCGCGTGATGGTCGACGTGTTTCCACAGGACGGCGTTGTCCTCTTCGTGGAGACAGATGGCGTTCCTGATCGTGACGGGTTCACCACTGCTGTTGTGCACCACCGCATCGAGGTAACGGATCTCGCCGAGGCAGTCGCAGCCCAATTCGAGCGAGGTGGTCATGAATCCGATGCCCCACTCACCGATGTCGAAGGCCGTTCGGCGGTAGTGGTCGGTGCAGTGATCCCGGTACGGAACCATCATCTCCGCGAAAGAGAGCCGGTTCGCGATCGAGCGGATCCGGCCGCAGTCGTTGTACTTCACCGCATGCAGTGTCATGCCCTCGCGATAGTTGAAACCGACGCGCAGCGACCAGTTCTGCCACTCGACCTTATTGCCCGCCACCGAAAAGGACGGCCCGTCCGGCTGCGTTATCTCCAAGGGGCGCAACGGTTGCCGGGTGCTCGCGGCGCGAATCCGGTCCGGGATGTGGCGAGGGACGTACTCGCCCATGATCTCCGGTGTGTCGACCGTGCCGGTGTCCTCGATCTCGAGGAGCTCCATGGTGTTCATGTCGATGATGCAGTGGAATCCGTTGACCGGCCCGGCATAGGGGTTCGCGCCGTCGGCGGCCCTGACCCAGGTATCGGACCAGCCGAGCCTGCGACCTCGATACTGCGGCGGCAGCACCGCGTCACCGTAGGTCCAGGTGTCCATGAACACCAGGCTCATATCGGTGATCCCCCGCGCGGCCAAGGCCGCGATCACCTCGGGATGCGCGCGCAGCGCCGCGTCGGCCTCCTCCCATTCGTCGAGGGTGAAGTTCGCCTGCACGCCAGGCAGGTGCGTCCAGGACAGCACGGTGTCGGTGGTCAGCGAGACGAGCGCCTTGTAGGTCTTGTTCTCGGCCCGCTCGAAACACACCACGTGCGCGTTGCGGTCGGGCACCACTGCGTCGGCATCGAACGCTGCTATCTCGGGCTTCGACGGCTCGGCGAGTTCGATCGACGCGTACCGCCAGCCGGGGCCGACGCCGTGCGTACGGGTCAGCACGGCGACAACTCGACGGAACTCGTCGGACGACAGCGGATCGAGCGGATGGAACGTATCGGCCACGATTACTCCCTACCGGTCGAAGGTCCTCGGTGTGACGGGCTCGCTGCAACTTCGCTACGCCGACCCTACGACGCCGAGCAACTCTTCCGGCACTGTTCGGACCGCTCCGCGACAGGCGTCAGCCGCGACCGGCAGCAATGCACCAGCAGACCATGAGCGGTAGTGCCTTCCCCACGGCGTTTCCACACCCAGCCGCAGGGCTCGCCCGGACGACGGAACGTCAGGAGTGCACAGTGCGCCGCGAGGTCCAGGCGGTGATGGTGAACAGCACGACGCCGAGTACCGCGAGGCCCGCACCGACGGTCGCGGGAGCGGTGTAACCGAGGCCCGCGGCGATAACGAGGCCGCCGAGCCAGGCGCCCGCGGCATTGGCGACGTTGAGGGCGGCATGGTTGAGGGCCGCGGCGAGGGTTTGGGCGTCGGCGGCGACGTCCATCAGCCGGGTCTGGAGGGCAGGGGCCAGTGCCGCGCCCGAGGCGCCGATGAGGAAGGCGCCGATGGCGGCGGAGTACGGGTTGTGTGCGGCGGCAACGAATCCCGCGAGGATGACGACCATCGCACCGAGGGCGGCGAAGATCGCGAAATCGACCCCACGGTCGGCCAGAACGCCGCCGACGATGTTGCCTGCCACCATGCCCAGGCCGAAGAGCATGAGCACAAGCGGGACCAGACCCGCTCGCATACCGGCGACGTCGGTGAGCGTGGTGGTGATGTAGGTGTAGACGGCGAACATGCCGCCGAAGCCGACCGCGCCGACGAGCAGAGTCAGCAGAACTTGCGGGCGGCGCAGCGCACCGAGTTCGGTCATCGGGTTGGTGGTTCTGATGCCGGTGAGCTCCGGCACGTAACGCAGAAGGGCGGCCACAGTCGCCAGTCCGATCGCGGCGACCACGACGAAGGCGTCCCGCCAGCCGAGATGCTGGCCCAGCCAGGTGGCACTGGGAACGCCGACAACGTTGGCGGCGCTCAAACCCAGCATAACCGCAGCAACAGCCTTGGCACGCTGCCCCACCGGGGCGAGGGTCGCGGCGGCCAGCGACGCAACGCCGAAATAGGCGCCGTGCGGTAGGCCGGCGATGCAACGTGCGACAACGAGGGTTGCGAACGTCGGCGCGAGCACGGTCAAGGCATTTCCGATGGTGAACGCCACCATCAGCACAACGAGCAGACGCTTGCGCGGCACCCGGGCGCACAGGGCGGCGATCAGTGGAGCGCCGACGACCACGCCCAACGCATACGCCGACACCGCGTGCCCTGCCGTCGGCTCCGACACACCCATAGCACTCGCGATATCGGGCAGCAACCCCATGGTGACGAACTCGGTCGTCCCGATCCCGAAGCCGCCGAGCGCCAGCGCCAGCATCGCCGGGATGTGCCAATCCCTCCGTTCGGCCTCGACTGGTGCGGTGGGCGGCGGGGCTACGGAACTGGTCACGTATTCATGTAACCGCCCGCCCGACCCTTCCGCTTCCCGGGCAAACGTGAGTTCGCCCACCTCAGCGTCGATACATCGCGCAGGTCATCCGGCGCACACCCCCTTCGGGCAGCCACCGGGCAATCCAGCGCTCAGCCGGAATGCAGTGGCTCGCGGCGTTCGAAGGTGCGCCGGTACTCGGCGGGTGACACACCGATGACGCTCGCGAAATGACGGCGTAGGTTGGCCGCCGTGCCGAGGCCGGACATGCTGCTGATCCGATCGATGCCGAAATCACTGGATTCCAAGAGGGATTGGGCGTGTGACAGCCGCTGGCCGAGCAGCCATTGCATCGGTGTCGCGCCGGTCGCCTGCTGCACATGCCGGAAGAAGGTGCGCGGACTCATGTTCGCCTTCGCCGCGAGCGCGTCCACGGTGAGCCCCAGACACTCGGCACGCCGGACACCATGGTCATGTACAGCGGCTCGCCCGAAGCGCAGGCCGCGCACGGCGACACCATCGCCGAGCTCGGCACCGCGAAATACCTCGGCGCGGACGCCGGCCTCGCCGCACTGCACGACATGGCGGTATTGGCTGGGATGTACGGGCTGTTCGGCGGTTTCTTCCAAGCGGCGGCGATGGTCGGCAGCGCGGGCTTCCCCACGGGCGAGTTCACCGCAGCGTTCTTGATGCCGTGGCTGCGCTCGATCATCGACGTGCTGCCGACCCTGGCCGAGGAGATCGATTCGCGGCAGTTCGAGGTTAATTTCTCCGACCTGGCAGGCAATCGGGCCGGTCTGCGCAATATCCGCACCGCCAGCCGCGATCAGGGGGTCCCGACAGACCTGCTCGACCCCTTGCAGCGCATGTTCGACGAGCAGGCAGAACTGGGCAACGGCGCCGACAGCTTCACCCGCGTCGTCAGTGGTCTACTCGGGGCCGCAATCTCCGAGCGGAGTTGACCGGCTCGAGCCGCAAACAGTTCGGGCACCCGTACCACTTGCCGATCCGAGCGACCGGCATGCAGTCGCCCGCGGCGTGGTGCGGGTGCCCGTTTGTTCGCGCCCGGCGCCGGAATGTTCCAGCGCCGGGAGTGGTGGGAGTCCGGTCAGCGCAGGGCGCGGGCCAGATTGGCGTCGAGCGCGCCGAGGAACTCCTCGGTGGTCAGGTAGCCCTGGTCGCCGCCGACGAGCGCGGCCAGGTCCTTGGTCATCTGCCCGCCTTCGACGGTCTTGATGACGACGTCCTCGAGAGTCTGCGCGAAGCCGATAACCTCGGGGGTGTTGTCCAGCTTGCCGCGGTGCTCGAGACCACGGGTCCAGGCGAAGATCGACGCGATCGGGTTGGTCGAGGTCGGCTTGCCCTGCTGGTGCTGGCGGTAGTGCCGGGTGACCGTGCCGTGTGCGGCCTCGGCCTCACAGGTGCGCCCGTCCGGGGTCAGCAGCACCGACGTCATCAGGCCGAGCGAGCCGAAGCCCTGCGCGACCGTGTCGGACTGCACGTCGCCGTCGTAGTTCTTGCAGGCCCAGACGTAGCCGCCCTCCCACTTCATGGAGGAGGCCACCATGTCGTCGATCAGCCGGTGCTCGTAGGTGAGCCCCGCCGCGTCGAACTGGGTCTTGAACTCGGCGTCGAAGACCTCCTGGAAGGTGTCCTTGAACATGCCGTCGTAGGCCTTCAGGATGGTGTTCTTCGTGGACATGTACACCGGGTAGTTCTGCGCGAGCCCGTAGTTGAGCGATGCGCGCGCGAAATCCTCGATGGACTTCTTGAAGTTGTACATGCCCATCACGACGCCGCCGTCCTCGGGCATTTTCACGACCTCGTGCACGATCGGCTCGCTGCCGTCGTCCGGGGTGAAGGTGAGGGTGACAGTACCGCCCTGGAACACCTTGAAATCGGTGGCGCGGTACTGGTCGCCGAAGGCGTGGCGGCCGATGATGATCGGCTTGGTCCAGCCGGGCACCAGGCGCGGGACGTTCGAAATAATGATCGGGGCGCGGAAGATCGTGCCGCCGAGAATGTTGCGGATGGTGCCGTTGGGCGACCGCCACATCTTCTTCAGGCCGAACTCCTCGACGCGCGCCTCATCCGGGGTGATGGTGGCGCACTTCACGCCGACGCCGTGCTGCTTGATGGCATTGGCGGCGTCGATGGTGACCTGGTCGTCTGTCTTGTCCCGGTACTCGATGCCGAGGTCGTAGTACTCGAGGTTCACGTCGAGATACGGATGGATCAGCTTGTCCTTGATGAACTGCCAAATGATCCGAGTCATCTCGTCGCCGTCGAGTTCTACGACGGTGCCTTCAACCTTGATCTTGGACATGGATCTTCGTGTCCTCCTAGGATGGTGCCCTCATTGCACGGCCAGGCGAACACTTGTGAGCGGACCCCAGCTGTTCCAAAGACAACGTATATGCCCCGCGTTGTCCGCGGAACGTGTGGTGCAAACAAGACAAGCGTACTGCTGGTGAGGATCTCACCGCGCGGGCAGCCCCCCGAGTGAGCGCGCCCGAAATGGTTACCGACAAGTAGGTCGGGAGTGGCCCCGATCACTCGCGGGCCGACGACCGACGCGGCGTTGCCCCCGTCACCACGGCGTGTCCTGCGGCGGGCAAAAGAAAGTCCGGGTATCGCCGCCGAGCGGAGGCGATACGCGGACTTCCGATGCCGTGAGAGGAAGATCTCAGACCCCGACGTGGACCCGAGCGCCGTCCTCGGAGCCCTCGATCAGGTTCTGCGGCTTGTCCCTGATCATGAACGCGATCACCGGGACCGCGGCGAGGAAGAAACCGGCGCCGACGTAGAACGCCACGTCGTAGCTGTGGATCGAGGCACGGGCAACCAGGTTGTCGAGCGTCGGATTGCCCTCCGCGAACGACTTGGCCGTCTGCACCGAGATGGTGGTCAGCAGTGCGGTGCCGACCGCGCCGCCGACCTGCTGCGCGGCGTTCAGCAACGCACTTGCCACACCCGAATCCTCTTCCTCGACCTGATGCAGCGCGACGGTCTGCATGCCGACGAACAGCGGACCCATGCCGAGCGCGATCAGCACCTGCGCGGGCAGCACACTCGCCGCGTAGCTGTCGCCATAGCTCAACTGCGCCAGCCACAGCAGACCAAGGACACCGAGCACGGAGCCCGCCACCATCAGCGGTCGCGGGCCGAGCTTCGGCAGCAGCGCACTGGTGACACCGGCGGAGATCGCGATGCCCGCGGGGAACGGCAGGAACGCGAAGCCGGCCTTCAGCGACGAGTAGCCGAGCGTGATCTGGAAGTAGTAGCTCAGGAACAGGAACATCGCGAACATCGCGATCGGGATGAGCAGCGCGGCGAGGAAGGCGCCGCCGCGGTTGATCTCACCCGGAATGTGCAGCGGCAGCAGCGGATTCGAGGAGCGACGCTCGATCGCGACGAATGCGATCAGCAGCGCGACACCCGCGACGATCAGCCCGAGGGTGCTGCCCGCCAGCCAGCCGTCGTCGGCGGCGCGGCTGAAGCCGTACACGATCGCGATCAGGCCGAGCGTCACGGTGACGGCACCTGGCACGTCGTAGCCGCCGGTGCGTGGGGCCGGTATGTCCTTCACCACAAAGGCCAGCGCACCGACCAGAGCGAGAATGGCGATCGGGGTGTTCACCAGCAGGCACCAGCGCCAGGAGGCGTACTCGGTGAGCGCGCCACCCGCGATCAGACCGAGCGCGGCTCCGCCCGCGGAGATTCCAGCGAAGACACCGAACGCGGTCGCGCGTTCTTTGGCCTCGGTGAAAGTGACCGAGAGCAGCGAAAGTGCCGCTGGCGCAAGCAAAGCCGCGAACGCGCCCTGCAACGCGCGGCCCGCGAACAGCTCCACACCGTTCTGCGCGAGACCCGCCAGCGCGGAGGCCGCAGCGAATCCGACGAGACCGACAATGAAGATCCGGCGCCTGCCGAGGTAGTCGGCGAGCCGGCCGCCGAGCAACAGCAGACCGCCGAAGATCAGCGTGTAGGCAGTGAGCATCCATTGCTTGTTGCCATCACTGATGTCGAGATCACGTTGTGCGAACGGCAGCGAGATGGTCACGATGGTGGCATCCAGCACCACCATGAGCTGGGCCAATGCGATCACCCCCAGGGCCCACCAGCGCGCCGAACTGCCCTGTTTTCCCGGAACGTCTACCGCTGTCGCAGTCTCGGTCACCTTGATCTCCTTGAAACTCGAAGTCGTGACGCCATCCTGTCATTGTCAGACATTTGTCGTCAAGGGAAAAATGTCGCAATCCGACATTTGACTGTTAACGACACGAAAAGTCCCGGTTGCGATACAGTGGAAGGATGCTCGAGTCATCAACGCCGACCGGCGCGAGCGCAGCAGCGGACTCCTCTGCCAGCGCCGAGTCGAACCAGGACCCGGACCAGGACCGGGCCGTAAATCCGGCGCCTCCCGGCCTACGCGAGCGCAAGAAGCAGCAAACCCGGTTGCGCATCATCGAGGTCGGACTCGACCTCTGCGACGCGCACGGTTTCGACGCCACCACCGTCGAGCAGATCGCCAATGCCGCCGACGTCTCACCCCGCACGATCAACCGGTATTTCGACAGCAAAGAGGACATCATCCTCGGGCCGATCAAGGACTTCGGCCGCACCGTCGCCGAGACCCTGCGCGGACTCCCGGTCACCGGCAACGAGCTGCAAGCGCTGCGTGAAGCCTTCCTACGGACCGTCGACCAGGCGGTAGATGGAAATGACATGATGCTGTCGTTCCGGCAGTTCCAGCAAATGCAGCGCATCCTGCGCAGCAGTCCGTCGGTCAGTGCGCGCAGCCTCGAGCACGCCGACAACAAGACCGCCGCGATCGCCGATGTACTCGCGCAACGACTCCACACCCAGCCCGACTCGTTGCAGGTGCGCCTGATCGTCGGCACCTGGCAGCTGATCGGACAGCTCGGGATGGAATGTTCGGTCGACATCTTCGACGAACACGATCCGGCGGCGGCGGCCTTGGCGGGCCGCGCCGCGTTCCTCTCCACCTTCGACGAGTTCGTGCGCATCTGCTGCGTCCCCCTGGCCGCCGCAACCCGGTGAGTTTTCGACGATGATTTCGATCGTCGACCGACCGCCAGCTATGATGCCGATCAGGTCATGAGTGCCAGCGCGAAGCCCCGGCTTGCTGGACGGCAACCCTCCTGCAGCGGTGGGGTGCTCCGGGTGATGACCGGGCTCTCGAAAGTCGAGAGCAAGCGCGCACTTCAGGAGGTACCCCCAATGTGTTGTTGTCCGTCGCCCACATCCCATTAGCAAGTAGTTCTGGCGAACAACCCCTTTGGAGCAAGACATGAGTGACCCCATCGCGTCCGCGGCCGATCTCGATCCGATCGCATCCGATCCGACGCAGTGGTCCTTCGAGACCAAGCAGGTCCACGCGGGGCAGGCCCCGGACGAGGCCACCGGCGCCCGCGCCCTCCCGATCTACCAGACCACCTCCTACGCCTTCCGTGACACTGATCACGCGGCCGCGTTGTTCGGCCTCGCCGAGCCGGGCAACATCTACACCAGGATCATGAACCCGACCCAGGACGTGGTCGAGCAGCGCATCGCCGCCCTGGAGGGTGGCGTCGCCGCGCTGCTGCTGGCCTCGGGACAGGCCGCGGAGACCTACGCGATCCTCAACCTGGCCTCGGCAGGCGACCACATCGTGTCCAGTCCGCACCTCTACGGCGGCACCTACAACCTCTTCCACTACTCGCTGCCCAAGCTCGGCATCGAGGTCTCCTTCGTGGCGGACCCCGACGACCTGGAGCAGTGGCGTGCGGCCATCCGGCCGAACACCAAGGCGTTCTACGGCGAGACCATCGCCAACCCGAGCAGCGCCATCTTCGACATCCCGGGAATCTCCGCGATCGCGCATGCCAACGGACTGCCACTGATCGTGGACAACACGGTCGCCACCCCGTACCTGATCCAGCCGCTCGCGCACGGTGCCGACATCGTCGTGCACTCGGCGACCAAGTACCTGGGCGGCCACGGCACCGCGGTCGCGGGTGTGATCGTCGACGGCGGCACGTTCGACTGGACCGTGCGTGACGAGCAGGGCGAGCCGCGGTTCCCGGGTTTCACCACACCGGACCCGAGCTATCACGGTGCGGTGTTCGCCGACCTCGGCGCACCCGCGTACGCGCTGAAGGCGCGCGTGCAGCTGCTGCGCGACCTCGGTGCCGCGGTGTCGCCGTTCAACGCCTTCTTGATCAGTCAGGGCGTCGAGACGCTGAGCCTGCGCCTGGAGCGCCACGTCGCCAATGCGCAGGCGGTGGCCGAGTTCCTGACCGGCCGGCCCGCCGTCGAAGCGGTGTACTACGCGGGCCTGCCGTCCTCGCCGTGGCACGAGCGCGCCAAGCAGCTCGCACCGAAGGGGCCGGGCGCGATTGTTGCGTTCGAGCTCAGCGGCGGTGTCGATGCGGGCAAGAAGTTCGTGGACGCATTAGCCCTGCACAGTCATGTCGCTAACATCGGTGATGTGCGTTCTCTCGTGATCCATCCCGCCTCGACCACGCACTCGCAGCTGACACCCGAGGAGCAGTTGGCCTCCGGCGTCACGCCGGGGCTGGTTCGGTTGGCGGTGGGCATCGAGGGAATCGACGACATCCTCGCCGATCTGCGAGCCGGTTTCGCGGCGGCGGCGACGTGACCGTGCGCGCCGAACCGAGTGCCGTGCGACCCGCCGCGGCGGTGGCCCTGCCACCGCCGGACGGGCGGCTCGACATGATCGCCATCGGGGACGTGCGGCTGGAGAACGGCGCGCTCGTCCAGGACGTGCACCTGGCCGTGCAGCGCTGGGGTGAGCTCTCCCCCACGCTGGACAACGTGGTGCTGGTCGAGCACGCGCTGACCGGCGACTCGCATGTGATCGGACGCCCGGACGACATCCATCCGCTGCCGGGGTGGTGGGACGGCATGGTCGGCCCCGGCGCGCCGATCGACACCGACGAGTGGTGTGTCATCGCGGCGAATGTGCTCGGCGGCTGCATGGGCAGCACCGGACCCACCTCGCTGGCTCCGGACGGAAAGCCATGGGGTGCAAGGTTTCCGGAGATTTCGATCCGCGATCAGGTGAACGCGGAAGTGGCGCTGATGGATCTGCTCGGCATCGAAAGGCTGGCCGCGGTCGTCGGCGGGTCGATGGGCGGCATGCGAGTGCTGGAGTGGATGGTCGGCACCCCGGATCGGGTCGGCGCCGCCCTGGTGCTCGCCGTCGGCGCGCGCGCCACCGCCGACCAGATCGGCACGCAGACAACGCAAATCGCCGCGATCAAGGCCGACCCCGACTGGCAGGGCGGCGACTATCACGACACCGATCGCGCCCCGACGACCGGCATGGGCATCGCACGGCGCATCGCGCACCTGACCTATCGGACCGAGTCCGAGCTGGATCACCGCTTCGAGAACAACGCACAGGGCGACGAGGATCCGTGGCGCGGCGGCCGCTATGCGGTGCAGAGCTATCTGGACCATCAGGCCGATAAGCTCTGTAGCCGTTTCGATCCGGCCACCTACGTCTTGCTCACCGAGGCGATGAACCGGCACGACATCGGGCGCGGGCGCGGCGGGGTCGAGGCCGCGCTTGCCGCGACGCCGGTGCCGTGTGTGGTCGGCGGCGTCGACTCCGATCGGCTCTATCCACTGCGCACCCAGCAGGAACTGGCCGATGGGCTGCCCGGCTGCGATGGACTGGAGATCGTGCATTCGCGCGACGGCCACGACGGGTTCCTCACCGAGGCGGCCGCGGTGTCGAAGCTGCTGACCGAGACGATGCGGCTGGCTCGGGTGCACCGCAAGCCGGGCGACTGACACCCGCTATTTCGGCGAGCCCGGGCACTGGTTACCGGGCATACGAAATACCTTGTCCCAAGCCTATTCGGCGACGGGTGCGCCGACGAGCAGACCGACGATGGAACGCACGTAGGCCTGCAGCCGTTCTCTGGGATAGACGTCGGGCTCACTGACCGCCAACCGGCCGAGCATCTCGGCAATGGTCAGCAGCGAGTTGGTGAGCAGCGCGGAATCCACACCCGCCCACCGCGGCTCGAGCGCGGTGCCCATGCGGACCAGCGCCTCGGCCTGATCGAAGATGCCCGCACGCGAATTCTGCAGCGCGTCACGGTATTCGCCGGGAGCATTGCCCGGCGCGGTGAGAATCAATCGCCAGCGTGTCGGATTCTCCAGTGTCACACCGACGAACGCCTCGACCGTCGCCGAGGCTGCGACAACCGGATCAGCGCCCATCAGATCGGTGGGCAATGTCGCGGCGACCTGTTCGAGGCCGCGCTCATTTTCCCGCTCCAGCAGCGCCGTCACCAGCTCGGTGCGGGTCTTGAACACGGTGTAGAGCACCGGTTTTCCGACACCTGCCTCGTGCGCGACCGCCTCCATGCTCAGCTCGTGCAGTTCCATCCTGCCCAATACCGTGAAGGCCGCGTCGAGCAGTTGGGCACGACGCTGCTCCGGAGGCAGACGCGGTGCGTATCGCCTGCGCGGACGGTCGGCCGCGGTGTGCGATCGAGTCACTGCCGTTTCACCTCCACCGGTCCATGCGATCGCAGCCGAACTGCAGACCTGCAAGCCGGAAGACCTGCCGCGCTCCCGCGAGGAGGTGCGCGCGTACTTCGCCAGGGTCCGCCCGCGACTGTGCACCTCCGAGCGCGCCGAGGAAGGCATGCACCACCTGCTGTGGACCTCACTGCGCAACGGTGCGGGCCTCAGCTATTTCGCGGGCAGCAGGCTACTGTCGCTGGCTTCGGTCGCCACGCTGCCGAAGTGGATGCGCAAGCTCGGCAGGTTCGATCGGCCGCGCATCGTGGATCTGCTGGTCCGCCCCGCCGCGCGGATCATCGCGTGGGGGGCATCGGCGTTCAATTCCTACGGCCTCATTGTCTCGGCGCCGTTCATCGCTCCGATGGCGGGTCAGATCCTCGAACAGCACCTGAAGGGAGCACCGCCCGCGGAGCTCGAGACGATCACACCGGCACAGGCGCGCAGCCGCTACGGTGCGCGCAGCGGACGCGCGGTCGTGGCCGAAGCGAGATAGGGCACTACCCCTCGGGTGCGCGATCATCCTCCAGCGCGCTCCACGGTCCTGTCGCCCATTCCGCACCGTTGCGAAACGGCTTACTGATCCACGCAGGCCGCGCGGGGCAGCCGGTCAACCGACCCGCGCCCGCCCTGCTGCGCGTGGCGACCAGGTAGTAGCCCTTCGAATCCTGTTCCAGGACGGGTAGATACGCGCAGACCAGCCCCGCCGCCATATCCAGATTGCCCGCCATGGCGGTCCCCACGAGCGGCGCGCCCTCGCGGCCGTTGTCGTCGAAGGCCACCACGGTCCACAGCGAATGCGCCCCGCCGCTCCCGTCATCGGTATCACTCATGCCGTTTCCCCTGCACTGGAGTCGCTGCATCGGACCGGACCGTCGGGTTCCCGGACGGCCTCGGACTCGCCAGGCATCCGAGCTATAGCTCATGAAAACCATTGCGAGCCGGAGGATTCAGTTTACTACCTGAGACACCTGGCGTGGATCGGGTCGCGATATCCGCACCGGCCTCAGCCTGCCGCGAGACGCCTGGCCTCCTCGACCCGGTTGATATTGGTCTCGATCCACTCGCGCAGCGCCGCGATCGGAGTGCGCAGGCTGTGGCCCAGCTCCGTGAGGTCGTAGTCGACGCGCGGTGGAATGGTGGGATGCACTGTGCGCGTGACGAATCCGTCCGTTTCGAGCTGACGCAGAGTTTGCGTGAGCATCTTCTGCGAGACGCCATCGATGCGGCGGTACAGGTCTGTGTAGCGCATCGTCCCGTCGGCGAGGGCATCCACGATCAACACCGTCCACTTACCCGCGACCTGGTCGAGGAGCTGCCGGGTAGGACACTTCGCCGAGTAGACATCGGCAGGCAGCCCACTGGCCTCATGGATCGTACGCACGTTTTCGAGTGTAACGCACTTTCAAGTGCCGTCTTCACATTGGAGAGTAACTCTCCGATAGTAAGAATCATGACAACACAGACACTTTCGGTTCCCGACGCCATTCGCACCCGCCGCACCACGCGCCACTACCGCCCGGACCCGGTGCCGAGGGAATTGCTCGAGGAGCTGCTGGATCTGGCGGTCGAGGCGCCAACTGCGTGGAATATGCAAGACCGTTCGATCGTGGTGGTGACCAGTGAGTCCGGCCGCCACAACCTGTCGTCCGCCGCCTTCGGCCAGCCGCAACCACTGGAGGCGCCGGTGGTGCTGGTCTTCGTCGCCGAGACGGCAGCCTGGGAGGCGAGCAATACCGACATCGCTGAACTGGCGGGCCGCAACGGCGCATGGAACGCGGAGTTCACCGCGATGTTCGACTCCCGCGCCGAATTCCACTCGCTGCACCAACGCGGGCTGATCCGCGAGAACGCCGTGAAGAACGCGATGATCGCGGCAACCTACGTCATGCTCGCAGCCACCAGCCTCGGCCTGTCCTCGGCGCCGATGAACGGCTGGGACCCGGACCTCGTCAAGAAGGCCATCGGCATCGACGACCGCCCCGACCTCGCCATCACGGTCATGGTCACCCTCGGCTACAGCGACGCCAACCCACCGCACCCCGGTCGCCGCCCGCGCGAGCACACCGTGTTCGCCGAGCGCTACCCCGCCGACCGGTGAACTAGCCGATGCGGGCGTCGTCCTCGCCGACGACATCGGCGAGGACAACCGAACGACCTTGTGCCCACCTAAATTTCGCTCCGTCACCCCCAGTCACGGATCCGATGCGAGCGCTGCCCCGTCAGCTGACGCCGAGGGTGTTGATCGTCGCGGCGATGAAGACGATCAGGGTGCCGAGGATGCTCAAGGTCGCGACATCGAAGGGCTTGCTGCGCACCGCGAGCAGGCCGACCCGAGCCGTCGGCAGACACAGCCGGAAGGCGGCAGCCAGCAGCGTCGCGCCACCGAAGAACAGCGCCCCACGACGCCAGCGATCCGAGGCGACAAAAATCACCGCGAGCACGATGACCACCGCCACGATGACCATCGGCAGGTGAGAGCGCAGGAACTGCTCACCCCGGTTCCTACCGGACTGCCGGTCGGCGGCAGAGGCGTCCACGTCGGTCACGGCACCGATTCTTGCAGACACCAGGCGGCCGGTCACAGACAGCGGTCATCCCACCGTGAGTTATTCGACGACGGCGACGCCTTCGACCTCGATGAGATGTCCGGCGTAAACAAAGCCGCGCCGCCGACTGGCACCACTATTTCGGAGCGTGGAAAGTTTCTACTACAGAGCGTAGTTTCGAGGTACGGTGGGTTGATCCGACGCAAGGAGGTACCGGCAATGAAGGCATTCGCACGGATTCGACAAACCCTGCTCGCGATTCGACAGGCGAAGCGAAACCGGTCCGATCTACTCGGCTGGCTCATCCGACGACCACAGGTCCTGATAAGCACGATCGGGTACGAGACGGCCATGCTGTTCAGCAATCGACTGGATCCGAAGCTCAAGGACCTTGCCGAACTGAAAACCGCCGGCCTTGTCAACTGCGAGTTCTGCCTCGACATCGGCTCCGCGGTGGCCCGGTCGAGCGGCCTCACCGAGCAGCAACTCACCGACCTGCCGCGTTACCGAACCAGCGACGCCTACAGCGACCTGGAGAGACTCGTCATCTCCTTCGCCGAAGCCATGACCGCGACCCCGGCCACCGAGCTCGACGACCTGCGCACCGCCTTGCTGGCACAGCTGACCAAGGCACAGGTCGCCGAGTTGGCCACCACCATCGCCTGGGAGAACGAACGGGCCCGCCTCAACCAGGGCCTCGGCGTGCGTCCAACCGGAATGGCGGACGGCATGGCCTGCGCCCTGCCGGAGCGGCCTGCCCAGTAGGGCTTCTCCGGCCCACAGCCACGCACCCGCGTGGTATGCGGATACTGCCGCGGATGACCGATTGCGAACCGTTTCGATGCAGTCGAATCAATTGGATTCACTAGAATCAATGGCATGACCGCAGCGCATGACTATGACGACCTGCACAGTCTGGTCGATCGCCTCACCCCGGACCAGGCACGTGCGCTGCGTGCTGTCGCGCTGCAGCTGGTCGTCGTTGATTCCGCTGAAAGCGGTGCGGCGAGCAAACCGACCGGTGAACGACGCAGGCGACTCTCCTTCGCAGGTTTGATGCATGCCGAGCCCGATCTTGCTGCCAGGTCGGAGGAGTTCCTCCGCGAGGAACGTGGTAGACAAGCCGAGTGATCGTCTGCGACACAGGGCCTCTCGTTGCCGTACTCAACGACAATGACGCGGACCATCGACGTTGTCTGGACCTCCTCGAGCTGCATACCGGACCGCTACTCATACCGAGCCCGGTGCTTGCAGAAGTCTGCTATTTCTTGGAGACCCGCGTAGGGCCCGAGGCGGAAGCCACCTTCCTGGAGTCGATCGCAAACGAGGAGATCAAGCTTGTTGATCTCACACAGGCCGACCTCCTGCGGATGGCCGAACTTGTCCGGAAATACGCCGACTTCCCACTGTCGATGCGTCTGTTATCGCGGTGGCAGAACGACTCGACATAGGCGAAGTGGCGACATTGGACAGGCGACACTTCAGCGTCGTCCGCACCCGTCGCCGGGAACCCTTCCGCCTGTTACCCGACTGACCAGCTCAGTCAGTGAACCATGGCCGATCCTGCGATCGCCGACGGTAGGCAAACAAGTTGGCTGCAACAGAACCTGATTGACTGGCCTGGTGTTCCGATTGATGTTTCACGAGCCGGCCATCCCAGGGAATACCGGCAATGCGATCCGACTGGTCGCCGGGACCGGGTGTGAGCTGCATTTGGTCGAACCGCTGGGGTTCGACCTTTCGGAGTCGAAGCTGCGACGGGCCGGGTTGGACTACCACGATCTGGCTTCGGTGACGGTGCACGAGAATTTGGCGGCGGCGTGGCAGGCGCTGCGGCCCGAGCGAGTGTTCGCGTTCACTACGCAGGCCCGGACGCACTACACCGAGGTGACCTATCGGAAGGGGGATGTGCTGTTGTTCGGCACCGAGCCAACCGGTCTGCCCACGGAGGTGCTTGCCGACTCGCATATCACTGAGCAGTTGCGGATTCCCATGCTGCCGGGGCGGCGGTCGATGAACCTGTCCAACGCAGCCGCGGTCACCGTGTACGAAGCTTGGCGGCAACTCGGTTTTCCCGGCGGGGTGTAAACGCCTCGTCCCTTATCCGGGAGCCCACGAATTTCAGAGGTCGACTTCGAAGCGTTTGAAGCGCGAGGTCGCGCCGGCGGCCAGGCGGACAGCGGATTTGGGAACGCCGTAGTGCTCGGCAAGGAGTTCGATGGCGGCCTTGTTCGCCTTGCCTTCGACGGCGGGGGCGCGGACGTACAGCTGCAGAGTGCCGTCGTCGAGGGTTTCGACGAGCGGGCCTTTACGGCTGTTCGGTTTTATCGTCGCCCTTACTACTGTCGACACCTGCCGCTCCTGTCTCGCCGCTGGTATCGGGGCTCTTCGAGGTGGCCGCAGCCTTCGGTTCGGGCACCGATTCCGCCGCGACCGCCGGTTTCTTCGGCGTGGCCGATTCTTCTGTCGCCGTGGCACCTGGTTTCCGGCCGGGCCGCCGCACGATGCGCACGATGCCCCAGACCACCGCGCCGACGACCACGAGGAAACCGAGCCACGGAATTGCCTTGCCGCTGAAGACAACCGCGTCCTTCAGCCAGTCCATCAGCGAGTGCCAACCCGAGACGATGCCGTCCCAGAAATTGGTCGGCCCGTCGTCGTCGGACTTCTTGTCTGCGGTGGTGATGTCGATGGTCAACGTGGACAGTGCGACCTGGTCGTCGAGGTGACGCTTCTGCGCGGTGAGGCTGTCGAGTTCGCCTTGGCGGCTGGACAATGCGCTTTCGGCGGCAATGAGATCCGCGGTGCTTGTTGCGCCGACGATGAGTGCGCGCAGCCGGTCGACCGAGGCCTGGAGCGCCTTGATCCGCGCGTCGAGGTCTTCCCACCGCATTGTGACGTCATCGCGGTTGGTGCTCACTTGGGTGACGCGGCCGAGGCCGCCGAGGCCGTCGATGAACTTGTCCGTCTTGTCCGAGGGCACCCGCACCGTGAGCGTGGCGCTCGGGTCGACGTCGTCGCTGCCCGGTTGTTCGGTGCGGCTATCGATCCGGCCGTCGAGCAGCCGCACCTGATCAGCGACCTTGCCGGCGGTGCCGACCGGGTCGCTCGCGGTGAGGGACACGCTGCCGGTGACGACCTCCTTACGCAGCGCGATCGACTCACCGCCTTGCCCACGGTTGTCCTGTTTCGTCGCCGGGCCTTGTTCGCGCAGCCCTGGCGGCGCGATCGCGGGTGCGGGAGCGACGGCAGTGGCCATGGTCGACCCATCCGAGGCGGAGCTGCCGTTGTCGTCACCGCACCCGACGAGCAACGTCAAACCCAGCAGGCCGGTCATCACGACAGCAAGCTTGCGCATGACCGAAGACTAGCCGCTGCAGTGAGTTCGGTCACCGAGCTCGCCACCCGGGTTATCCCGCCGGTGCGACACCGACCAGCCTGACGAGGAACCTTTCGATCTGATCGGTGAGCGGCGGCCACGGCTGGTCCGGCTGGTTGAGTCGGATCGATACCGCACCGTGGACTGCCGCACGCAGCCGATCCCGGCGGATTCGGTCAACCAGAACGGAATGTTCTGAGCATCAACGGAAGTCGCGAGACTTCGCCTCGATACGCAGGTCCATGCGCTGCAGATGCTCGGCGACCACGCTGACCGCACCTTCGGCGTTCTGGACGCGGCCGCGGATGAGGAGAGCAGGGGCGCCCTGGGCCAGGCGGCGGTAACGGGTCCACAGGCCCACCGAGCAGACGACGTTCACCATGCCGGTTTCGTCTTCCAGGTTGAGGAAGGTGACGCCCGCGGCGGTGGCGGGGCGCTGCCGGTGGGTGACGGCGCCGCCGACCAGGACTCGGGAGCCGTCGGGGACGGCGAGCAGGCCGGAGGCGGGGATGACACCGAGGGCGTCGAGTTGGGGGCGCAGGAATTCGGTGGGGTAGCTGCCAGGGGAGACGCCGGTGGCCCAGACGTCGGCGGCGGCGAGTTCGAGTTCGCTCATGCCGGGCAGGGCAGGGGCGGTGGTGGCGGCGCCAGTGCCGGGCAGACGGTCGGGACGTTCACCCGCGGCGGCGCCCGCCGCCCAGAGCGCCTCGCGGCGAGTGCTGCCGAGGCTGCCGAGCGCGCCCGCCGTGGCGAGTGACTCCGCTTGAGTGACAGTGAGTTCCACGCGGCCGGTGAGGTCGACGAAGGAGGTGTACGGCACCGACCCGCGGGCCGCGACAATGCGTTCGGCGAGATCGGCGCCGATGTGGCGGATTGTCGCGAGGCCGAGGCGCACCTGGGTGCCGCGCTGCTCGAGAGTCGGTTCGGCGCGGCTGGCATTGATGTCGGGACCGTGCACGAGCACCCCGTGCCTGCGGGCATCGGCGACCAGCGACTGCGGAGAGTAGAAGCCCATCGGCTGGGCGCGCAGCAAACCGGCGCAGAAGGCCGCGGGATGGTGCAGCTTGAACCACGACGAATAGAACACGATCGAGGCGAAGCTCTGCGAATGGCTTTCCGGAAAGCCGAAATTCGCAAAGGCATAGAGCTTTTCGTAGATCCGGTCGGCGATCTCGCCGGTGATGCCGTGCAGCTCGCGCATACCCTCGTACAGCCGGTCCTTGAGTCGCTCCATGCGCTCCGGGGAGCGTTTGGAACCCATGGCACGGCGCAGCTGGTCGGCCTCGGCGGCGGTGAAACCGGCGACATCGACGGCCATCTGCATGAGCTGCTCCTGGAACAGCGGCACGCCGAGGGTACGCGCGAGCGAATTCCGCAGGGCCTCATGGTCATAGGTCACCTCTTCGAGCCCGTTGCGGCGGCGGATGTAGGGGTGTACCGAGCCGCCTTGGATCGGACCCGGTCGAATCAGCGCCACCTCCACGACCAGGTCGTAGAATTTCCGCGGTTTCAACCGGGGCAGCGTGGCCATCTGAGCGCGTGACTCCACCTGGAAAACGCCCACCGAGTCGGCGCGCGACAGCATTTCGTAGACGGCGGCTTCCTTCAGGTCCAGCTTGTGCAGCTCGACCGTCTCCTCCTTGTGCTCGCGCACCATATCGATCATGTAGTGCAGTGCGGAGAGCATGCCGAGGCCGAGCAGATCGAACTTCACCAGATTGACCGCGGCGCAATCGTCCTTGTCCCACTGCAGCACACTGCGGCCGGGCATCCGCGCCCACTCCACCGGGCAGACATCGGCGATGGGCCGGTCGCAGATCACCATGCCGCCGGAGTGGATGCCCAGATGCCTCGGCAAACCCTCGATTTCGGTGGCCAACTCGAGCACCTCCGCGGGAATGTCGGTGCCGGTCTCGCCACCGACACCGGTCCAGCGGCTCACCTGTTTGCTCCACGCATCCTGCTGGCCCGGTGAAAAGCCCAGTGCGCGTGCGGCATCACGCACCGCGGACTTACCGCGGTAGGTGATCACATTGGCCACCTGAGCGGCATAGTCGCGACCGTATTTGGTGTAGACGTGCTGGATCGCCTCCTCACGGCGATCGGATTCGATGTCGACATCGATATCGGGCGGACCGTCGCGCTCCGGGGAGAGGAACCGTTCGAACAGCAGATTGTTGGCGACGGGGTCGACATTGGTGATGCCGATCGCGTAGCAGACCGCCGAGTTGGCCGCCGAACCGCGGCCCTGGCACAGGATGTCGTTGTCCTTGCAGAAGGTGACGATGTCGTGCACCACCAGGAAGTAGCCGGGGAACTCCAGCTTGTCGATCACGGCGAGCTCGTGCTCGATCTGCTGGTATGCCCGGGGATTTCCCGCTCGTGGACCATATCGGTCGGCAGCGCCCGCGAGTGTCAGCTCACGCAGCCACGACTTCTCGTCGTGGCCGGCGGGCACATCGAACGGCGGCAACCTCGGTGCGATCAACTTCAGATCGAAGGCGCATTCGCGGGCGAGCGCCACCGCGTTCGCCACCGCCTGCGGACAGGCGGCGAACAGCTGCGCCATCTCCGCGCCGGAGCGCAAGTGTGCACCCCCGGTGGGGGCCAGCCAGCCTGCGATCTCGTCCAGGCTCCGGCGCGACCTGATCGCCGCGAGCGCCATGGCGCGGCGACGCTGGCCGGGTCCCGCGAAATGCGCTCCGGTGGTGGCCAGCACAGGTAGACCGAGCCGGTCGGCCAGCGCGACGAGATGGGCGTTGCGCTCGTCGTCCTCCGGAATGCCGTGGTGAGTGAGCTCCACGCTCACCCGGTCGGCGCCGAACCGTGCCATCAGATCGCGCAGGGCCGCTTCCGCCTCGGCGAGGCGAGAGTCGCCCGCACCGAGGTCACGCTCGAGGGCTTGGCGGACATGGCCTTTGCGGCAACCGGTCAGGATATGCCAGTGCCCGTCCGCCGCGGCGGTGAGCGCGTCGAGGTCGTAGCGGAGAATGCCCTTCTCCCCCGCGGCCATGTGGGCGGCCGCGATCTCACGCGATAGTCGCCGATACCCCTCTTGGCCCCTGGCGAGTACGAGCAGATGCGGACCGGCGGGGTCGGGCGAGCCGGTGCGCGGCGCCGAATCCGCGCCTGCGGCCTGCGCCGCCGCCTGCCGCTGCGCACCGAGTGACAGCTCCGCGCCGAAGACCGTGGGCATCCCCCATTCCTTGGCCGCCTCCGCGAAGCGCACGGTTCCGTAGAAGCCGTCGTGGTCGGTGAGCGCGATCGCCGCCAACCCGAGCCGGACCGCCTCCTCCACCAGTTCCTCCGGCTGGCTCGCCCCGTCCAGGAAGCTGTAGGCCGAATGCGCGTGCAACTCCGCATACGGCACCACCGGCCCCTCGGCGGGTTCGACCGGCTCGGCCCGATACGCGCCGCGCTTGCGCGACCACGCCGGACTGTCGCCGCCGTCGCCGGGGTACATCGCCTCCGGGTTGGTCCGGCCGGGACGCCCGGACAGCACCCGCTCCAGCTCCGCCCAGGTCGGTGGACCGTTGCTCCAACCCATGACATATCACCTCCTCAATTCTCGAACATACATTCGAAAGATTAAGAAGGGGCAACGGGCGGCGATCTCGGAGATTCACCCGTCGTCGCAGGTCAGCCGGCTGACAGCGACTCTTTCGACGCGGCGGTCAGCGCGGCCCCGACCCGGTCGAGCTTGGCTCGGATCACAGCGCCGTAGGCGTCGTTGGCGAGGATGTCGAGATGGCCGCGGGCGATGGCCAATTGCATACGGGCGGTGTCGAAATCGCCGACGCGGCGATGACTGTCGGCCAGGCTGAGATACAGCGCGGGGAGGAAACCGCGGAGCCCTTCGTCGAGCGGAACACCGGGACCGAATACCGCGGCGAGCGCGCGCTGATCCCACAGCAGCGCCCCATCGGCGGCGTCCTGCAGATCGGCAAGATGATGCGCAATCAGGCAGCGGTGCAAGGGATCTCCGCCGGCACCGATCTCGATCCACAATTCCTCGAGCAGCCGCTGGGCCGCCTCCGGGTTCCCACTTCCGAGCCGCACCGCGGCAAATACTTCCGCCATCCGATCGTCCGCCATGCGCAGAGTATCGCACATATGTTCGAAGGATTCGAGATGCGTTCGAACGTGAGCCCTGCTGTGACGGGGCCCACTTGGCAGGTAAACTTACTTAAGAGTAAGTTCGTGCCAAATCGACCTGCAAAGGAGCAGCGATGACCCGAGCATCCGCTGACGACACCGGCCCGCGCGGCCCGGCCCGGCGCAACCGCCGCGACCTCACCGGCCGACACATCCTCATCACCGGCGCTTCCTCCGGCATCGGCCGGGCGGCGGCACTTGCCGTCGCGGACAAGAAAGCCATCGTGTTCCTGCTCGCGCGCCGTGGCGACGAACTCACGACCGTGGTCGAAGAAATCAGAGCCGAGGGCGGCATCGCCTACGGATATCAGTGCGACATCACCGATTCCGAATCCGTCGACCAGGTCGTCAAGGCCATCCTCGACGAACACGGTCACGTCGACATGCTGGTCAACAATGCCGGCCGCTCCATCCGCCGCGCCATCCACCGCTCCACCGACCGGCTGCACGATTTCGAACGCACCATGGCGGTCAACTACTTCGGCGCATTACGGCTCACGCTTGCCCTGCTGCCGCAGATGCGGGAACGCAAGTTCGGCCACATCGTCAACATCAGCAGCGCCGGTGTGCAGGTGGCCACCCCGCGCTTCGCCGCATATCTCGCGAGCAAGGCAGCGCTGGACAAGTTCACCGAGGTGGCTGCGGTCGAAACCATGGCCGACGGTGTCACTTTCACCACCATCCACATGCCGCTGGTGCGCACTCCGATGATCACCCCGAGCGGCGATCAGGGCCCGGCCGAGTCCCCGGAATGGGCGGCGGCCACCATCGTGCGCGCGCTCACCGAACGCCCCAAGCGCATCGATGTGCCACTGGGCACCTTCGCCGAATACGGCGCCCTGCTCACCCCCAAGATCCGCGACCGCATCCTGCACCGCTATTACCGCGCACTGCCCGACTCTCCTGCGGCCAAGGGCGAGCAAACGGAATCCGACCCGGAGGAAATATCGGAAACCCTTACCCCCCAACGTGAGCCACGTCCGCAGTCGACGGCACGCCGCGTCACCGGCACCGCCCTGCGCCGCGCCGGTCGCTGGGTTCCCGGCACCCACTGGTGAGCGCTGCTGCGCCATCGCGCAGGGGGCGATGGCGCCGCAGCGATCAGCCCAGTACCAGGCGCGGTTCCGGGAGATAGTTGCGCGCCTGCGCACGGACGGCGCCCCACATAGCCATGCCGAAGAACGGGGTGTTGGCGGCGATGTGCAGCTGCCCGGCCCCGAGATCGACCACCGCGGGCACGACTATCGAACCGAAACTCATCGGCTTATTGGTCAACTTCTTCAGAACGCCGGGACGCACGCGTTCGGACACCAGCGCGGCGACGGCCATCGTGCCGCCCTTCACCCCGAACACGCTCTGTTTGCGCAGGGACCGCGCGAAACCGTCGACCTGGCGCGGAAAGTCGGCGAGCGCGGCAGGCGACACCTCGGCCACAGTGGCGACGCAGATCGTGAGCGTCATCGGATTGACCGGCGTTTCGACGGCCGAGGCGATGCCGATCAGGCTCCACACCTGACCGATCCAGTTCTGCGAGATCTGCATCTGGCCACCGGCCATGTGATGTGCGACCGCCGCGAGATACGCCTGCACCGCCGGGCTCCCCGTCGCGGTGGGGTCGAGAGCAGGAGGCTGCTGCGGTGGTGCACCATGAGGCTCGGGAGGTTGTGAGGGGTGCTGGTACCCGGGCGCAAGAGGCTGATACCCCGGCTGCGACGGTTGATACCCCGGAGCAGGAGGCTGATACCCGGGCGACGGCGACTGATACCCCGGCGGCGAATGGTATCCGGGCGGCGGCTGGAGCCCGGGCACAGGCTGCTCATATCCCGGCGGCGGTTGAAAACCCGGCGGCACGGGATTTCCGCCGGGATGCGAGTGCTGTCCACCCGGATGAGGCAGTGCCCCTTGCATATTCGGCCCCCACATTGGATTTGTCATCAAGCCCTCCCTCGGCGAACACTCCAGCGGCCCGTAGGTTACCCGCCACTCGAGATTCGGCGATCTCGAGCGTTAATCGTCGGCGAGGAGCTCGATTTCGTCGGCGACCACCGCGGTCACCGGCTTCGGCGCCGCGCCACAACTGGCTTGACGTGGAGCGAAGGCCACCGAGCGTGCGGTCACACGCCAACGACGGCCATCACGGTGAGTGACCACTGCTGCGCCTGCCAGCGTCGGGTCGGCCGAGGCACTCGCCACCGTGGGGGCGGTCGTGGGCGCCACCGAGGCACCGACCTGCGCGGAGGCCGACACAGACCCTGCCGAGTCCCCCACCGGCACAGAAGCCGACGCAGACTCCACCGAGGCACCCATCGGGCCGAAGGTAGTTGCGGTGGGCTCGAGTTGCACCGCGAGTTCGTCGGTAGCTGCGGAAATCTGTTCGCGCACAGCGAGTTCGGCGACCTGTTCGATGGGCTTGTAGCAGCTGCGGCCGCGAAGACCGGTCATCGAGACCTCGCCGCGGGTGGCGGCTTCGATCGCTTGCCTCGCGCCGGCGGCATCGAGGCGACCGTAGGTCAGGCCGGAGGGCAGCAGGACCACAGCGGGGGCGAAGCGGTGGCCACCGGTGTGCGAGCACTCCCACGCGCGGCCGGGGTATTCGGCGGCCAGGCTCGCGGCGATCGGGCGGCCGAGCAGCGCACAGCATTGGTCGCGTTTTCCGTGGGCGCACACCAGGACGAGCGGATCGTCGACGGGTGCACCGATTCCCGGTGGCGGACCGTTGAGCAGGTGCAGATCCAGGTCGAGCAGCTGCTTCAGATCGGTGATCTCGAAGCGTTCGCACCACGAACCCTCTGGCCGCGAGCTTGCGATCAAAACCGTTCTGGCACCGGTGAATTCACTGCGTCCCGGCCGCCGGATCAGCGTCGGACGGACCTGCGCCGCCTTGGTGCGGGCCGCCAGTTCGGCAGTGATCTCCGGCCCGAGCACCTCGTCACCGATGACATCGCGGCCCCACGCACCCGGCTGCTCGACGCACAGCCAGCCGGTCACCCGAGTCGCGGTACCCGGCAATGGAATATCGGCGGTCGCCGCCGAACACAACATGCCCTCGAATCCGCTCATCGGCGCGTCACGACCCGTGCCACGTCAGCCCAGCTTGCCATCGGCGAACTTCAGCGCGAACTTCTCGATACGCCGCGCTCGCATCTGGTTCAGCGAAACGTGCACCGGTCCCTTGTTGCCGAATCTCGGCCATACCCCGTCCACCGAGGCGTGGTTGTCCACGAGCCGAGCACGCAACGACTGCTCGTCAAGAAAGAACAAGACCGAATGGTCGAGTGCGAACATCGCTTTACTGTAGATCTTGCCCGACAGCGCCGATACCGCATCGGCGGCAATAAGCAACTTCTGTTGACTAACTCCCGCGAGAAAGAGAATGGATTCCTCAGTACATCGCGAGGAACGGAAGGACGGCGGCCTCGAATTCACGGTAGCGGTCGCGGTGGATGCTGTGGCCGCAGGAGAACGCCGTCACTGTGCAGTCCGGGATGTCGGTACGCATGATGGCCAGTTTCTCCGGGTCGACCATGCCGCCGGGGCCGCCGCGCAGCACCAGGGTCGGTGCGGTGATGTCACGCAACCGGTCCCACCATTCCGGGTTGGGTTTGCGGAATTGTTCCAGCGCGGTCCGCGTCATCGAACGGTCGAAAGCCAGCACTGCGCGTGGGTGCCGGATCAGGCTGGTAGCGGCGTGCCAGAGTTCGGGCACGGTCGGAAAGCGGCGGGTCAGCGTCATTTCTTCGTCCCCGGAGCGCAGCGGCAGCGGGCATTCCTCGATGACGAGACGTCGCACCAATTCGGGCCGCTCCTGCGCAACGCAGGACACCGCGTAGCCGCCGAGCGAATGTCCGACCAGGTCCACGGTGCTCAGACCGAGTCGGTCACACAGTTTCAGCACATCGGCGCCGAATTCACCGAACAGGTAGGAGTCGGTGTGGGAACTGCGGCCGTGCCCGCGCAGGTCGGGGATGATCACCCGGCGGCCCGCCTGCACCAACGTGTGCGCGAACCGATCCCAGGTATGCCCATCCCCACCCATGCCGTGCACGAGCACTACCGGAACGGCATCGAGCGAGACCGCCCCCAAATCCCGGTAGGCGATCTGTACGTCATCGAGCACAGCCCGGCTCACGGTCAGATCCACGATCTCCGAGGATACCGAGGGCACCCGGCACCGACTCCCGACTTGTTGCGGGGATCACTCCCAGACGCACCATCGACCACACCGAGTCCCAGGAGCACCTCCGCAACAACCCGGGGCATCATCATCAGGATGAGTGCGGACTCGCTACGCGTGGCGATCGGTCGGCGCATCCGGCGGAAATCGGCTGGCGAGTGCCGCGCGGTCCAGGCAATACTTCGCTCCATGCCGTCCTTCGCGGATTTCGACCGCCGTAACTATCCCACCGTCGACGTCGCCACCGGATACGACGGGTGGGCTCCGACCTACGAGCAGACCGTCATGGACGAGATGGACCTCGCACTGCTGGCGCGGCTGCACCATCCGGATTGGGCGCGCGTGCGGCGCGCCGCCGATCTCGGCTGCGGGACCGGCCGCACCGGCGCTTGGCTGCGCGGTCGTGGGATCACGAATATCGACGGCGTCGATATGAGCACGGGCATGTTGGAGCTGGCCAGGACCCGCGGTGCGCACACCACGCTGGCGCGGGCAGACGTTCGTGATACCGGATTGCCCAACGGCGCTTACGATCTGGTGATCTCCTCGCTGATCGACGAGCACCTGCCGCAACTCGAGCCCTACTACGCAGAGGCATGGCGGCTGGCCGCGCCGGGCGCTTCCTGCGTCATGGTCAGTTACCACCCCCAGTTCATGATGGTGACCGGGATGCCGACGCATTACACGACTGCATCGGGTGCGCCGGTCGCGATCAGCACCGAGCTGCATCTGGTAAGCGCGCACATGTCCGCGGCGCTGGCGGCGGGCTGGGTGCTCACCGAAATGGTCGAGGCGCTTGTGGACGACGCCTGGCTGGCGGCCAAGCCCAAATGGGCGGACCTGCGCGGTCATCCCTTCACCATGGCCATGGTCTGGACGCGGCCCGGTCAGTCGTAAAGCCCTTCGGCGCGCCAGGTTTCGGAGTAGTAGATGAGGAGCAGAACGCGGACGTCGGCAGGTTCGCCTGCGAGTTGAGCCTGCGCGCGGGCCGCGACGCCGGCCGCGACGGTGGGCGATTCGGGCGTCCACCACTGCTCGTCCACCGGCCATGGTCCAGCCCAGCCCGCCAAGTGCCAGTTCCGGCTCCCCCAGTGCAGGCGGGCCGGGTCCGCGGTGAACAGACCACGGTCGGTGACCTGGACCGGGGTGCCGTCAGCCGCTTCCAGGCGCACCGCGGGACGGTTCACCAGGATTACCGCGGGCGCGGGCTGGGGCATGCGGCCCGGCCAGGGCAGGGCCGGGTCGGTGGCGGGCACCGGCTCGTCGCCGAGCGCGACCATGGTGATGCGTTCCTCGGGGCCGCGACCGCCGCTGAGCACACCGACCTGCACCGCCTCGCCGCCGAGCAGGCCCTGCACCCGGATCAGGGCGCGACGAGCCCGCTCGTCCTCCTCGCCGACCCCACCCCACAGCCCTAGCTGGAGCGCACCGGAGGCCACCACTTCGACGGGTTCCAGTCGCAGCAGCGTGATCGGCGCGGTGGGCCTGGCACCGTCGCGTCGAGTGAGCCAGCCATCCAATTGCCAGCGCACCCGGTCGGCGGTGCCCTCGGGAGTCAGCGGCTCCGCACACCGCCAGATACGCGAAAGTTGTTCGCCCGATTCAGTTTCCGCGAATACCGACAACCGGGTGCAGGACACCGAGGCCGCGGCGAGCACAGCGTGCAATCGGGTGGCGAGCATGCGACCGGCGAAGGCGGCCGCATCGATTCGATCGATCGGCGGATCGCAGCGGTACTGCACCGTCAGATCCGGCGACGGACGACGAGCCGACGGCGGGCGCTCGGGCACGCCACGCGCGCTGCGGTGCGCGAGCACGGCGTCGGCGCCGAAGCGCGATCCGACCTCGACCGAGGTCAGCGCGGCAAAGTTACCGATCCGTCGTAGTCCCAAGCGGTGCAATAGATCGACCAGGTCGGCGCGCTCCGGCGCAGCCAAGCTCGGCTCGACGGCGAGCTCGGCTATCGGCAGTGGAGCAAGGTATCGCGCGCCGTCCCCCGGCGGCACGATCGCGCCGCGCCGCGCCGCGATCACCGCCGTGGACAGTTCGTCGGCGATCCCGACCTGAGCTTCCACCCCGACCGCGGCCACCGCATCGACCAGTCGCTCCGCGGCCACCTCCTCGGATCCGAAGAACCGCGCCGCGCCACGCGCACCGAGCACAAGCAGCCCCGGCCGCAACACCTCCACCCCAGGCACCGTCGCATCGACGGCCGCGACCACCGGCTCGAACAACCGTGCATCCCGATCCGGATCCGACTGCACGATAAGAAGATTCGGGCACCGCGCCTGCGCCTCACGCCGCCGCAGCCCGCGCCGCACCCCTTCGGACCGCGCGATCGCCGAACACGCGACCACCTTGCCCGCCGCCAGCACCGCCACCGGGCGAGTCGCCGGAACCTGCGCCACGGCCGCCGCCGCAACCGCGGGCCAATCCAGGCACCACAGCGCCAGCACCCGCGAACCGCTCCGCACCCGGCCCGGCTGAATCACCGTGCCACGCCCCATGAATCGGCCGTATCGTCCGGCCTCGCCCATCCGCGTCCGACGCCCCGGTCCCGATGCGCCGGGCAGCGTGCAGGTCGGCACATCGGGCCGCGGCCATGCGTATCCGACCTCGCATCGGCGAGCGACACCACAGGCCCGCTCGGCTCACGGTGCCGCACCACGCACATCGGGCGTCACCTCACTTGCCGGATCTACCGCCCCGAATGACACACCCCCGAAGTACGCGCTCACGATGCCGCACCGCGCATGTCCGGCGTTTCCACTGTCGCGTCGAGGGTTTCGAGCGACACCCATTCCACTCGGCCCGCGCGCGGGCGCAGCGCTATCCGACCGCGGCGAGGCGGTCCCGCCTTGCTACGGACATCGACTTCCAGGCATACCGAGCGGAGCCTGCCACGGCCCGCGCCGAGGCCCGCGTATCCGGCGACCCTGGTGTCCAGACGAAGCGACGGATTGGCCCAGCCACCATTGGTGACCACCAAAGTGGCTCCCTTATTGCGAGTGCGGGCGGCGATCACGCGAGCCCGAACAGGCGGGACGGCGACGCCGCCGAGGCCGAGCACCACCAGATCGAGGCCGTCGAGCAACACTGCGGCCACCTCCACCGGATCGGGGCCGGGATCGGCGACGACCGCCAACCGCTGGAGCTGAGCGCCCATCTCGACCGCGGCGAGCAGACCGAGCCGTGGCACCCCGACCACCGCGGCGTGCCCACCGCCCTCGGTCACCGCGGCCAGCAAGCCCGCCAGCAATGAACTCGTCCCGTTGTAGGCCACGACCGAGCCCTTGGCCAGGCCGCCATCGGGCAATAACTCGGCAAGAGCGGGCGGAACCGCAAGCGATTCACGGCGCAGTTCGGAGCCGAGCGGGATCCGCTCGGCCGCCGCCGCACCACGACCGGGTATCGCCGCCATTCGCCTGCGCAGCTCATCCAGCGTCGGCGCATCGCCACGCGCCACGCCCGGTGGCGTCCGATCCCGCCCGACTCCCGTTCGGGATTCCGCATCCGCACCCATCTCTACCACCTACTTCCCACGATGGACCCGACGGCGAAGCATGCGGGGCAGCCCCATTCCCGTCAGCGGAAGCAAAGGCCAGCACCGATCCAGCTATCGATAGATATCGAATATACGTTCGATACTTTCTTAGTAGAAACCCACCCCCGGGATCCGTCAAGAGCACGCCGCGAGTACTGTCACGCGCACTGCGAGCCCGGTATGGACGAGCGCTGAAATCACCGTCCGTGGCTGGTGGACTCTCGACTCGAATCAGGCCAGCTACCACCGAATTCGGATACCCTGCACCCATGATCGATCGCCCCCGCCCCATTGTCGGCCCGGATTATCTGGTCGCCGGCCGTTACCGCCTGCAGTCGAAGCTGGGTGGTGGCGGCATGGGCGCAGTGTGGCTCGCGCACGACAGGCTGCTGAACCGAGAGGTCGCCATCAAGCAGGTGCTCTCTACCGCCGGCCTCGGCGAAGCGGAGGCGAACGCGATCCGCAGCCAGATCATGCACGAGGGACGGGTGGCGGCGAAGCTCTCACACGAGCACGCCATCGCCGTCTACGACGTAGTACTGGAGGCGGGCGAGCCATGGCTGGTGATGGAGCACCTGCCATCGCGCAATGTCGCGAAGGCATTGTCGCTGGTCGACACGCTGCCGCCGATCGAGGTGGCGCAGATCGGCGCCCAGGTCGCCGATGCATTGGCCGCCGCGCATGCCGCGGGCATCGTGCACCGCGATATCAAGCCGGGCAATATCCTCGTCGCCGACCGCGGTCCGGTCGTCGGCATGGCCAAGCTCAGCGACTTCGGCATCTCGCGCGGCGCGGGCGAAGGCTCCGACGACCCGGACGGCGTGATCACCGGCACCCCCGCCTACCTACCCCCCGAGGTGGCGCGCGGCGCACAGCCGACCGAGGCGAGCGATGTCTTCTCCCTCGGCGCCACCCTCTACACCGCGATCGAGGGGCAGCCGCCGTTCGGTCTCGACGACGATACCGATGTCCTCGTCACGCGCGCGGCGATGGCGCAGATCATTCCGCCGACCCGCAGCGGCATGCTCACCAACGCCCTGCTGCACATGATGGAACCCGCACCGCAGCGGCGGCCGACAATGGCCCAGGCAAGGGACGAAATCCTCACCGCCGCTTTCGGTCCCGGGACCGGGCCCTATATTCTCGGCGCTCCGGTGCGCACCGAGGACGGCACGATTCCGGCGTGGGCGGCGCGGAATTCCGCATCAGGACTGCGCAGTCCGCACTCGACGCCGCTGCCGCGGCCGCATCGCACCCAAGCAGTGGGGGTGAGCGCACCGGCGCCCCAGCGCGCCAAGCCGCCGCAGCCGAGCATGGCACCGCTGGCGATCGCCGTCGGCCTGCTGATCGGCTTGATCATGATCATCGCCGTTCTCATCGCGGTGATGTGAGCGCGTTCAGTCGATACGACGGCGGTGCGCCCAGCGGGTCAGCGCATTGCGATTGGACTGCTGGGTTTTGCGGAGCACGTTGGAGGCGTGCGTCTCCACAGTTTTCACCGAAATGAACAGGGTTTCCGCGATCTCGCGGTAGGTGTAGCCACGCGCGAGCAGGCGCAGCACCTCCAGTTCGCGCGGCGTCAGCGAATCCAGTTCCGGATCCAGCGGCGGCTCCGGCACCGGCGACTTGCCGGTGAACGAGTCCAGGACGAACCCGGCCAACCGCGGACTGAACACCGCATCGCCACCGGCAACCCGGCGGATGCCGTCGGCGAGTTCGGATCCCGAGATCGTCTTGGTCACATAGCCACGCGCGCCCGCCCTGATCACCGCGATCACATCCTCGGCGGCGTCGGACACGCTCAGCGCCAAACACACCGGCCCATCCTCGATCCCGGAAAGCACCGCGACCCCGCCGCCCTCGGGCATGTGCACATCGAGCAGCACGACATCGGGCTTGGCGGTATTGATCCCGGCAACCGCCTCGGCCACCCCACCGGCCTCCCCGACGACCTCCATATCGGGCTCGCGGCTCAGCTCCGCCCGGACACCCGAACGAAATACGGCGTGATCATCGACGAGAAAGACCCGCACGGCCACCTACTTCTCCTCTACCTGTCGGTGGATCGCCCACCCTGACTGCCGGCCACCCTCGGGCTGCCCGCACTCAATCGGTACCACAAGACTCACCCGGACCCCCCGGCTTCCTGATCCATCCGCGACAACCGACACACCAACCGCGCGGACTGCGTCACTTTCCGGGATGCACCGGCTGCCGAACCCGGTCTACCATTTCGGCAGCGGTCGGCGCGGACGCGTCATCCTGATCGTCGTGACCACCGGAATCATTGCGCGGCATGATGATCCGCACCTCGGTGCCCCGGCCGGGGTTCGACAGAATCTCCACTTGCCCGCCGCGTCGTTCGATCCGGCCGCGGATGGATTTCGCCAGACCCTGCCGATCCTGCGGGGTGGCCGCGATATCGAACCCGGCGCCGCGGTCGCGCACGAAGACACTCACCTGGTGTGGCTCGGTCTCCGCGAACAGGTCGATATCCGGGACTCCGGCATGCTTGGCCGCGTTCACCAGGGCCTCCCGGCTCGCGCCGAGCAGGGCGGTGAAGTGCTCCTTGGGTAGGCCCGCGCCGGTGTCGCCGGGATCCATCGAGACATCCCCGACGGTCACCGGGGTGACCTTCACCCCGTGCTGGTCCTCTACTTCACCCGCGATCGTGCGCAAGGCCGCGGCCAAACTCGACTGCGCGGGGCCGGCATCCTCGAAAAGCCACTTCCGCAGTTCGCGTTCCTGGCCGCGGGCCAGCCGGGCCACCTCCTGGGGGTCGTCGGCCTGCCGCTGGATGAGGGCCAGGGTCTGCAACACCGAATCGTGCAGGTGCGATGCGATCTCCTCGCGTTCCTCATTGCGGATACGGGCCGCGCGTTCGGCATTCAGCGCCCGCATCATGCGCAGCCACAGCGGCACCGTCAGCAGACCGGCCCCCACCAAGGTGACCGCCACCGCGATCAGCGCGGACCCGAGGGAACTCAGATCGATCCTGGCCAGCACCACCACACCGAGTCCGAGCACGATCAGCGTGACCCCCGCGACGATGCGCGACCAGGTCACCACCGACGGACGCGCGGGCAGTCCGAGCAGCGACCGCGGACCATCGGTGTCGTATTCGCGCCACACCAGCGCCGCACCGACCGCAACCACCACGATCGGCATGATCACCTTTGCCGCGGTCCCGCTGAGCAGCCACGACACCGCGACCGCCAGCCCGATCCCGAGCAGCGCGAGCCCGATCCCCTGCCGGCGCTCCGCACCGGAAGGCCGAGCCGCATCCGCACCGCCCGGGGTGAAGATCCACAACAACCCATAGCCGACGATGCCCGCCCCGGCCAACGCAGACAGCAGCACAAATGCCATCCGCACCTTGAAAACGTCGATCCCGAAGTGATCGGCGATACCGCCCGCTACCCCGCCGACAATCCGCCCACCCGAGCGCCGCACCAGCCGCGGATACGGCGACCGCCCGGGATCGAACACCGGCATCGACCCCGATCCGCCGGGCACGCCGAATCCCCGACCAGGGTCGAACCCCCGGGCAGCATCGAACCCACGGGCAGCATCGAACGCGGGCACAGACGGGTACATGCTTTCGATACTGGCACGCCCCACCGACACCCGACCATCAGGAAACACCCTGATCTTCGCTGGTTATGACTACAGGGCCGTTGCCGCATACCGGTCATATTCGTCACCAGCGGTGAGATCGACATGGTCGAGATGTGACAAGTGAGGTGGAAATCGACAGCGAGCTGCCCGCTGGGTCACGCTGTCGGCAGCTGGTCGCGGATATGCCTGGCCTGCCGCGAGTACAACGGCCAGCGCATCGCGACCAGATCGAGGATGGTCGTGATGAGCGTGGAGTCCTCCGACAACGTCGGTGGTACCGGGGGCCGCAACAGATCCTCTAAATCGTTGAGGAAGCGGGCCGATTCGTCCTCTTCCATTCGAGCTGCGTCGCGAGTGATCCCCTCTAACTGCGATCGATCGCCCGACCGATAGGCGGCGATTCGCAATTGCGGTCCGATCTCCTCGTCCAAACCGAATTCCTCAGCAAGAGCGGATATTTCAGCACGCCCCAGGTCACCGGCACGGCCCAGTGAACCAATCGCGTACCGCCGCACCGGACCGAGTTCTTCAACGTCGCGCACGCGCCCGACCAGTGCGGCGGTCGCACGTCCCGGATAGCCCCCCAACGCCTCGGAGATCGAAGCGCGAACAAGCCACGACATCTCGGTGCGCAGCAGGTCCACGAGCACGTCGACCGCGAGATCGTACCGAACGATGCCGAGCGCCTCGGCCGCTTCGTTGCGAACCATCTCGTCCGAATCCGACAGCATCCGCACCAGCACCGGACCGACAACCGGAACCTGCGCCACACCCAGGTATCCGATTGCCCGCACCGCTTCACTACGAACGGCGACATCACGCGAACCGACAAGCGGCAGAATGTCGGCAACAGCCGCACCATCACCGAGCTTGATCAATTCGATCAACGCACCGACCTGCCGATCAGGATCACCTGACATCAGCGCCGAATCGAGCGGGGAACTTCCGCCGTCCACCTGTCCTCACATTCTTCGATCACGACCTGCCCTCGTCATGATGTCCCGGTGGACAAACTTCTGGTGCTGGTCAACGGATTGCCGGGCTCGGGCAAATCGACGCTGGGCCGGTCATTGGCCGCAACGCTGGGGGCTCAATTCCTGTCCAAGGACGTCGTGAAGGAGGCACTGGCCGGCTGTGTCGACGATACGGTCGTCATCCCCGCAATCGGCGGGATCGCCATGGACGCGGTGTGGGCGCTCGCGCGGGCAACACCGACGACCGTTGTCATCGA
Organism: Nocardia sp. CWNU-33; assembly: GCF_046764895.1. Taxonomy (NCBI): domain Bacteria; kingdom Bacillati; phylum Actinomycetota; class Actinomycetes; order Mycobacteriales; family Nocardiaceae; genus Nocardia; species Nocardia sp. CWNU-33. The sequence continues at coordinate 6,935 of NZ_JBKOQN010000038.1, read as the reverse complement.
CTCGTGGTGGTTCAAACCACGCGACTTGCCATTCGCCGAGGCAGGCATCGAACAGACGCGGGCCGACCGCGCTGTCGAAGTGTGGTGCAACGTCCCAGCCGAGGTAGCAAGGGCCCGCTATGCGAGCAGATGCCGTCCAGCCCTGTATCAGGACCAGCAGCGCCTGGCCGACGACTGGCAGGTGTGGGCCGAGCAAGCCGAGCCACTCGGCATCACACCCACCGTCGTAGTCGACACGACCCAACCAATCGACTGCACCGCTCTTGCCCAGCGAATCGAGCTCGCAGCAAGTCCACGCCGGACGAGCTGAACGCAACCGGAGACCGATTTTCTCGACCGATCCGCAAGACAAAAGGCTGTCGGCACCGCGATGTATCGTCCTACCCGAACAGGGCGCGGCGTTGCCTGAACCGCTGTTCGATTGGCCTGCCCACCCAGGTGACGCGCTCGCCCGACGGTTCTACCGGGCCGTTTCCGTCCAGGTGACCGGCAGTTCGTGGACGCCGTAGATATTCATATCGGTCTTGAGTTTGACCTCGTCGGCGGGAATGGCGAGCTCGAGGGTCGGGAAGCGACGCAGCAGTCCGTCGAAACCGGCGCGCATCTCGATGCGGGCCAGCTGCTGGCCGAGGCATTGATGGACACCGTGGCCGAAGGACAGGTGACCGCGGGCCTTGCGGTGAATATCCAGGGTGTCGGGGTTGTCGAAGCGCTGGGGGTCGTGGTTGGCGGCCAGTAATGAGACAACGACAGTCGATCCTTTGCCGATTGTTTCACCGCCGAGTTCGATGTCCTCCGTGGCGTAGCGATAGAAGATATCGGCAACGGACAGGTAGCGCATGAGTTCCTCGACAGCATCAGGGACCAGCTCCGGATCAGCGCGCAGTTCGGCCAGCTGCTCGGGGTACTCGAGGAGCGCGAAGGTGCCCAGTGCCAGCATGTTGGCGGTGGTCTCATGGCCCGCGAGCAGCAGCAGGAAGGCGATGCCGGTCAGCTCCTCGATGCTGAGGTCGTCATGGCGGGCCAGGTCGGACAGTATGTCTTCGCCAGGGGCGGCGCGCTTGTGCGTGACCAGTTCGGCCAGGTACGTGGTCATTGCGCCGAATGCGGCCATCTTCTCCTCGAGCGACTGGTCCTTGACCAAGAACTTGGCGGAGTTGACCTGGAAGTTCTCCCGGTCTGCGTAGGGGACACCGAGCAGTTCGCAGATCACCAGCGAAGGCACCGGCAGCGCGAACTCCTTGACCAGGTCGACCGGCGGGGTAAGGCGTGCCATCTCGTCCAGTTGCCGCTCGGCGATGTCGATGATCTGCTCTTCGAGCATTTTCATGCGTCTTACGGTGAAGGCCCCGGTGAGCTTGCGTCGCAACCGGGTGTGGTCCGGCGGGTCCATGGCGATGAACAAGCCCGGCAGCTGCGGGGACGGCTCGGTGGCGACGGGCATACCGGGGGTCTCGTACGGCACGTGGACAACGCCGATGTCCCGGCGGGAGCTGAACCGGGTGTCGGCCATGAGCCGGCGGACCGCGTCGTAGCCAGTGACGAGCCAGCCTTCGTGACCGTCGGGGAAGACCATGGGACTGACAGGGCGAGCCTCGCGCAGCCGGGTGATCTCGCGGGGCGGGTCGAAGGGGCCCGCATTGCGCTCCAAGGGGAGGCCGTTGGGGATGGGAACCGTTTGACTCATCGGGTTTCCTTTCGTGGTGGTTGCTGTGTTGGAGACATGGTCTAGTTGTCGGAGACGATGGTGATCGCGCCGGACGGGCACACCTGGGCGGCCTCTCGGACGGCCGGCTCCTGCTCAGGCGCGGGTGTGGGGTCCAGCGGCACCACCCGGCCGTCCTCCGTGTCCTGGTCGAATACTCCGGGGGCGGTCAGTGCGCACATGCCGGCGCCGATGCAGCGCTCCCGGTCCACCTCGAGTTCCATCAGTTACCCCTCCTCCCAGGTGACCGGGAGGGAGCGCACGCCGTAAATGCCATCGAGGATCGTCTTGTCCCGGTACGCCTTCCGCAGGCCAGAAGCTGCAATTGCTGAACTATTCATATGAACACTGTCGCCAGCCCGGCTGATAAGGACCTGATACCGACCTGACACGGTGTTCGACCTGGTCACATCGGGCATCGAATTGCTTGCCCGGCAACATGTTCCGACTGGTGCCCCGGATGCGCTACTGCCGACTATCCGGCAGTGGAAGCAGCGGACGAATCGCTGGCAGCGACGCGTCTACTCTTCCGGGGCTGTGCTGGTCGTTGTTCGGAGCGGTTGTCATCCGAGGGGCGGCCCGCTGACTGCCAGTCGTCCACGGCAGAATGGTCCGGGTGCAGATCGGGATGCTTGGACCGCTCGAGATCCGAGTAGATGACGGCGGATTGATAGAGGTACCAGGTGCTCGATTACGGGCGCTGTTGATCGCCCTTGCGCTCGAACCCGGTCGCGTGGTCCCGAAAGCGACGCTGGTCGACTGGATTTGGGGTGAGGAGCCGCCCTCCGACGCGGCGAACGCCTTGCAGGCACTGGTCTCCCGACTGCGGAGGGTGCTGCCGGACGGGTTGCTCGACAAGCAGGCGGGCGGATACCGGCTGACGGTGAAACCCCACGCTGTCGACGCCGTGCGGTTCGAACAGCTTCTCGACCAGGCCCGCGGCGGTGACGACGCGCAACGGGCCGAGCCGCTGCGCGAAGCCCTCGACCTGTGGCGCGGTTCGCTGATGCAGGACGTCGATGTGCGGGACAACGCGGCTGTCGACGCGGTGGTTGCCCGGTTCGAGGGGCTGCGCCTCGCCGCTCTGGAGGATCGATACGAAACGGAGATCCGCCTCGGCCGGGGTACCGAGTTGATCACCGAGCTTACCGAGCTGGTGGCCCGGCATCCGGTACGGGAACGGCTCGTCACCGCGCTGATGCGTGCGCTCGGCGCCGCGGGTCGTGGCGCCGAGGCACTGATCGTGTACCAAAGTGCACGGGAGGCACTCGCCGACACGCTGGGCGTAGATCCCTCACCGGAGCTGTCCGCGCTGCACGTTGCGCTGTTGCGCGGCGAAGTGGGAGTGCGGGAGGAAGACCGCAGGACGAACCTGCGGGCCGAGTTGACCAGTTTCGTCGGCAAATACGCCGACGTCGCCGTCGTGCGCGAACTCATCGCCGACCATCGGCTCACCACGTTGACCGGGCCCGGTGGCTCAGGGAAAACCCGGCTGGCCCTGGAAACCGCGCGGACCCTGCTCGACGACCTGCCGGACGGGGCCTGGGTGGTGGAACTGGCGTCCGTCGGCGCGAGTGGTGACGTGGCACAATCGGCGCTCGCCGCGCTCGGGCTCCGGGATGCGCTGCTCGGCGGCGCACCGAATGCGGAACCGATGGACCGGCTCATCGCGGCGATCCGCGAGCGCGAAACGCTGTTGATCCTGGACAACTGTGAGCACGTGATCGAGTCCGCGGCGGCGTTCGCCCACCGGGTGCTCGGGGAGTGCCGGCGGCTGCGGATCCTTGCCACGAGCAGGGAACCGCTCGGCATCACGGGTGAGGCATTATGGCAGGTCGAGCCGCTGGCGTTGCCGACCGAGAACGCGGACCCCAGCGAGATCGAGTCCTCCCCGGCCATTCAGCTGTTGTGGGACCGGGCCAGTGCGGTGCACAAGGATCTCACGGCCGATGCCCGCACACTGTCGACCATGGCGCGCGTCTGCCGGGCGCTCGACGGGATACCGCTGGCGATCGAACTGGCCGCGGCCAGACTGCGCACCATGTCCCTCGATCAGCTCGCCAACCGTCTCGATGATCGGTTCCGCCTGCTGACCGGCGGCAGCCGTACCGCGCTGCCGCAGCACCGGACGTTGCGAGCGGTGGTCGACTGGAGCTGGGAGCTGCTCACCGACGCCGAACGGATGGTCCTGCGCAGGCTCGCGGTGTTCGCCGGCGGCGCGAGCCTGGAGGCGGCCGAGCAGGTCTGCACGGGCACAGGCGGCGGACCCGAAGGGCAGGGGGGCGGGAAGAACGCGGCGGTAGAGCAGTGGGAGGTCCTCGAGCTGCTGACCGCGCTGACCGAGAAATCGCTGCTGCACACTGCGGGGGAAAGCGGGCCGCGCTATCGGATGCTCGACACGATCAAGCAGTACGCCCGGGACCGGCTCGTGGAGGCGGGGGAATCGGATTCGGCACGCCATGCGCATCTTTCGTACTTCACCGGACTCGCCGACACCGCGGAGCCGCATCTGCGCCGCGCCGAGCAGTTGGAGTGGCTCGCCACGCTCGAGGTCGAGCACGACAACATCGCGGTTGCGATGCGCGGCGCGCTCGCGGCCGGCGACGCGACCGGGGCGCTGCGGCTCGCGGCGGCCGCCGGCTGGTACTGGTGGCTCGGCGGGCACAAGGCCGAGGGCCTGGAACTGATCACCGCGGCCGCCGACGCGCCCGGCGAGGTGGACGACGGGACCCGCGCGACGGTGTACGGGCTGGTCGTGCATTTCGTGAGCTCCGGACGGAATGACGAGTACCAGGTGGAGGAATGGATCCACAAGGCGTACCAGTTCAGCCGGGGCAGTCGGGCCGGCCATCCGACATTGGCGTTCGTCGTCGCGCTGGAACGCATGTTGCAAGGGCCGGACGAGTATCTGCCCGCGTTCGAATCGCTGCTCACCGACGATGACCCCTGGGTGCGTGCACTGGCCCGGCTGCAGCTGGGCAAGTTGCGGATTGTGCTCGGCCACGACGGGCGGGATGCGGACGCGTATCTCGAGCTGGCGCTCGCCGAGTTCCGGGCCCTCGGCGAGCGCTGGGGGATGTCGTTCGCGCTGACCGAGCTGGCGAATCGAATCGCCATGCGCGGCGAGTTCGCCGGTGCGTGCGAGCACCTCGACCAGGCGATCGCGGTGGTCACCGAGGTCGGCGCGATCGAGGATGTGGTCCGGATGCGATCGCGGCAGGCTCAGCTGTACTGGCTACTGGGTGATGCGGAGGCGAGCGCGGCCGCTATGGCCGAGGCGCAGCGCTGCGCGGATCAGGTCGCCTGGCCGAACGCACTGGCCGAACTGGCCCTGGCGAAGGCGGAGCTGGCCCGCTGGAGCGGTGATACCGAGCAGGCGTACCAGCAGATCGACGTCGCGACGACCATGGTGGGCAGCGACGCGGAGCAGGTGAACATGAGTGCGGTGATACATGACCTGCTCGGCTATCTGGCAAGCGGTCTCGACGAAGCCCGGGAACAACATGCCGCGGCCTTCCAGGCAGCAACCACGGCGGGGCACGCGCCTCTTGTCGCTCAGATACTCGTCGGGATCGCTGACCTGGCGCTACGTGACGACCAAAACGAGCAGGCTGTGCGGCTGCTCGCGGCGAGTGCCGGAGTACGCGGACTGCCCGATCGTTCCCAACCGGATGTGGCCCGGATCGAGCAGACAGCACGACGTCGCCTCGGTGAAGCGCGCTTCACCGAGGCGACGAGGGAGGGTGCACAAGCGAGCTGGCGTGAACTGGTCGCGTCTACGCTCGCTCGTTGAACGTGGCACATGCGGTGTCCAACCCGTCGGCTGTGCCGGCTAGGCCGCGTCAGCAGACCCGGCCTGCCCGCCGCCGAACACCTCCTCGACGAGTCGCTGCGTCGCCTTCTGGAACGCCGCTGCCAAGGACATTGCGGCGTCGTCCACATAGTTCAGCGAGGCGGTCAGGGTCTTGGCGCCGTCGGGCGTGCTGTACATCAGCGCCGCGTGGCCCGCGATGCCGCCGTTGTGGGAGATGACGGTGCCGCCGTTCGGGCCCGCGTCCTGCACGAACACCCCCAGGCCGTAACCGACCTTGGATTCCGGCGTGCACATCTCGGCCAGCAGCGGGGCCGGCAGCAGCTCGCCGCCCATCAGCGCGGAGATGAACGTGTGGAGGTCGCGGGTAGTCGAGATCATGTCACCGCCGCTGGAGATCCAGGAAGGGTTCTGACGGGTGACGTCGACCGTCTTCTCCTCGCCGGCGTCCTCGTACCGGTAGTAGGCGTGCGCGTGCGGCTCGGGGAGCTCCGGCTGGATGGCCGGTGCCACGGTGTCCGACAGTCCGAGCGGCTCCAGAATCAGCCGCTGCATCTCCTCGGCCAACAAGCGGCCGGTGACCTTCTCGATCAGCAGTCTGGCCAGCACGTAGTTGGTGTTGGAATAGCTCCAGTCCGTCCCCGGCTCGAACCGTGCCGGCTTGGACAACGCCAGCCGCACCAACTCCTCGGGCCGGTAGGTCTTGAACCGGTTGTCCACCCACTCCTTGCCCGACCAGGCGATCCCAGGCGCAGTCGTCCCGTCGGGGTAGTACTCGCCGGTGAAGTTGAACACCCCGCTGGTGTGCTGCAGCAGCATCCGCACCGTGATCCGCTGGTCCAGCCCGAACTCGGGCAGGTAGTCCGCTGCCGGGTCGTCCAGCCCGATCTTGCCCTCGGCCACCAGTTGCAGCACCAGGGTCGCAGTAAAGGTCTTGGTGTTGCTGCCGATCCGGATGTGCCCGTCGATCGGCGGCTTCTCGGTCTCACCGAGCTCGCTCACTCCGGCGCTGCCGACCCACTCGCCTTGCTCATCGTGCACGCGCAGTGACACCCCGGCGAAACCGGAATCGACGATCTGCTGGATAGCCTTCTGCAGTTCCGGGCGATCCTGTGCGGCGGTTGGGGATTGGATTTTCATGGTTGCGTTTCTCTCTGATGTCACGCTCGGGCGAACAGCTCGCCGGGCACCTCGGGATCGATGGAAGCTGAGTGCGCTAAACGGCGGTGGCGTGCCGGATGATGATGTTGCCGAACGAGTTACGTGCATCCACCCGCACAATGTCCGCGGTATCCCGCGGCCGGTCGACCGGTCCCATCACGTTCTGCACGCTGCCGTGCAGAGTGTTGGTTTCCAGCCGCACCGCACTGCCCGGGCGGATACCCACCTCCAGCTCGCCCATGGAAGTTTCCAGCCGCA